>JALZVW010000099.1 GCA_023301745.1 Arenicella sp. | reverse complement strand
CCGACAACACCGACCAGAATTAGTTGAGCAAGCGTTTGATACCATCGAGGCTGAGCTAAAAGCGGGCCGATTGGTTGTGGTTTTTCCTGAAGGCGCAATCACTCGAGATGGAGAAATCAATAAGTTTCAACCGGGTATTGATGCAATCGTTAAACGCACGCCAGTGCCAGTTATCCCGCTTGCGATACGAGGCATGTGGGGCACATGGGCGAGTCGAAAGCGCGGCTCGGCGCTAAAAGGCTTGCCTACAGGTTTTATGAAAAAACTGACCGTAGTGGCCGGCGCCCCGGTTGCGGCTGAAGACGCAACGCGTTTGACACTGCACGATAAAGTCGCCGCTTTGCGCGGTGATGAAAAATAATTGTTTAGAGTGATAAATGAATAAAAAAAAGGAAAGGTGTTCTTGGTGCGTTGGGGATGAGTTATACGAAAAGTACCACGACGAAGAATGGGCTGTGCCTGAACGTGACGATCAAAAATTATTTGAAATGTTACTTCTTGAAGGAGCGCAAGCAGGGCTAAGTTGGATCACAGTACTCAGAAAGCGAGAGCATTATCGCAAGGTGTTTGATGGGTTTGACCCTGCCAAAATAGCGGAATATGATAATCGTAAACGGGCTGATTTAATGAACGACCCTGGCATTATTCGGAATAAACTAAAGGTGAATGCATTTATTGTTAATGCGCAAAAATATTTAGCTATGCAAGCTAAAGCCGAGAATGGCAAGGGGCCTACTTTTTCTGAATATTTGTGGTCGTTTGTCGGTGGTGAAACGATCGTTAATCAACCGTCGTCGTGGCAAGATATTCCGACAAAAACATCGGAGTCTGATGCGATGGCAAAAGCGCTCAGTAAAAAGGGTTTTAAATTTGTTGGTGGCACTATTTGCTATGCGTTTATGCAAGCCGCCGGCATGATAAATGATCACACTATTGACTGTGCTTACTATAGCGGGCCGGCAAAGAAATAATGGGTGACTTTCTATAGAGTAGCATTGAGACTGACTGGAGATAGCCTGTGCTATCTTAACATCGCGTAAAAAAGTGAAGGCAAGTAATGTTAGAGCCAACCATTATCGCGTGCGATTTTCGAGGCTTCGATTCTATTATTTGCGCCGAGTTTTTGAGTCGCTTCGGCCAAGTAATTGCGTACCGTGCCGGCCGATAAGTGCAACGTTTTGGCAATTTCTTTATTGGTCTTGCCTTCTTCGGCGAAAATAAGTATCTGCCGTTCTCGGTCGCTAAGCGGGTCTGGCGACGCCCAAGCGGCTTCGGCCAAGCCTTTTTCAATGACCAGCTGCCCGTCGAATACTTTTCTCAATGAGTCGGCAAGCGATTCGCTTGGCGCATCTTTTAGCACATAACCTAATACGCCAGCGGCGCGCGCACGTTCGAGGTACCCCGGGCGCGCAAAGGTGGTGACGATCATCACTTTGGTCTCGCTATTCAACGCGTTTAGTCTGGCGGCGACTTCAATGCCAGATGCCAATGGCATTTCGATGTCGGTTAACAACACATCGGGCTGATGTTGTTCAACTAACTCGAGAGCTTCGATACCATTGGCCGCTTGAGCGAGCACTTCAATATCGTCTTCTAATGATAAAAGTGTGGCAATAGCGCCACGCAATAGAGACTGGTCTTCAGCAATAATTATTTTGATCATTGGCTAATATTTGAATTGGGTATGTGCATAGACACTTTAAGCCCAGGCGTTTGTTCGAGACGAACGATGCCACCTAGCTTTTCAATACGTTTACGTAAGCCGATCAGCCCTGAACCTTCGGTAATTGAGCTACTAACCCCGTTGTCTTCGACAACAACGATTACATTACCATCGTGGTCGATGATATTGAAGTTAGCCTGTGTCGCTTCAGAGTGCCTCACAATATTGGTCATCGCTTCACGCACGGTAAGCCCTAGAACTTGATCTGCCTCTGCGCTCAACGAAGGTATGGTGCCGGTGATGCTAAGTGTTATGTCGGCGGTCGACAAGATTTGTTCTGCACGCTTCAATTCAGCCCGCAGGCTGGTGGTATTCATGCCGGCAACCGCCGCTCTCACATCACTCAAGGCGACTCTGGCGGCATCACGTATTTCCAGTAACTCTTGTTTGGCTTGCTGCGGTTTGGTATCGAATAAGCGAGTCGCCACTTCTGATTTGAGTGCCACCATGGTGAGTGTTTGCCCGAGCAGATCATGCAGGTCTTGGGCAATGCGTTCTCGCTCAGACACGGCGGCTAAGTGTTGCTCCAAGCTTCTGGAGCGTGCTAATTGTGCGCTTTGCTCAATACGTCCAGCGGCCGATACTGTGCCAACAAGCGTAACAAGCCCCATAAAAACTGGAAAGATAAAGTCCCACCATGATTGATTGGTTAGCCAAGAAAATACGCTAAACACAAGGGTGAGTATCACCGCGGTAATCCATGCCGTACGTTCAGGTCTTATAAACCCTGCTTGTACCATGGCGTAGATATGAAACACCCCATGTGAACCTAGAAATGGCGACGTTGCAAAACCGATTAGAGAGATCGCCAATACATGCGGCAAGCTCTTGGTGCTCGCTTTGTTAAAACCATGAAAATATATTGGAATAAATACAGCAATGGCGATCAAGGCTGCGAGCATATCTTGGTGGTTTGGTGTTTGAAACAACCACGGAAAGAAATAGAACGCGAGATAAACCAAATAGAATTCAGGGCGTTCGCCCATCGAAGTGGGTTTGTCGGTACGGCCTGAGTTTGATTTTAATAATCTCATCTATGGAAGTAGCTTAACATCATCAAGCTGATACTTGAATTCGCCCTGTTCTGGGCCTGCCACGATAGCCAGGCCGTAGAAATTACCAACATCTAAGCCTCTGAAATTCTCAAGCTCTAAGGTGATAGTGCTCCACGTGTCGCTGACCTCAACGCTCTGTGATGGTGGTGCACCTGTTTGTGCGCCTGAAAAAACCATCACACGGTAGCGGCCGTTAGTGCCACGAACTCTAAACGTAAGACGAGAGTACGGTGATATATTGACGGCGTCTTGAGTAAATGCGCCAGCACCGGCCCACGGGAACATGAATTTAGGGTCGACCGTCACATTGACTGAGAGGTGCTTATTTCCAAGCGCGATTGATGCCGATGATTGCCCGCCAGCCATGGTGTCATCCGTCTTTGACCAGGCAAACGCAGAAGGGCTGGTCAGGCCATCTTCGAAGGCACTTAGATTTGGATCTACTATGTCATTGGCGAGCGACTGTTTGGAGTTTGGTTCGCGTTCGATCTCTTGGCCGTTCTTAAAAATGGTGTAAATATCGCGAGTCGCAATAATATCGGTCAAGGGGTTTGCGTTAAGCAAAACCAGGTCCGCTTTCATTCCGACCTCTATACGCCCACGATCAGTTAAGTTAAATGTGTCTGCAACACTCATTGTTGCTGCTCTTAACGCCTCTTTGGGGCTTAACCCCGCGCGCCTAAGTAATCGTAATTCTTGGTGAACCGAAGCGCCGTAGGCCGTGCCTGGGTTGGCGGCGTCAGAGCCAGCTAGAATGGTGACACCGGCTTGATGAAGTTTTTTAACATTGTGAAGTGCAATCGACAATTCGAACCCTGGGATTTTTTGGTCACCGTAGCCTGATTGTAATTGTTGGTATTGATCTGGCGCTAAAAAGGGTTTTATTAATGGATCATCGGCTAGCCGCATACCTAGGCTTTCATTCGCCGCTGAGGCGATTACCGCCAGTGTTGGTATCACAAAGACGTTGCTCGATTGAGCTAATTTTATAAACTCATCACTTACTTTCTTGTCGGCAAAAATATGCACCAAGCCATCTACGTCGTGCTCAAGCAGTTCTCGCGCCGCACGTTGGCTTGATACATGTGCGAGAGCTTGCAAGCCAATCTCGTGTGCGGCATCAATAATTGCCGCCGCCGTTGCCCTGTCAATGCTTTTGAAGTGGCTTGAGTAGGGCATATACACAATTTTGATAAAATCAGAGCCTTCTTGTGCTCGCCGTGCAACCCACTGTTTTGCTTGATCTGGTGAGTTGATGGTATCAACTTGAATGCCAAATTGTGTTCCGTGACCGCCCTCAATAGTGGCTAGCATACCTGCGCTAAATAGATCAGCCTCGCTTGATTGAGCAACGCTGACGCGTTTTTCTTTTTCAGGCGTCAATATTGATGGATGCGAAAACATATCGATATGGGTCGTGACGCCAAACTTGACGGTGGCGCCCAGAGCATTTGCAAACGAATGTGTATGCGCGTCAATAAGACCGGGTATCAGCGTTTTACCATGTGCGTCGATAGTTTCAGCATCACTCACTACTAGGTCACTACCAATTTGTTGAATAAGGCCATCTCTAATTTCGATGTCTTGTCTGGCCAGAGCTTCTTCGCCATTAAATACAGAGGCATTTTTAATTAGTAGGGATTTACTGTTGTTGTTTTGCTGCCCAACGGTTGCCAGATCAGCGGGCGTTGGCAGTAACATTAAGACAGTAAGCATTAAGATTATGATGCCTATTACTGAGTTGTAAAATATTTTTGCGAGCAAAGCATACCTCTCTTGAGTTTGTTTTTAATTCAAGTCTTTGTTTGTAGGGTGTTATTGTTTTTGACGTGACCATGTCCACAGCGATAAGACGAGCAGGCTCAAGGTCATGATCGAAATCGTCAACGCGTTTGTAGAACTTGTACGTTCACCCGGTGCGCCAACAACCGCGAGTGCGAGTTCAGCCAGATGAAACGATGGCGTGAACGTTGCCAGAGTTTGCATAGCGCTTGGAAATGCGAACACTGGAAACCACAGGCCGCCGAGCACTGCGAGACCAAGAAATACGATGTTTGAAATAGCGACAGCGCCACTAGAGCCTAGGGTGAATCCGAGATTAATCCCGATTAGAACAAAGGGAACGGTTGCCGCGAGGTGTATTGCAAAAAGAGCAAACCAAGTGCCACGAGCAAGCGCCACACCACCAGCAAAACCGGCAATTAGATAGACCGGTATCAGTGCTAGCATGACGAACAATAGCGTGGTCACGAGTTTTGCGCCTATGTACGCATACGCAGGGGCTGGACCGGCTCGTTTTAGTTGTAGCCAACCGCGTTCTCGTTCTGTTGAAACGCCTACCCCAAAGCCAAAAATTGACGGGCCCATTACCGCAAATACCCCGTAGGTGGCGAGTAAGTAAGTCGCGTTGCTGCCGGAGTTTGATAACACGATTGCAAATAAAGCGTAAAAGGCGCAAGGCATTAACAGCGTGGGAAAAATAAATTCAGGCGCTCTTACTGCCTTTAATATTTCAGCGCCGGTTTCATTGGCAAAGACACTCATTGATTTTCTCCGGTGGGCGTGTCTCGATGTTGAGTTTGGCCGGTATCTTGAGATTGACTTAACTGAATGAATGCGTCCTCAAGGCTTGATTTACTCACCGTTAGATTGCTTAGGTTTGAATCGGCCTGCAGTAAAAGGCGCAGGCTAGCTGTCGCGTTATCGGTTCTTATTTCGGTCTTCCGGCCGACTATCTGTGCGGCTTGCACATGGTTAATTGCTAATAGGCTATTAATGTCTAAACGAGTTTCGCAGCGTATAACCGCACCGCTCGCCATCGCGCGAATATTGTTGGTGGAATCATTGGCGACGAGCTCGCCTTGATGCATGACAATTGTGTGATCGGCTAAGGATTCAGCTTCTTCTAAATAGTGTGTGCTTAGAACTACGGCGGTGCCTGAATCACTTAGCTCATTGATGGTATTCCAGACGATTTTACGAGCCCCTATATCCAAACCGGTAGTGGGTTCGTCTAAAAACACTATTTTAGGTTGGCCAATAATGGCTAAAGCAAATTGAACGCGACGTTTCTGCCCCCCAGAGAGTTTCTTATAACGTTGGTCAACGAAGTGACCGAGATCGCAACGTACAATTACCTCATCGCTTGACAGTGGGTGGCGGTAATAGCTACGAAACAGTTCGATTTGCTCTCGCGCTGTGAGTAAATCGGGCAAGTTTGAATCTTGTAGCATTACTCCGACGAGATGCTTAGTGTCTATTTCTCCGGGCGTTCGGCCAAATACGGTTATTGACCCAGAGCTCGGCTTACAAAGGCCGAGCGCACAGTTGATTAGCGTGGTTTTACCAGCACCATTAGCGCCAAGTAGCGCCGTCACTCCTGAACTGGGAATAGATAGGTCAAGACTATTTAGCGCCACCTTATCGCCAAATCGGTGAGTGAGTTTTCGACTTATAAGTGCTGGTTTCTCTAATTCTGTTTTCATAGTGCCTCGTTGATTACAAGGCCACTTTAATCTAGCTCGGTCTCAGAGACTATTGACGCTTATCACCGATTTAGGGTGACATATGTCATGGGGGTCAGATTTTTATCGCGTCATAGCCGCCATCGTGGCAGGCTTTTAATATTTGCTGACAGGTAAGCTCGAGTTCGCTTAGCTCGGTGCCTTTTACCACGAAAATTACACGGTAATCGCTGATAGTCGAGTCTTGGTCTTGCGGGTAGCTACCGATATCGACATCCGGATGTTGGTTTTGAATCGACTCTAATGCCGCGGCTATTTCGCCTTCGCCAACATTGGCGTGTACATAGGTATTTTGAATTGACAGGCCGGTTTCTAAACGACTGATCATTGCGTCTAACATGATGCGCATAATTCTGGGAACGCCAGCCATTACAAATACGTTCTCTATGCGGTAACCAGGCACAATCGCGTTGTCAGTGCTAATCATTTCTGCGCCTTGAGGCGCGTGTGCCATACGTTGAGCGGCACGGGTAAACTCTATGCCTTTGCTGTCGAGATACGCCCCAATAGCGTCGAACACGTCTTGCACAATAATATTCGGTACGCCGAAGGCCGCGGCAATTGAGTCTGAGGTGATGTCATCATGGGTTGGACCGATTCCACCGGTTGTAAAGACATAATCATGTTTTGCTCTAAGTGTGTTGACCGCATCGACAATATCGCTTTCGATATCAGGGATGATTCGCGTTTCACGCACACGGATCCCTCTAATTTCTAGTGTTTTTGCAATGTGGGCCAAATTTTTATCTTCAATACTGCCAGACAGTAATTCGTTGCCAATCAAGATAACGGCGGCGGATAACGTATTTTTCATAGGCGGTGTTCGGCAATATTGTGTGGCGTAAGGTTTAGTGTAGCGCTTTGAAGTGACGATTGTCAGAAGGTTAAAACCCGCCGTGCATTCTCGGAGGTCACTTGAGCGACCGTTTTTGCAGGGACTCGCTTAATCTCGGCAAGCGCATCGCGTATATAGGGTATGTATTCGGGGCTATTGCGCTCGCCCTTATGTTGTACTACCGTCATATCTGGGGCATCGGTTTCAAGCACCATTGCATTCAACGGTATTTTCTCGGCTAAGGCGCGTAGCTTGGTCGATCGCTCAAACGTGATCATGCCACCAAAACCCAGTAAAAAGCCCAGTTCAATATACTTTTCGGCATGTTGAATGCTGCCATTGAAGGCATGAATGATACCGCCCTTTGGTTGTGCTTCTTTGAGAAGCTGTATGCATTCGTCGTGCGCTTTGCGGTTGTGAATAATAACGGGTAAATCATGGTGTTTTGCTATAATCAACTGCTTGCTGAAGAAGGCAATTTGTTTTTCCTTTAAACTTGGCTCGATTAATTTTTTTTCGAAGAAGTCTAAGCCAATTTCGCCAATAGCGATTGGCCGCTTTTTTTTGGCCAGTTGATCTAAGGTAAGTAAGTCTTGCGGTTGGTGTTCTTCAATAAAAAAAGGATGCAGCCCAAGAGCAAATTTTAAACTATTATCGTGCGCGCAGCTTTGAATGGTTTTATCAAAGGTGGCTGCACTGACCGCTGGGATAATTATTGTGCTCACGCCTTTTTCGCGGCAGCTGGCTAATACCTTCTGGCGATCGTGGTCGAAATCTTTAAAATCTAAATGGCAATGCGTATCTATCATCTTCTTATATTACAACATGTTTTCAGATGTCCGAATCAGAGATTAAAGCTAATTTAGCTCGCCGTTTTGGCGGCATTGCTAGGTTATATGGTGATCAAGGAGTAATGAGATTATCTCAGTCTCATGTCTGTGTGATCGGCATCGGCGGGGTCGGCTCCTGGGTAGCCGAAAGTTTGGCGCGCAGTGCTATCGGCTCGATCACACTGATTGACTTAGACATTGTGTCAGAATCGAATATTAATCGTCAGTTGGTGGCCACTACCGATAGTATTGGCCGCGACAAAGTATTGGTTATGAAAGATCGAATTGAGCAAATTAATCCGCTTTGTAAGGTCGACGCGGTTGATGAGTTCATCAGTCGTGACAATTTGAATACATTAATTAAACCTGAATTTGACTACGTTATCGATTGTATTGATGATTTTAGAACAAAAGCCGCGCTTATTAATTATTGCCGCAAGCAGAAGATTAAAATCTTAACTATGGGCGGGGCTGGCGGCCAGTTTGATCCGTTAAAGATTAAGCAGGTTGATTTAAGTAGAACAAAACAGGATGTATTACTCGCCCGTACTCGTAAATTATTGCGACAAGATTATGGTTTTGCACGTAATTTAAAGCGAAGTTTCGGTGTGCCGTGTGTGTATTCTGATGAGCAATTGGTCTACCCTGACGGCGATGGTGGAATTGGTCCAATGCGACCCGTTAGCGACCCCGAATCAGACACCAGCCGTAATGCACTCAATTGTGCTGGAGGAATGGGGTCGATCACTCATGTGACTGGCACGTTTGCGTTTGTCGCTGCGGGGTTTGTTATTAGTCAACTCGCCGCCCCAGTCAATAATTAGCTTATCAGATAGACTCCTCATGCTTGCCGAAAAAACAAACCCAAACCAAACAGCCTTGAAGACATCAGAGATTGTGTTGGCAACCTTGAACGCACGTTATATACACAGTGCTTTTGGGCTGCGGTACTTGAAATCTAATCTTGGTGAATTCGAATCTCAGTGTGAGATTCAAGAATTTACTTTAGAGTCTCGCCCTGAAGACATCGTCGAGCAAATACTCAATAGTGCACCTAAGGTTGTCGGTTTCGGTGTTTATATTTGGAATTGTGTGCAAACCGAGAATGTGGTGGCGCTTTTAAAAGCCGTTGCCCCTGAGGTGATCGTGGTGCTCGGAGGCCCTGAAGTGAGCTACGAGAACGATGACCAAGCGATTGTCGCGCTGAGTGACTATGTGATCACTGGCTGGGGCGAGACAAGTTTTCGTGAGCTGTTGAGTGATTTGCTGAGCGACACCTATCCTGACACCAAGATCATTGCTGGTAAGCAACCTAAGCTCGATCAGATTGCGATGCCGTACTATTTGTACAACGACGAAGACATAAAGAATAGAGTGCTTTATGTAGAGGCATCGCGAGGTTGTCCGTTTAAATGTGAGTTTTGCCTTTCGGCATTGGACAAAACGGCGTGGCCTTTTGATTTAGATGCGTTCTTAGAGCAAATGGATGTACTGCATCAACGTGGCGCGCGGCACTTTAAGTTCGTTGACCGAACGTTTAACCTCAAGATAAAGAATAGTTTACGTATTCTGGAATTCTTTTTAGAACGTATGAGTGCTGATTTATTTCTTCACTTTGAGGTGGTACCCGACCATTTGCCAGAAGCTTTGAAGGACATGATTGTTAAGTTTCCAGAAGGCAGTTTACAATTTGAAATCGGTATCCAAACATTTAATCCAGAAGTGCAAGGCCGAATTAGTCGTCGACAGAATAACGAGCAGGCTAAGACCAACTTACTCTGGATTAAAGAGCATACCAATGCTTACGTACATGCCGATCTGATTTTTGGGCTGCCGGGTGAAAGCATGGAGAGTTTTTCCAGCAGCTTCGATCAATTGCATGCCTTAACGCCACATGAAATTCAAGTGGGTATATTAAAGCGACTTAAAGGTTCTCCCATCATTCGGCATACCCAAGAACACGAATTGGTGTTTAACCCGAATCCACCATTTAGTATTTTGAGTAGCGACACCGTTGATTACTCAACAGTTCAATTTGTTAATCGTTTTGCGCGTTATTGGGATCTAATTGGTAACTCGGGTCGCTTTAAAGCGTCGTTACCTTTGTTATTGGGCGAATCGCCGTTCGAGAATTTTTCGAAGGTAACTAAGGGCTTGTTTGAAACAACGGGCCAGACCCATAAGATTTCGCTATTGAGACTATATGATTTAGTTTTTCAACTTGGTGTTGAGAGAATTGGGATAGAGGCCTCGGACCTGCTAATAGCCATTGAAAGCGATCACCGCGGCTCTGGGCTTAAGTCTTTACCTAAGTGTTTAAATCAACTGCAACGCGATTCTGGCGCTCAGAAAGGCAAAAAAAGCCGCAATTCTAGGCAAGCACGCCACTAGATTTGTTAAAACATACTTTGTCAGTCGATTGACAAAGTATGTACCTCTTTGACATTTATTGTCACGATTTTATTCTATTTTAATTCAATGGCTTACGGCTCTTCTTGTTTGTTTTTCAGGTATTGAAAAATATCTTGAAAGTTATTATTGCTCTGCGTATAAATACTGAAAAGGAAATCAGAAAGTCTCTGTTAACCTTGAGTGAGTAGAGTAGGGTCCAAAGCTCAAGGTGTTTGTGGTGGGGTCGCCTAACACGCAGTATCTATTACCCATTGATGCTTCGTGTTAGGTTTTACCCTCATCTAAAAACCTTCAAGTCTTTGTACCGTGATCATAGATAGACAAAGGCTCGAGCCCTTCACAGCGGTCAATCTCCAAACGTTAGCAGAACTAATTTCTGGACTAACCATCGATAAAACTTAGCTTTTGTTTCTAAGTATTTTAATTTCGCTTCCCAAACGGGCATAATCCCCCAATTATTCACGCGCCTCGCAATAATCAAATAGCATCGCGCACAACAGGCATTACTCATGATTAAACAAAACTCAGTCGTTACTATGCACTATGAACTTAAAGATTCAGAGGGCGAAGTACTCGACTCGTCGAAAGGGCAAGACCCATTGGTGTATCTTCAAGGTGCTGGTAATATTATCGTTGGCTTAGAAGAGCAATTACTTGGTAAAGCGGTTGGCGACACTGTAGACGCGATCGTTAGCCCAGATAAAGGTTATGGCATGCCAGTTGAAGCGTTAGTCCAAACTGTACCGAAAGAAGCGTTTGGTGAAGAAATTGACAAAGTCGAAGTCGGCATGCGTTTTCAGGCTGAGACCGAGCAAGGCCCAGTGCCCGTTGTCGTGACGGCTATGGATGAAGCAAATGTCACGGTTGATGGTAATCACCCGCTGGCCGGTAAGGAGCTGCATTTTCATGTAAGCATCTCTGAAATTCGCGATGCCACTGCTGAAGAAATTGAGCATGGTCATGCGCATGGCCCTGGCGGCCATCA
>JALZVW010000098.1 GCA_023301745.1 Arenicella sp. | reverse complement strand
CCAATATTATGATTGATTTCAGCCACGCCAATAGCTTCAAAGATCCGTCAAGGCAACGAGAGGTCTGCGACGATGTATGCACGCAAATTGCCTCAGGAGAGCAGCGAGTGTTCGGTGTCATGATCGAGTCGCACTTGGTCGAAGGCGCACAAAAAGTTGTCGAAGGTGAGCCTCTAGTCTATGGAAAAAGCATCACCGATGGCTGCGTTGGTTGGGCCGAAACGGAAGAACTTTGCCGAAACCTTGCAAATGCGGTACGATCAAGACGAGCAGCATAGATTAGTGCGCATTGCTCTAGTGAGTAAGTTAGTAAAACGTTATTTATTAACGACTTAATATTAAGTGTGAGCTTAGCGATTTGCACTTACAAACATTGGTCACATGTTTAAACGACAGGGTATGATTTGAAAAGATTTGCGTTATTGGGGGAGCCGTTGGGTCACAGTATGAGTCCTGCGCTGCATAAAGCGATTTATCGTCAATTGGAAATTGACGATGCTTCTTATCGAACTGTAGAACTTCCTCAGGAGAGACTCAAAAGTTTCTTTACCGGGTTTAGGGTTGGTGGATTTGATGGCGTTAACGTCACGACTCCTCACAAGTCCAGTGTTATTGACTTGCTCGATGAGGTCGATAGCAAAGCTCAACTACTCAATGCCGTTAATTGTGTTAACCGAATCGGCAATAAGCTTATTGGTTATAATACTGACCTGCTTGGCTTTGCATACTCTTTGCAACAGAATAATGTTGATATAGAAGGTAATAAATTTGCCATTTTAGGTGCGGGCGGCAGCGCCCAAGCCGTCGGCGCTGTACTTGCTGAAGGCGAAGCATCTAAAATTTCAATTGTTAACCGCACTCCCGAACGGGCCGAAGAGCTAAAGACAACAATTCTAAGTGTTAATGGCGAGATCGATGTCGAAATTGTATCGGCTGAAGATTTGGCAAATAGCTCTAGCGATCTTGATTGTGTGATCAACACAACCTCGCTTGGAATGAACCCAAATGTAAAAGACTCTCCTCTGCCATCTGATTTTTTCACTGAAAATACGCTCGCGTTTGATTTGATTTACACGCCTTTAGAGACAAAGTTTCTCAGAGAAGCGAAAGCTCAGGGTGCATCGGTCGTCAATGGTGTGCAAATGTTGGTCGCGCAAGCGGTTTATTCAGTGGAAATATGGATGGGCGGCAATATTGTTGCTCATGTTGATATGAATGCGCTGGTAAGAGACCTAGAGAAAACGATAAAATAGGCTTACCTTATCGTTTTGCAGTGTGTCGCCATATTGCACTAATATGCGCACGCTGCGCCGTACCAATTTCTGCAGATGAATTCCTCAATTTCTCAAGTTGTTCCCTTAGAATTAGCTGAACATTCCTACGACATCAGTGTGGGCTATGGCCTGCGCGACAACCTCGCTGATATTTTAGCGCCTTGGAACCAAGGGCAGCAGTGGGTGGTTCTTACTCAACAGGCTATTTTTGAGCTTTACGAACCGGTTATTCTTCAGCTTAAGCAGGCTGGCTACAATATTGGTACCATTATTGTTCCGGCAGATGAGTCCGCTAAGAATATTCGACACGCCGAAGAAGTGTGGACCAAAATGGTAGAAATGGGCTGTGACCGTTCATCTATCTTACTGGCACTTGGTGGCGGTGTGGTCGGAGATTTAGGCGGGTTCGTTGCGGCGACTTACATGCGTGGCATCCCATTTATTCAATTGCCGACCACCTTGTTGGCGATGATTGATTCAGCCATTGGTGGCAAAACAGCGGTCAACCTAGCCGCGGGTAAGAATTTAGTCGGTGCAATCTATCAACCTAAAGCCGTATTGATTGACCCCGGGTTTTTACAAACATTGCCCAGACGGAATGTTATATCGTCGCTGGCTGAAGCGATAAAATATGGTTTTATTCGTGACCAGACGATTTTTGATACCATGGAAGCCCGCTATGATGACCTCGTTAGCTTAAACGATGAAGCGTTATTGAGCGATATTATCGCTAAGAGTTGCCATATAAAAGCTCAAATCGTGTCCAATGACCAGTTTGAAAATGGCGAGCGACGTTTACTTAACTATGGCCATACCATTGGTCATGCTTTTGAAACGATTCAAGCTTATGGCGGGCTTTATCATGGTGAAGCGGTGCTCTACGGCATGAAATGCGCTAATTTCATTTCACACAAAAAAGGTCTTATTACATTAGCGCAGTTTGAACGAGCGCAAAACTTGCTCCACCGTTTTGACTTGCCAGAGCTCGGCCCGGTGCCGGCTGAAAAAGTACTGGAAGTCGTGGCCCACGATAAAAAGAATATTAACGGCACCCTGAATTTTATTTTGATTGATGATATCGGAAATGGAATCGTTTCTACTGACGTCACCGCTGATGATATTGTCGACAGTTTGCAGGTGGTATCATGAAAATATTAGTTGTGAATGGCCCTAATTTGAACTTGCTTGGTGAGAGAGAACCTGAGGTATACGGCCATGACACGCTATTGGATGTTAATCAATGGATTGATGACCACCCTTTAAGTGTAGGGCATGATCTGCATTTTTATCAATCCAACCATGAAGGTCATATTATCGACTACTTGCATGCTCATCGAAAATCCGCTGACGGCGTGGTTATTAACCCCGGCGGTTTAACTCATTACTCTGTGGCATTACGAGATGCGATCGCTGGTTGCCAGAACCCAACGGTCGAAGTGCATATTTCAGACATTCATGCGCGCGAGCCGTTTCGTCAAATATCATTGGTCAAAGACGTTTGCATTGCTCAAATTTCTGGCCATGGAAAGCAAGGCTATGTTGACGCAATTGAACTGCTAGCCGCGCGCGAGCCGCGGTAGCCTTATTAGCCGTTTTGAACTAAGCCATTACTCTTTAAATTAAGTAATTCACGTCCAGTTTAATAACGTAAGCGTGTTGTGATACTTAACTAATCTTTGCGCTGACTTGTGAAAAAAGTTTTAAATTATGAAATTTGATCTCTTTAATACCGATGGTGATGCTCGACGAGCTAGGCTTTCTTTTTCGCGTGGCGAAATACAAACGCCTATCTTTATGCCGGTCGGCACGGCCGGAACTGTCAAGGCAATGACACCTAACGAGCTAGACGAAGTTGGTGCTCAAATTGTGTTAGGCAACACTTTTCATTTAATGCTTCGCCCTGGCACCGACGTGATCCAAGCACATGGTGATTTACATGATTTTATGCAATGGCAAAAGCCAATTTTAACCGACTCAGGCGGTTTTCAGGTCTGGTCCTTAGCCGAATTGCGCAAGATTGAAGAGAAGGGCGTTACCTTTCGTTCGCCAATTGACGGTAGTAAGAAATTTTTAGGGCCAGAAGAGGCGATTGATATCCAACGAAAGCTGGGTTCAGACATTGTGATGATTTTCGATGAATGCACACCGTATCCAGCCACCGAAAAAGAAGCGCGTGACTCGATGGAATTGTCGATGCGCTGGGCTGAACGTTCTAAAGTAGCCCATGGCGACAGCGAGTCAGCGCTATTCGGTATTATTCAAGGCGGGATGTACGAGCACTTGCGAGATGAATCACTCGCCGGCCTTAAGAATATCGGCTTTGACGGTTACGCGATTGGCGGTTTGTCGGTTGGCGAACCCAAAGAAGAAATGTACAAAGTGCTCAAACACCTAACCTCGAGCATGCCAGATGACGCTCCGCGCTATTTAATGGGCGTCGGCACGCCAGAAAATCTAGTGACGGCGGTTCACTATGGCATTGACATGTTCGATTGTGTCTTGCCCACTCGAAACGCGCGAAATGGCTGGTTGTACACTGAAACGGGTGTCGTGAAGATCCGAAATGCCAAATATGAGATGGATACACGGCCAATTGATGACGCTTGCGGTTGCAGCACTTGTAAACAATTTTCGCGCTCCTATATAAAACATCTATTGAAGACAAATGAAATTTTGGGTGCTCGTTTAGCGACCGTTCACAATTTGCACTTCTTCTTGAATTTAATGCAGCAAATGAGAGATGCCATTGAGGCCAACGCGTTTGCCGAATTCAGAGGAAAATTCTTTGAGATGCGCGGTCAAGTCGACCCAACTGTGGCATAATTCGCGCTTAATTTTTTTGAACTCCTTGCTTTAAGCTGTTTAGTGAGGGCGTTCAAAGTAGGCTAAATAACGATAAAAATATTAAAGGTAACCTTTCATGAACGATCTATTGAGTTTCTTTATTTCTGACGCAGCAGCCCAAGCAACCGGCGCGGCTGGCGGCAACAGCATTATGACCTTCTTGCCAATGATCGCTTTATTTGTGATTTTTTACTTTTTGTTGATCAGGCCACAACAAAAGCGTCAAAAAGAGCATAAAAACATGGTCGGTGGCTTAGCCAAGGGCGACGAGGTTGTCACCATGGGCGGCCTATTAGGGAAAGTGACCGCCGTTGACGATAACTTTTTAACGGTGGAAATCGCTAAAGGTATTGACGTCAAAGTTCAGCGTATGTCTGTCCAAGCCATGATGCCTAAAGGCACTATCTAGAACTAATATTGATACACCCGCTAGCTAACACTAAGCGGGTTTTGTTTCTCTTATGAATAAGAATCCAAGCTGGAAGTACCTATTATTGTTGTTAATTGTCGCGTTTGGCGTGATCTATGCAACCCCCAATCTTTATCAGTCTGAACCGGGTGTGCAGGTGATCGGTGCTCGCAACGCGGTTGTTGATACAAAAGTGTTAGAGCGTGCGAAACGAGCGCTTGATGCCGCTGGCGTAGAGATAAAGAATATTACCTTGGAAAACGGTAAAATTCGCGCTCGATTAAACAGCGAAGAAGATCAGAACACAGCGCGTGACATTCTGCGCGCAAAATTGGGCACGTCTTACCCCGTTGCCGCGGCTGATATGCCCACAACACCAAGTTGGCTTGAAAGCCTTGGTGGCGCGCCAATGTATTTAGGCTTAGACCTTCGTGGTGGCGTGCACTTTTTAATGCAAGTTGACATGGCTGCCGCTGAGAAGAAAGCCAACGATAATTATTACGAAGATATTCGTAAACAATTAAGAGAAGAGGGTATTCGCTACAGCGGAATTAATCGACAAGATAATGGTGCGATCTTCCTTAGATTTAAAACTGAAGAACTTAGAGATCAAGCTCGTGGAAAAGTCGCTAGCGAGAGTCCTGAACTGCTGGCGACCACGAAACAAGACAATGGTTCGTTTACATTATCGCTTCAATTAACCGAAGTTGCGGTTGCCGAGATTAAAAGTGCAGCGCTGAAAAAAAACATGCTGGCGTTGCGTAACCGAATTGACCAATTAGGTGTCTCCGAGCCAGTCATTCAGCAGCAAGGGTCTGACCGAATTGTTGTGCAGTTGCCAGGTGTTAAAGATCCATCGGTTGCTAAAGGTATTTTAGGTAAGACCGCGACTCTTGAAGTTCACTTGGTCGACGAAGCGAATGCGGCATCAGCCGTGTCTGGGCGTGTGCCATCGGGTTCAAAACGATATAAACACCGTGACGGAAGCTCAATTTTGTTGCAGAAAAGAGTGATGTTTTCGGGCGACAATATTATCGATGCGAGCGTGAGTATTGATGAAACTGGCGGGCCTGCTGTGAGTCTTACCCTTGATTCTAAAGGTGCTAATGTTAACTCTGATGTGACGGGCGATAATATCGGCAATCGCATGGCCATTGTTTATATAGAAACCTTAGGCGAAACAAAAATTGACTCGAAAGGTAACTCAACACTCGTTACCAAGGAGATCAAAGAGGTTATCAGCGCGGCACGCATCAACGAGCAATTAGGTCGGCGGTTTATTATTACTGGCTTAGATTCGCAAGAAGCGAAAGACTTAGCGCTGTTGCTGCGCGCAGGTTCGCTGGCGGCACCGGTCTTCATTATTGAAGAACGCACCGTTGGCCCGAGCCTAGGCGCTGACAACATTAAGAAAGGTTTCACTTCTGTGCTTTACGGCTTTTTGCTGGTACTGGTATTTATGATTGTTTTCTACCGGGTGTTTGGCGCGGTAGCGAGTTTTGCATTGGTGCTTAACCTTGTGATCATTGTGGCGGTATTGTCGTTACTACAAGCAACCTTAACCTTGCCTGGGGTCGCGGGCATGGTACTTACGGTTGGCATGGCGGTCGACGCTAACGTGTTGATATTCGAGCGTATTCGAGAAGAAATACAGGCGGGCGCGGCACCTCAGATGTCGATTCATCGTGGTTACGATAATGCGTTCTCAACCATCATTGATGCCAATTTAACCACCTTGATCGCGGCCTTGGTACTGTTTAATTTCGGTACCGGCCCAATTCAAGGGTTTGCGATTACGCTCAGTATTGGTATTGCTACGTCAATGGTTACAGCCATTTTTGTATCTCGAATTTTAGTTAACCTGTTCTATGGCGGTCGTCGCTTAGACTCACTATCTATTTAGAGTAGGGAAGGTCACATATGCAATTATTTAAGAAATTAACGGTCATTAATTTTATCGGCTTGAGAAAAGTAGCATTCGTTTTTTCAGTCGTATTAATCGCCGCCAGTGCTTATTCGTTATCAACGCAAGGCTTAAACCGTGGCATTGACTTTACCGGTGGTACTAAAGTTGAGTTAGCCTATACAGATGATGTGTCTGTGCTCGATATGCGAGCTACCTTAGCCGCTAACGGTTACCCTGAAGCGGTGGTGCAGCACTTTGGCAGTAATAAAGACGTTTTGGTTCGCATTCCTGTTTCTACCGAGAACAACGACGATAAAGTGAGTGATAACGTTGTTACTATTCTTGCTGAGTCAGAAGTTGGCCCAGGCGAAGTTCGTTCAGTTGAGTTTGTTGGCCCAACCTTTGGTAAAGAATTGCTTGAAAAGGGTATCTTGGCCTTGGTCTATTCTTTAATTGGCGTAATGATTTATGTCGCATTTCGATTTGAATGGAAGTTTTCATTGGGTTCCGTCATTGCATTGGTTCATGACGTTGCGATTACCATCGGCTTGTTCTCTATACTTCAACTTGAGTTTACCTTACCTGTTTTGGCCGCCTTGTTAGCGGTGATCGGTTATTCATTGAACGACACGATTGTGGTATTCGACCGAATTCGCGAGAACTTTCGTAAGCTTCGAGATACCGATACCGAAGAAACAATGAATATCTCGATTAATCAAACCTTGCCCAGAACTATTTTGACCTCGTTGACCACCTTGTTGGTGCTTATTGCACTTTACTTCTATGGTGGCGATGCGTTAAATGGTTTTGCCGCAACCCTAATTATTGGAGTTCTGATCGGCACTTATTCGTCAATTTTTGTCGCCAGCCCAGCGGTACTTGCACTTGGAGCGAAGGCTGAAGATCTACTCGTAGAAGTGGTCGAGAAAGAGGGCGCCGATCAACCAGAACAACCTTATATGCCGTAAATGCTGCTAAGGCGGCTATAGCAGAGAAAGAATTTTAAAATTTTTCACGGAGTAATCCTCGCATGTTCAAAAAAAGCGACACCATAGCAAATGTAGACCCAGAACTTTGGAGTGCCATTGTTGACGAAAATACCCGTCAAGAAGAGCACATCGAGTTAATCGCGTCTGAAAACTACGCCAGTGCAGCAGTAATGCAAGCTCAAGGCACCAAGTTGACTAATAAGTATGCCGAAGGCTATCCAGGCAAACGATATTACGGTGGCTGTGCTTATGTAGACGTTGCCGAAGACCTAGCAATAGCCCGTTTAAAAGAGTTATTCGGTGCTGACTATGCCAACGTTCAGCCGCATTCAGGCTCATCCGCTAATATTGCGGTCTATCAAGCGGTTCTAAATCCAGGCGACACCGTATTGGGTATGAGTTTAGATCATGGTGGTCATTTAACTCATGGTGCGAAAATAAACTTCTCTGGTCGGCTGTATAACTCAGTGCAATACGGCTTGGTTGAAGCAACTGGTGAGATTGACTACGATCAAGTAGAAGCACTGGCTTTAGAGCACAAACCAAAAATGATTATTGCTGGTTTTAGCGCCTATTCTCGTGTTGTTGATTGGCAGCGTTTTCGTGATATCTCTGACAAAGTAGGGGCGGTAATGATGTGTGATATCGCCCACGTTGCGGGTTTGATCGCGGCGGGTATATACCCAAGCCCGGTCCAAATTGCGGATGTTTGCACCACCACAACGCATAAAACATTACGCGGCCCTCGTGGCGGCGTCATCATGGCCAAGTCAAACCCTGACTTAGAAAAAGCGCTGAATTCACGTGTTTTCCCTGGTACCCAAGGCGGGCCATTAATGCACGTTATTGCGGCTAAAGCCGTGGCGTTCAAAGAAGCACTTGAGCCAGAGTTTAAAGACTACCAACAACGCACACTTGATAACTCACGTGCATTAGCAGCGGGTTTAATGGCCCGTGGCTATACACCGGTCTCGGGTGGTACTGATAACCATTTGAGCCTGATCAGTCTGATAGAAAAAGGTATTACCGGTAAAGCCGCTGAAGCAGCACTCGGTGCGGCCAATATTACGGTTAATAAAAATAGTGTTCCAAGCGACCCGCAAAGCCCATTCGTAACCAGCGGTATTCGAATTGGTACACCGGCGATCACAACTCGCGGCTTCGGTATTGCTGAGATGGAAACGCTAGCAAACTGGATGGCCGACGTGATGGATTCGGTAACTCAAGAAGGTAGTTTCGACGCGGCGATTGCTAGCCGAGTGAAAGCCGAAGTCTTAGAGCTTTGCAAAGCGTTTCCTGTATACGATTATTCAGATTAAGCTTTGATATACCGTTAACTTGAGAACACTTTCATAAATGCGCTGCCCTTTTTGTCATAACGACGATACTCGTGTCATTGATTCTCGCTTACCCGAGGATCGTGATGCGGTGCGTCGTCGTCGCTCTTGTGAGGCCTGCGGTGAGCGTTTTAGTACCTTAGAGCAAGCCAGCCTTAAATTGCCTCAGATCGTCAAATCAAACGGCGATCGAGAGCATTACGACGAATCGAAACTGGCTCGAGGCTTGGAGCGGGCACTAGAGAAACGCCCCGTTGATTCTGATGAAATAGAACATATTCTTCACCGAATCAAGCATAGCTTGCTAACCAGTGGCGAGCGTGAAATCAATGCGCTCGACATCGGTGAGTTAGTGATGAATGAATTGCGCGAAGTCGATCAGGTCGCCTATGTGCGGTTCGCCTCGGTTTATCGCTCGTTCCAAGATGTCGACGCGTTCAGTGATGAAATTAAACGTCTGCAAGAGCAAACCTTACATGGCCGACGCGCTAAGCGCGCTAAGGCGCAAGCCGATGTTAATAATGGCAAACCACATAAACGTTAACGCTTTAGTGTAGTATCTGCCCGATGAGCGATTCTCTAGATTCCCAATTAAACCCTGATGACCAAGTTTTCATGCAACGCGTGTTGGATTTGGCTGCAAAAGGCATCACTACAACGCATCCTAACCCCATGGTTGGCTGTGTCATTGTTAACGATGGCAACATTGTTGGCGAAGGTTTTCACCAAAAAGCGGGTGAGTTACATGCCGAACGACTAGCCCTAGAGCAGGCAGGCAGTGAGGCTCGTGGTGCCACCGCTTACGTTAACTTAGAGCCTTGTTGTCACCAAGGGCGAACGCCTCCATGTACTGATGGTTTGGTTGATGCGGGTATTTTACGTGTTGTGGCGGCCATGAGCGACCCTAACCCTCTAGTTGAGGGGGGCGGTTTCGAATTATTACAAGGCGCGGGCATTGAAGTGTTATCAGGCGTGCTTGAAGATCAAGCTCGTTGGCTAAATAGAGGTTTTGTCAGTCGCATGGTTCGAAAGCGGCCTTGGGTGATGCTTAAGTCGGCAGCAACCTTAGACGGGCGCACGGCGGCCTATGATGGTCAGAGTAAGTGGATTACTAGTTCTCAAGCACGGCAAACAGTTCAGACCTTACGAGCGTCGTGCTCTGCGGTGGTTACTGGTATCGGCACTGTTCTTGCTGACGATCCACAGCTGAACGCGCGCTTAGATGGCCAAGAGCGGCAACCATTGCGCGTGGTACTAGACAGCCAACTTCAGCTTCCCTTAGACGCACGAATTATTGGCGCTGATCAGAAGTTGGTGGTGTTTACACTGTCCGATAATCTAGAGAAAGTCGCCGCGTTAATCGAGGCAGGTGCTGAGGTAATTCAGCTCGAAGCCAATCAGTCAGGGCAATTAGACTTGATTAAAGTGTTAGAAGAATTAGCAAATTGGCAATGTAATGACGTGTTTATTGAAGCCGGTCAAACCCTCAGCGGCTCGTTTGTCCAAGCCGGCCTAGTCGATGAGATGGTACTGTTTTATGCCGGTAGTGTGTTAGGCGATCACGGTAAGAGCATGTTCAAATTTGATTCACCGATGCCATTTGAAAATAAAGCGCATTTTCAGGTCAATAGCACCGAGATGGTTGGCGATGATGTTCGCGTTAACGCGGTCAATCAGAGCAGCCTCGCTGAGTTAACTCGACGCGACTAAGGCGCTATTTTTAAAGCAACCCGTTTAAGAGAACACTATGTTTACTGGAATAATCGAAACAATCGGCACCGTTAAGTCTACCGCTAAAGTTGGCGGTGATGTGCGCATCACCATTAATGCAGAGCAATTCGCTAGCCGAGAGGTTAACTTAGGTGACAGTATTGCGATTAACGGTGTGTGTTTAACGGTTATTGAGCATTCTGGCAGTGACTTCGCGTTTGATGTCTCGGTTGAATCTATTAACCACACATTGATCGGCGATTGGCAGGTTGGGGTTAAAGTCAACTTAGAAATGGCACTGCTGCCGACTACCCGGCTGGGTGGCCATTTGGTCTCTGGTCACGTTGACGGTTTAGCAACGCTCAAAACGCTAAGTGAAGACGCGCGCTCGTGGCGCATGGAGTTTGAAGTTCCAGATGATTTGAAGAAATACGTTGCTAAAAAAGGCTCAATCACGATTAACGGAACGAGCTTGACGGTTAATGCTGTCAACGATAACTTGTTTGATATCAATGTGATACCGCATACTTTTGAAGTGACGACACTCGGGCAACTTGCTGTGGGTGACCAGGTTCATATCGAGGTAGATTTAATTGCACGATACTTAGAGCGGTTGCTATCGGGTAATGCCGAGCCAGCTAATCAGAACCTCAGCGAAGCCTTTTTAGCTGATCACGGTTTCAGCTAATAGTCATTGCGTTACGTGCTGACGATACGTTTTATTCCTTTACCTATATCTAGACTTAAAGAGAGCGTGCCTGTATGGCTGTTATAACCCCTTTATTTGCGGCGATTTTTGGACTCATGTACATCGCCTTATCGATTAACGTTGTTCGGCATCGTTTTGGCAACAATGTTTCTCTTGGCACAGGCCAAAACCAAGACTTAGAACGAGCGATTCGCACTCACGGCAACTTTATGGAGTATGTGCCATTCACGTTGTTATTGATGTGGTTTATCGAGACTCTTACCTTATCGGCCAACGCCGTGTTTTGGTTGGGATCAATTCTAGTTATTGCGCGAGTCTCACATGCGTTTGGTATGTTTTACCCTGAGCAGCTAATGGTATTGCGCAAGTTCGGCGTTGTGGCGACATTTGGCGTTATTATCAAGGCCTCGATTTCGATATTGCAATACTACATGCCGCTCTCAATTTAGCCACTCGTTAGATTAACTTAGCTACGTTTTAACTAGCTGATATTTCAAATAAGACATCAGGAATTAGCATGCCACATAGCACCATTGAAGAAATTCTAGAAGATTACCGTAACGGAAAGATGGTGATCATTACCGATGATGAAGACCGTGAAAACGAAGGCGACTTAATGATGGCGGCTGATCGAGTAACCGCCGATGACATTAACTTTATGGCGCGTTATGGCCGTGGGTTAATTTGCTTAACATTGACTGAACGTCGGTGTGAGCAAATTGGGTTACCGTTGATGGTCGGCGATAATAATGGTGCGCGTTTTTCGACCAACTTTACGATGTCGATCGAAGCCGCAGAAGACGTAACCACCGGTATTTCAGCCGCTGACAGAGCAAGAACAGTGCAAGCGGCCGTCGCACCAGACGCCAAACCTACCGATATTGTTATGCCTGGCCATATCTTTCCGATTATGGCCCAACCTGGTGGTGTTATGAGTCGAGCAGGGCACACTGAAGCCGGCGTTGATTTCGCTCGCCTCGCTGGCCGAGACCCATCAAGTGTGATTTGTGAGATTTTAAATGAAGACGGCACCATGGCGCGCATGCCTGATTTAGAAGTCTTCGCTAAGCAACACGATCTAAAAATATGTTCTATTGCCGAGCTAATTCGTTATCGTTTGGAGAAAGAACCGACGGTGGTGCCGGTTACCGACACCTCGCTTGAAACTGATCGAGGTTTACTGCGTTCGGTGGTCTTTAAAGACACAGAACGTGATGAAACGCATGTCGCATTTGTTTGTGGAGAAGTTGACGCGCAAACGCCCATTCCTGTGCGAATTCACGTAGAATCCGACTTCTTAAACGTTCTCAAAGGCCTGAATAGCCAACCAACCTTTCCCGCAAAGGAAGCCGTTGACTATATCTTAGAGGCCGGCTCGGGTATTGTAGTGATTCTGCGTTATGCGCAGAGTGCTGAAGAAGTGAAGTTTGATATTGAACAGTTTCAAGAAAATAAGCGCCCAGGTGGTCAAGGCCATCTGCGTTTACTTGGTTCTGGTAGTCAAATTTTATCGAGTTTAGGCGCTGGTAAGATTAAAGTGATGGGCAAGAGGCGTAAAACTCATGGCTTGTCTGGCTTTGGTATCGAGATCGTTGATTACATCGAACATTAAGCGAAAGCTTAATGTTTAAATAAAATTAGTAGCCATTAATTAGAATTCATATGACACACACGACACTTTCCGGCGAGTTGCACGGACAAAATCAAACGCTAGGCATTGTTCTAGGTCGTTTTAATAGTTTCATTGGCGATGCGCTACTCGGTGGTGCAATCGATGTGTTAGCTCGTCACGGAGTTGACACCAATAACATCACGGTTGTTAATGTACCTGGCGCGTTTGAAATTCCATTGGCGGTGAAAAAAATGGCGGCTAGTGGTAAGTATGACGGCGTGATCGCCTTGGGTGCGGTGATTCGCGGCTCAACGCCTCATTTCGATTTTGTTGCAGGCGAATGTGCAAAAGGCTTGAATTCAGCGCAACTGGAAACCGGAGTGCCTGTCGGCTTTGGCGTGCTAACCGTGGATACGATCGAGCAAGCTATCGAAAGAGCGGGCACCAAGGCCGGTAACAAAGGCGCTGAGGCAGCTATGACAGTTGTCGAAATGGTTAACCTACTGGCTAAGCTATAATAATGACATCAACTCGCCACAATGCACGCAAAGCGGCCGTGCAAGCTTTGTATCAATGGGATTTAACTCGCCAAGATGCGGAAGATATTGAAAAGCATTTTACTCAAATTCACGACATGCAAAATGTCGATAAAAAATATTTGCGTGAAATGATGACCGAACTCCCAAAGGTTAACGCTGAGCTCGAGTTGGCGATTACGCCTTTTATTGGCCGTGATTTTAGCTCGGTAGACCCCGTTGAACGCGCGATTTTACGCCTTGGTGCGTATGAGCTTTCCTATAAAGCGGATGTGCCGACTCGAGTCGTCATTAATGAAATGATCGAGCTGGCCAAAGTGTTTGGTTCAGATCATAGTTATAAATTCATTAACGGCGTTATGGACAAGCTAGCAAAAGAGTTACGAAAAGCCAGTTAGGGCTTTCTATCGTGGTTAGTTAGAGCGTTTTATATTTTAAATAATCTAGAAGGGTGTTAGGCATGGCTGAATTTTCAATTATTGAAGCGTTCTGTCACGGCATTGGCCCTGATCATGTTGAGACCCAGTTGAGCGTCGGTGACGACGCGGCTGTGGTCGCCGTTCCAAACGGATTTGAACTGGCAGTCAGCGTTGACACGATGGTCTCTGGCGTACATTTTTATCCAGATGTTGATGCGGCTAAACTGGCGCATAAAATTCTTGCTGTTAACCTAAGTGATATGGCGGCGATGGGCGCAGAGCCTAAATGGGCCACTATGGCCTTGACCGTGCCCGAGCTTGACAATAACTGGTTCAGTCAGTTTTCCACGTCTCTTAGGCAGATTGCTAATCGCTTTGGGGTGCAAATAATTGGCGGTGATACTACCCAGGGGCCACTTAATTTAAGTATGACAATCATGGGTTTACTCCCGATATCTCAACGGCTTTGTCGTTCTGGTGCCGTGATCGGTGATGATGTTTATGTGTCGCATTACCTAGGCGATGCGGCCCTTGGCTTAGCCCTACTACAAGGCGAGACCGTGTTGTGCGAAGCCGATCGAAAGCATACTGTCGCCGCGTTAGAGTTGCCCGAACCCAGAGTTGAGCTTGGTCGTGCCTTGTTAGGCGTTGCCCATTCTTGCTTGGATATCTCTGATGGTTTGGTCGGTGATTTAGGGCATCTATGCGAGCGCAGTAATGTCTCGATTGAGGTCGACGCCGCGCTGCTGCCATTGTCAGAATCATA
>JALZVW010000097.1 GCA_023301745.1 Arenicella sp. | reverse complement strand
GCCGGTGACTTGATTATCACGGCCCGTCAGAACGTGGCTATTTTTTACTAACGAATAGTCCGATAAAAAAATGTCGCCCTAGAAGTCGTTGTGCTGCTCGAAATATTTTTTCATGCGTTTGGCATAATTCCAGGTAAATGATTGCCCATAATATTCATGAAATAGATTGAAATCAGGAAATGTCGTGTCACTCGTAACGCCGCCG
The DNA here is from genome assembly GCA_023301745.1 of Arenicella sp. GTDB lineage: Bacteria > Pseudomonadota > Gammaproteobacteria > Arenicellales > Arenicellaceae > Arenicella. The sequence continues at coordinate 3,480 of JALZVW010000097.1, read as the reverse complement.
TGAGCACCCAGTTTAGAAATTAGCGGCGTCCATTGAAACCCACCGAATTTCTTTTTCTCAATTTTTTTGTAATACGTTTTTAGCTTTTTGGCGTTAAGCATAATCATATAACTGCCTTTGTAAGCATTGGCAACACGCTCACGCTTCATCAAGGTTCGCACTACTCGGCAATGCCTATCTCTGTCGTCATAAATATAGACGTATGCGGTGAGCTGTTGAGATCGAGCGATCTGATACTGCGCTAATAGATAGTCACCAATACTCTGATCGCTATCATAGGCAAAATCGTGTACCCAACCATCAGGCGCGACCCTTGGTTTATGCTGGGCGGAATAAGAAGGTGCTGCATATAAAACAATACAACAAAGCGATATCAATAAAAAAATCCGTCTCATTATGTTAATCAATTTAAGAAAATAACGACTACACTATAACGGCTAACACCAAGTTATTTCAAATGCTAATCTTTAAAATCAGGCTGGCGCTTTTGTAGTTCAGCCATTACCGCTTCGATTTGGTTCGGTGTTCCCATGATTTTATCTTGTTCAACCGACTCCATAAGTAGGCCTTCTTGGGCTGTTTGATAATAGCTTGCGTCAATGATCTTCTTCGCCGCTCGAATCGCGTCAGGGTTTTTGCCAGCAATTTCTTGTGCGACACTCATGGCGTGCGCTAAAGGGTCGTCAACAATATCGGTAATAAACCCCCATTCTTTGGCTTGTTCAGCGCCAAAAATTTTGGCCGTGTAGGTCAGTTCTCGAATCACATCGTCACGAATCATGTGTCGCATAATTTGCGTGCTACTCATATCGGGCACGATGCCCCAACGCATTTCAAGAATAGAGAACTGGCTATTGGCCTTAGCGTAGCGAAAGTCAGCGCCTAGGGCGATCTGCAGACCGCCGCCTAGACAAAAACCGTCAACCGCAGCAATCACTGGCATGGGGAGTTCACGCCACATCCACGCGGCATATTGCGCCGCATTGGCAATACCATGCGTTCGCTCGGCAAGCGCCGTGGCGTCAGAAGAGCCGCTCTCTATCGACACTCCGTTGTTGTTGAGAATCGACGAAAAGTTCGATTTATCCAGCCCTGCACAAAAGTTACCGCCATCGCCAGAAATCACCACCACTCGGATGCTGGAGTTCTGACGAATTTGCTCGCCGACCAGTGGAATCGCGGCAAACATCTCGCTGTCTAAGGCGTTCATTTTATCGGCACGTGACAGGGTAACGTGAGCAATGTGGTTTTCTACCACCAGCCGTATTCTATTATTAATCATAATCTCTCAATATTATTAAGTCTGAACCTGCTCGTCTCTATCAAGCAACATTAGAATCGGCGGCAAAATAAGAAAGTCAAAAATAAGCGCGATCACAATAGTAATCGCCGTTAGGTTGCCCGCCATTGCATTTAGATTAAAGCTCGATGTGCCAAGTAAGGCAAAGCCCAGGGCTAACACAACGGTCGTGATAATTAGCGCCATGCCAACATTTGAAAAAGCGTACTCTATCGATTGCTCTTTAGACAAGCCTTTCACTCGCCGACCTCGCCGATATTTGCTAATAAAGTGAACTGTATCATCCACCAGTATCCCCAAAGAGATGCTAAAAACCATGGCAACCGCCATATTGACTTGGCCACTAATTAAACCCCACACACCAAACGCCATAAATGCGGGTATCGAGTTAGGAATAATACTGATTACCGCATAACGCACCGAACGCAAGGCAATTAAAATGGTAATGGTTACCCCAATAATGGCCATCACGCCACCAAACAGCATTGATCGAATATTGTTTTCACCAATGTGCGCGAACATCAAACTAACACTAGAACCTGGTTTGGTCTCAGGGCTGTGATTTTCTTTTAACCAATCATGCGAGCGTTCGGCCAGTGCGATTAATTCTGAGTTGATAATATTATTAACCAATACACCTACTTTGGTTTCAGATTTGTCTAAGTTAAGTTGGTTGTTCAAATCTAAGCCATAGGGCAACGACATTTCATACATAAGATTGTATTGAGCGGCTAAATCTGCGCGCTCTGGCACCGCGTAGAATGCCTGTTGGTCGGCGTTCATACTGCGATTCAAACGTTTGATCACATCAAGATAGGTATCAACATGAATTACCGCCGGCTCGGTGGCTAAAAACGTTTGAAAGTCTTCAAGAGTATTTAGAAATTCAGGCCGTGTCACACATGATGCTTCCCCACAGCTGAGTATGAAGTTAATGTCTTTAACGCCAGGCAAATGCTCAATCGCGAATTCCATTGAATCACGGTATGGCACCCCTTTGTCAAAATAGGCAATCGGGTCATCGTCAATCACGTTTAGTGGAATCATGGCCATTAAACCAAAGGCCACCAGCAGTGACCCAACCAGCGCCTTGGTGCGGTGCAAGATTATAAAACGCGCAAACCCCAACATTAGCTTGTCGCTTGTTTCAGACGGCTTACGAGACCGTGTGATCAACATGGTAACGGCTGGCAGCAAAGTAAACGTAAGCACCAACGCCCAGATCACGCCGATCGCGGTCATGTTGCCAAGCTGCGAAAATGGCGGTGAGGTCGCGAAGTTAAGGGTAAGAAAACCAACCGCCGTCGTCACACTCGTTAAGACAATAGGTTGAAGATTAAGCCGCAAGCTTTCACTCATTGCCTCCTCGCGGCTCAATTGTTGCGACAAGCCTCGCAGGTATACCGACAGCAAATGCACCGCATCGCACACCGCGATGGTCAACACAATGGTGGGCGTCATGACATTGGCCGTGTTCAAGGCATACCCAAGCCAGCCGGCACTACCAATCGACACCGCACTAGCGCAGGCAATGACTATCAAGGTACTTACCACACTGCCAAACGAACGAAAAAATACTACCAACAACACCAAAATGAGGGCGTACATTAATGGTATCAAGGTTCCAATGTCCTTACGCGCCATCTCATTGAACGAGTGATTTATGACTGGCACACCGGCTAGGTGCATTTCGATATCGGGGTACTTAAGGCGATACTCGGCGAGCAAGCTTCTACCAAAATTAACCACCTCTGGGTAAGATGAGTCACGAAGAGCACGCTGCTGCGTTTGCAGCTCTACTGATGCGCTGGGGTCAACCTCGGTCGGTAGCTCAAGGCTAACGTTAATCAACGCGGTGCTGCCGTCAAGCGACACCAAACGTTTAACCAGCTGTTTCTCGGCCAGGGCAATAGATTTAATGCGGCCGACTTTATCATCGGTGAGCCCGTCGAGGCTGATCACCAGATCTTCAACCAGCAGGTCATCTAATTCGGCTGTGGTGTTTTGAAAATTGGTGAGCGAATCAACGCGTATTGCGTACGGCACTTGCCAACCTTGTTCGCTTAACTGATGAATTAGACCTAGCACTCGAGGCGTAAAAACATTGCCGCTCTCTGGCCTAAGCATAATCGACAAGTTATCAGTCTTGGTGTAGACGTCTTGAATTTCTTCGTGCGCAA
>JALZVW010000096.1 GCA_023301745.1 Arenicella sp. | reverse complement strand
TGTTAATTATTACGTCGCCATTGTTGTATCTATTTTACGGTGCTGACTTTATTACTAGCGAGAGTATGGTTAAGGGCGGTGCTGACATTATTATTAGCTATATATTCCCGATTGCCTTTTCTGTGGCGCTTTGGATGAAGTTTGGCGGCACGCCAGGTAAGCGGATGCTTGGTTTGAAGGTGATTGATGAGCAGACAGGTCAGTATTTAACGCTGGGTAAATCGTTATTGCGCTATGTCGGCTATTTAGTCTCGACGATCGGGCTTCTAATTGGGTTTTTCTGGGTGGCCTTCGATAAGAAGAAAAAGGGCTGGCATGATCATATTGCCGGGTCGATTGTTGTGGTTGAGTAAGTCGCTTAATACGCTCATCGCTATAAGTCAGGGTCGGGTTAATTCGGTCCTAACTAATTGGCGTAAAAACGATTGTTATAAAAACACTAACGCTATCGTTTGTACCTCATGCAAGGTTGCTGCGGCCCGATTCATTCTTGAGCCGCCGAAATTTGTTTGAAAATGATGGCGGTTATGCGCTTGATAGCGCATGCGTTTGATGTTGTTATTTTCGAAAAAACAATAAAAGCCAAAAGGAGTAGTGGCTTGAAAATATGTTTCATGACGACGACATACGATGTCTTTTATCTTAAATATTGAACGTATATTGGCATTAACTGGACGTTTTTCCACTATTCAGCTGATCAATAACAGCGATTGATTGTCGATTTTCATTGGGCTTCTTAGACTAAATGCCTGATACTATGGCCATCTTAAATTAGGGCGTTTGCCCGCTAATTTAATCCCAAGCGAACTTTTAACAAACAAGAGAACGGAGCCCACTAGATGTATAACGGTAGCGCACTCTCGGTAAAGATGCTCGAAGGCGGCATCGCCGAACTGAACTTTGACTTGCAAGGCGAGTCAGTCAATAAATTTGATTCTAAAACGGTCAGCGAATTACATGAAGCAGTTAAGCTGCTTGGCAACGCTGATGATGTAAAAGGCTTGTTGGTTACCAGCTCAAAGTCTGTTTTCATCGTTGGTGCTGATATTATGGAATTTATTCCTATGTTTGCTTCTGGTGAACATACCGCCGATGCACAGCTAGGCGGCAATAACGAAAACTTCAACATGATCGAAGAGTTAGACTTCCCTAGCGTCGTCGCGATTAACGGTTATGCCATGGGCGGTGGTCTTGAGCTTTGCCTTGCATGCGATTTTCGTGTAATGAGCAGCGCTGCAAAAATTGGCCTGCCGGAAACTAAGCTAGGCATAATCCCTGGTTGGGGCGGCACAGTACGCCTGCCTCGTATCGCCGGCGCAGATACCGCGATTGACTGGATAGCCTCTGGTAAAGAGCAACGCCCAGATGCCGCTTTGAAAGCTGGGGTTATTGACGGTGTTGTCGCGCCTGAAGATCTACGTGATGCGGCCTTAGCTGTATTGCAAGATGCAGTAGACGGTAAAATGGATTACGAAGCTCGTCGTGACCAAAAAACCGAACCATTGAAGTTGAATGAAACCGAATCAATGATGGTGTTCGAAACGTCTAAAGCATTTGTTGCTGGTACCGCAGGCCCGAATTATCCTTCACCCGTTGCGGCTATTTCAGCCATGCAACACGCCGCTCGCAAGTATCGTGATGATGCCTTAAAAATTGAAGCTGAAGCTTTTATCGAAATGGCGGGCACCGATACGGCAAGTTCTCTAATTGGTATTTTCTTAGCCGACCAGTTGATCAGCAAGAAAGCCAAAGGGTGGGAAAAGAAAGCGGATAAAAAAATTGAACGTGCCGCGGTGCTTGGTGCCGGCATTATGGGCGGAGGAATTGCTTATCAATCGGCTTTGAAAGGCACGCCAATTAAAATGAAAGACATTAATCAGGCCGGTCTAGACCTAGGCTTAGATGAAGCAAATGGCTTATTGGCTAAGCAAGTTAATCGCGGCCGTATGAAAGTGGAAAAAATGGGCAGCATTCTCGCCGATATTGATCCAACACTTTCGTATGACAACTTTGATAGCGTTGATATCGTTGTCGAGGCGGTTGTTGAAAACCCGAAAGTTAAGCACATGGTATTGGCTGATGTCGAAAAGCATGTAGGCGAGGATGCTATTATTGCGTCGAACACGTCGACTATATCGATTACTTACTTAGCTGAGGCGCTCGATCGACCCGAAAATTTTTGCGGTATGCATTTCTTTAACCCAGTGCATAAAATGCCACTGGTTGAAGTGATTCGAGGCGAGAAAACCTCAGACAAAGCGATTGCGCGGACGGTTGCTTACGCTAATAAAATGGGTAAGAAAGCGATCGTGGTTAACGATTGCCCTGGCTTCTTGGTAAACCGCGTATTGTTCCCTTACTTTGCTGGCTTCATGGACTTATTGCGTGATGGCGCTGATTTCCAACAAGTTGATAAAGTGATGGAGAAATTTGGCTGGCCGATGGGTCCAGCGTACTTGATGGATGTGGTTGGCATGGACACAGGCCATCACGGTCAAGCGGTGATGGCTGATGGTTTTCCGGATCGCATGGTTGGCACCTATAAAACCGCCGGCGACGCTATGTATGAAGCTGATCGTTTAGGTCAAAAGAACGGTGTTGGTTTTTATAAGTACGAAAAAGATAAGAAAGGCCGCATGCAGAAGGTTGCTGATCAAGCAAGCTATGAATTGCTGGCGCCGATTACGGCCGAGCGTAAAGAGTTTGAACCTGAAGAAATTATTGCTCGTATGATGGTGCCGATGGGGACTGAGCTCGCTCGTTGTCTTGAAGAAGATATCGTCGGTTCTCCCGCTGAGGCCGATATGGCATTGGTTTATGGCGTAGGTTTTCCTCCATTCCGTGGTGGTTTGTTTAAGTGGATCGATACCATCGGTATCGAAGCATTCGTGGCCATGAGTGATAAATATAAAGATCTCGGCAAGTTGTATGACGCTACCGAAGCACAACGCGAAATGGCGGCTTCTGGTAAAAAATACTACAACTTCTAATCTATTCAGCCGATAAAAAAGTAGGTAACTATTATGAGCATTAATCCAAGAGACGCGGTAATTATAGATTTCGCGCGTACCCCTATGGGCCGTTCTAAAAACGGTTGTTTTCGACACACTCGCGCTGATGAACTAAGCGCTGAAGTGATTAAAGGTTTGCTTGCGCGCAATGAAGCGCTCGATCCAGAAGAAATCGACGATTTGATCTGGGGTTGCGTTATGCAGCGTGACGAGCAAGGCGTTAACTTAGCACGCTTCGTTGGTATACAAGCGGGCTTGCCGCATACCGTGCCAGCACAAACGGTCAACCGTTTATGTGGTTCATCAATGTCAGCCATGCATACGGCGGCGGCAAATATCATGGCCGGTATCGGTGATGTGTATGTAGTCGGTGGTGTTGAACATATGGGGCACATTGATATGAATAAAGGAGTAGACCCTAACCCTGAACTTGGCTTATACGCGGCTAAAGCCGCAGGTAGCATGGGCATGACGGCTGAAATGTTAGCCCTTATGCACGGCATTAAACGCCAAGACATGGACGAATTTGCAGTTCGCTCTCATAAACTTGCGGCTAAAGCACGCGCCGACGGGAAGTTTGATAATGAGATCATTCCAGTAATGGGGCACCGTGCAAACGGCACGCCATTTATGGTAACGCAAGATGAAACCATTCGTGAAGACACTACGGTTGAAGCATTGGCACAGTTACGCCCAGTATTTAACCCTAAAGGCGGAACTGTTACCGCCGGTACGTCATCGCAAGTGACTGATGGGGCGTCTGGCATGATAATGATGTCGGCTGAACGCGCTGAAAGTCTTGGTTTGAAACCAAAAGGGGTTATTCGAGCAACTACTTTAGCCGGTGTTGACCCATCGATTATGGGCTATGGTCCGGTTCCTTCGACTGAGAAGGCGCTTGATAAGTTAGACATGACGATGGACGACATCGATTACGTTGAACTCAACGAAGCGTTCGCCGCGCAATCCCTACCGGTACTAAAAGACCTAGACTTGCTTGACGACATGGAACATAAAGTTAATGTTCATGGCGGCGCAATAGCACTCGGCCATCCATTCGGCTGTTCAGGTACGCGTATCTCGGGTTCACTGCTAACGGTGATGGAACAACGTGATATGACTATTGGCATTTCTACCATGTGTATCGGTTTGGGGCAGGGCATCACCACGGTGATCGAACGCGTTAACTAACATCGATTGATTCGTTTTAGAAAAGCCCTAGTGAGCTTGGCTTGCTGGGGCTTTTTATTATGATTTCTCTAACATCTGTTTAAGGCGGCACTAGAGTTCAAGCGACTGCTTTTCTAAACAAAACCCTAGATACAATTTCAAATATGCAAGATGTAATAATTAATCGTGAGCCTGTCGAGTTATATAAAGTCCTTAAATTCGAAGGTCTGGTAGCTAGCGGCGGGGAAGCAAAGATGGCAGTCGCAGAAGGTCAGGTGGCGGTCAATGGGGTAATAGAAATGCGAAAGCGCTGTAAACTAAGAGCTGGCGACGTAATCAAATTTAATGGCGAACAGTTTCGCCTAATCCTTGAGGATTAGAGGCTCTATTTCGTTTCAATTACTTCTGCCAAATAGTCGCCAAGTTGCGTGTGACTATGTATACTCGCGCGACTTTAGGCTATCGGAGTGAGTAGCCGTAAAGTAAGTGTGAACCTAGTCAGGACTTAATAAACAGTTATTGAGTAATGTAATGGGTTTTTTAGGGCCCGATTGGACGTTAATTCTCAGCGCGCATAGTTAGACGCAGATAAAAGAGAAAACGAGTGCAACAGAGCCCGTAACGTCTAATTTATTTGAGTCAATGTTTGTTTCATTTAACAATGAAAACCATTGGCTGGAGCCTGACATGTCAGAAAATAATCTAAAAAGTGATATCGCGTTTAGCGATCTGAATCTTCCTGAAGCGATTCAAAAGGCCGTGACCGAGCAAGGTTACGAGCAACCCTCCCCAATTCAAGCAGAAGCTATTCCGGCTCTGTTAGAGGGCCGTGATTTATTGGGCCAAGCTCAAACAGGTACCGGCAAGACCGCTGCTTTTGCGCTGCCATTGTTGGCCAATATTGATCCCAATAATCGTGCACCACAGTTATTAATTCTAGCGCCAACCCGAGAGCTGGCCATTCAAGTGGCTGAAGCTTGTCAGCAATACGCCAAGCACCTTAAAGGTGTTAACGTACTGCCTATTTACGGTGGTCAGTCGTACACCATTCAATTGAAGCAATTAAATCGTGGTGCTCAAGTTGTTGTTGGTACTCCGGGTCGGGTAATGGACCATATGCGTCGTAAAACTCTGTCGCTAAATGGTTTGAAAGCATTGGTATTAGACGAAGCCGACGAAATGCTAAGAATGGGCTTTATTGACGACGTGAAATGGGTGCTTGAGCAATCTCCACCTGATCGTCAAATTGCACTGTTTTCGGCGACCATGCCTCGTGAAGTAAAGCGCGTTGCTGATCAGCACCTACAAGATCCCGTACATATTAAAATTGCCAATAAAACAGCGACGGCGGCGAACATATCTCAACGTTATTGGATCGTTCGAGGTTTTCACAAACTTGATGCGATTACGCGTATTTTAGAGAGTGAAGAAAGCGAAGGCGTGATCGTGTTCGTTAGAACCAAAAACGCAACCGCTGAGCTGGCTGACAAACTATCAGCTCGCGGCTTTAGAAGTGATGCGCTAAATGGTGATATTCCACAAGCGAATCGAGAGAAAATTATTGACCGTCTACGTAATGGCAAACTTGATATTTTGGTTGCTACCGATGTGGTCGCACGTGGTTTAGATGTTGAGCGGATTAGTCATGTTATCAACTATGACGTGCCGCATGACACAGAGAGCTATATTCACCGTATTGGTCGTACAGGCCGTGCGGGGCGTTCAGGTAAAGCGATTTTGTTCGTTGCTCCGCGTGAGAAGCGCATGCTGTTTTCAATTGAGCGAGCGACCAAGCAGCCGATTGAGCCGATGGACTTGCCAAGTATTGCCGACATTAATAAAAGCCGTGTTGACCGATTTAAAGACAGTATATTGGCGACTATTAATACTGAGAACTTAGATTTTTTCTCACAAATGATTACTGAACTTCAGCAGGGCAGCGAAGTCAGTAGCGAGCAAATTGCGGCCGCTGCAGCTTTCATGGCCCAGGGCGAAACGTCATTGGTTTTAGATGAAGCGGCGATGGCGCGTGAAGCCAAGTCTACTCACTCTAGCGCTGGCTTTGATCGAAGTGATAAAGAGCGTGGCCGTGGTGATCGGGGCGGGCGTAACGAGCGTTCAGGTCGTGGTGACCGAGGCGAACGCCGTGAACGTAGCTACGTTGATAAACCGGTTCCTAATAAGCAAGCGACGCCGCTCAAAGAGCATCCAGATGTTCCTATGCAGCGCTTTCGTTTAGATGTAGGCCGTCGTAATCAAGTTAAGCCAGGTAACATTGTCGGTGCAATTGCTAATGAAGCTGAGCTTGAGAGTAAGTACATTGGTGAGATCGAAATTCGCGATGATTATTCAACCGTAGATCTGCCTGCAGATATGCCTAAAGAAGTTATGGGCATACTAAGACGTGCCCGGGTTGCCGGTCGACCGCTTGAAATTTCTCTGTTCGATGGCACGGCGCCTGCGTCATCCGACTTTAGTGGCGAGCGAAGTGATGAACCGAAGAAGAAGTCATACTCGTCAAAAAAACGTGATCGAGGTGCGCCAGGTGACAAAGCTGGCAAGGGCAAATCCGACTACGCGCAGCGTAAAAGTAATGAACGTAGAAAAGGCTAACTCGCCAGACCCTCAGTGATATTAGAAAACGGCTTCTGCGGTGCACAAGCCGTTTTTTATGGGCTCTAATACTGTTTAGACTACCTTGCCTAAGGATAACTTTATTCTGCCAGTCCAATAATCTACACTGAGTACGATGACTGAATTTTGTTTAATTAGATTTTTTAAACTACTTGCGCTGCTTTGTTTTTTGCCGCTCGTAGCCGGTTGTTCGACGCTGTCGTACTATTCGCAAAGTGTTGCTGGACATAGCCGTTTAATGCTCGCTAGAAAGCCGGTTGACCGGGTAATTGAACAGGCGGCCGAGCCCTTAAAAGCGCAGTTGCTTCTGTCTAAAGAGCTGCGTGCATTTTCGGTCGCTGAACTCGGCTTGCCGAGCTCTAAAAGTTATACATCCTATGTCGCTTTAAAGCGCGAGTTTCCAGTTTGGACGGTTGTTGCCGCTCCCGAGTTTTCATTGAATGCCAAGCAATGGTGTTACCCGGTTATTGGTTGTGCCAGTTATCGCGGTTACTTTAACGAACTTGCGGCTCATGCTTATGCATCCAAATTAGACGCGAAAGGTTTCGAAACCTTGGTGGGCGGCGCGCCGGCCTATTCGACTCTAGGTTGGTTTGCTGATCCTTTGCTACCTTCTATGATGAGGCACGGTGACACGGCTTTCGCCGAGACTCTTTTTCATGAGATTGCCCACCAGGTGCTCTATGTAAACGGTGATAGTGATTTTAATGAAGCGTTCGCAAGTGTTGTGGGCGAAGAGGGTGTTATCCGCTGGTTAACGGCTCATAGGCCCCAAGACCTAGCCGCGTACAAAAACAGCCTACAAATACAAGATCAGTTTTATGCCCTAGTGCTTGCTAGCAAACATGAATTACAGGCTATCTATGCTTCCGGTCTTGGAGAGTCGGAAATGCGTCTCGCTAAGCAAGGTGTTTTGAGCGAAATGAAAGGTCGTCATAAACGAATTAAGGAGACTCAGTGGAACGGCCAGGCTTGGTATCAATCATGGTTCGATGGCACCGTTAATAACGCCAAGTTTGTGGGGCTGTCGACCTACCGAGATCGAGTTCCTCAACTCAAGGATTTATTGCGTTTATGTGGCGACAGTTTGCCAAAATTTTATGATATTTTGTCGACGGTTCAAATGCATGATAACAAGGTAGTTATTCCGCAAGCATGCGATCGACCTGATGTGCTTGGCGGTTAACCGCCAAACGTCTCGGTTAACAATTGTTTACTCGTTTCATGGCTAATCGGTTTGATGCCAGTCTCTTACTGCGTAATTATATAAGTCATTAAGGAACATCACTCGCCAACGGATGACTGCATTTTCAATATGGCGAGAATGGCATGCCTTATTTGTGTCGGTTTGGATAGTTTGGGGTCGCGTAGAACTTTTTCAGCTCAAATCTGCACTTATCTAGCCTATAACTAACAGCGAAGGTGAAACAATGATTTTGAATGAAGCTATGGTAGATGCACTGCACTCGATAAGAACCATTGAAAGCTCGCGCACAAGTAAACAGTTGAACGTGCCAGCTAACGAGTTAGGCAATCGTTTAATCGTCTTGTATTACAAAACACACCGCTTAGCGACGAGAGAGCTTATTACTCTGTTTATGGCACAAGCTGGAGTTGTCTGGCTGCGCAAGCTGCTTACTCGTGACATAGCTCCGATTGTTAGTTCCCCAACTCGCTTCGCCTCATTGACTGATTACTTGGGCTTGTTGGCCGCCAATGATGATGCATCAGAAGGCTATTTCGTCAATAATGCATAAGCATTAAAAGTATAACGATAAAGAGCGGGCTTTAAATTAATTCTAGCGTTCACGGATAGATCAGTTTTAGCGCTTATTGACTAGCCGTTTGTCATTCCTTTTTAGATACCCTTATTTGATAAATACTAATCTCGTAAAAACGAAACATCGCTTAGCGGCCAAGCCTTTATTAGCTCAGCCGCTAGAGATTGCAGAACTTAATACTACGCCTTTGAGTAAGAAACCGTTCCGTCTTTTGCAACTTCGCAGTAGGTCGAAATTGACTCTTGTGCCGTGACCACTTTCATTTTAATTTTGAAGATACCGCGTTTATGTTTAATGTTGGTTGATTTGCTACGTTTATAACCATCGTGTGATTTTGTAGCATGGGCCTTACAAAGACTCATTGCTTGGCCTGCGGTCTTAATTTCAGAAGCATTGCTGGTTACTGTAAATAGTAGGCTAGCGGCAAAAAGGCTAGAGATAAGTTTCATATTGCTTGATGTTTTCATGGTACGTCCTAAGTTAAAAATTCTGTTTTATGAATTAAAGTAATTCATGTTATTGCTTAAAGTTATTTCAGAATATTCGTTCTGTTATTGCTCAAAAAAAAGCAGCACACAATGAATGCCCTGATATTAGTTTTCTGCAGGCTTTAGCAAAGCCAAAGAGCAGCGTACATAATCTTGTCGTTCTTTTAGAGAACAGTTTTGCTTGGTCATGGCGATAAGTGCTCGCTGGATGCCCAGCACATATATCACTAAGTCCTCGATTGGCTGGTCGCGTATATCACCATCACTAAGCGCATTTCTAAGAATCAATCTGTATGCATCTTTGGCTTCTTCAAAAATACCGCTCACTATCTTGTCTACATTTGGGTCTTGACTCGCTCGCTCAATCGCCGCTTGGTGAGCGAAACAGCCATGGTGTTCGACGCTTTCAAGTTGTTCCAATATAAGGTCAAAATGCTCTACTAGGCTCTTAAAATCTGATCGTCTAGAGCAAAATGGTTTTATAAATCGTTCTCGTAGCCGTTCTTTATATTGAAGAAGGGCCGCACAATATAGTTGATCTTTATCTTTAAACGCTTGATAAAGGCCATAGCGCGCTACCCCTGAACTCTTAACAACATCGGCCATCGAGCAGGCTTTATAACCCTTTCTCCAAAAAAGATCGAGCGCTGCGTCAAGCACAGTTTCTGGTTTAAATTCACGAGGTCTAGCCATGTCAGGCAGAATATAGGTTCTGGAATATAGAAGTCAAGGTGTAAGATCTTGTGAAGAGCTGAAAAATAGCTAAAATGGTCAATAAGATTGCCATTCAAGGGGCAAGAGCACAGCCAACTCGGTTTCACGCACTTGATTTTCGTTGTTTTTAAAGAGCTGTGGTATACAATTAATGTTATATTTATAAGTGTAGCTAATAGATCGAATGGATATTGATAGAGGTAAGCGGCTTTTTGGAGTCGGGAGGTCTGTCGGGCAGCTATGTTAGAGTGGGTGGTTGAACTCGGTGATAAATAATTAGAATCAACTTTATGGAGAGTTTTAAAAGTGTCTCGGATGATTCATTGGATGAAACCTCTTCTCCTATATAAATAAGGTGTTTTTATTAAACCGCGTTTCGTGAAATATTGTGTAATGTCTTACTAACTAGTTGTGATTTATCATAATACGCTGACGTTATACAAAAATAACAATGTTGAATTGAAGGCTGCATTACTAAGGCTTTCTGCTAGGAGGGGTTATGGCTCTGAGCGATTTAAATTTTGGATGGCCGGTATTACTGGGGTTAGTGATCGCCGGTTTTGTTGGCCTGTGGGTAATGTGTGCTAGGCTTAAATATGCTCGATCAAAAACGATACGAGTTCAGCGTAAGAGTCGTTTTTTGTCGGTGGCAGAACGCACATTTTTCGATTGTCTAATTGATGAGTTGTCGAATAAGTACTTTGTTTTTGCCAAGGTGGCTATTGATAATGTTGTCGAGCCCAGTCCTAACGCGGGAACGCTTGATATAAAGTGCATTAGCGAAGAGCTAAAAGGCCTCGATTTTGATTTCGTATTGTGTAGTCAGCATGATATGTCGATCTATGGTGTTATAGAGCTAGAGCACTCAGATAAAAATAAGGTCACGCGTAAAGGAAAGCAGCGCCAAAAACTTGTTGGTCGAGCTTGTAAGAGTGCCGGCCTTAAGTTGTTCTATTTTGATGTGCGGCAAGATTATAAATCAATGGATATCGCTAGGTTAATAACCGGCAAGTCTAAGCAGGTTGTTGCTAGTCAAGATCAACAGTCGCCGACTCACGAGTCCCAGCTTACCATTGATAGCCCCTCGCATTCTGTTGTCGGTAATATTCGAAATTGTCCTAAGTGCCGCAGCGAGGTGGTCACTAAGGTGTCTGTTAAAGGCAGCAATATTGGTGAAAAATTCCTAATGTGTCGCAAATACCCTTACTGTGATTATAGGCTCTCTATGAGCGAGGTCGACGAGATGAATATCGCCGAGCAACAAGAAGGTAGCCATAAATCTAAAACAGGGGGTTATAAAAACTGGTCATCAGGTTGAGTGATTTTGGTCGCCTAGGCCATCGCCGCCGAACATAAACATAGAATGCTAAATTGTTTGGCGCTCTAACTCTACGCTCTTCACGCCGCATGGATTCGGCAAATCAGACTGATGAATGGATTGTTGCGCCACCTAGGCAATGGCGGCCGTTGTAAAAGACCAACGCCTGGCCTGGCGTAACGGCTCGTTGAGGCTCTTCGAATTGAACTCTTAAGTCTTGATCATCAATAGCGATAATCTTACATTGGGAGTCTTGTTGTCTGTATCTGGTTTTTGCACTTAGTACATCGCCGATTTTTGGTGGCTGGGAGCTAACCCAATCCATCCCGTTGGCGGTCACTGTTTGAGTTAGCATCGCTGGGTGATCGTGGCCTTGAACAACCAGCAATTCATTGCGATCGAGGTCTTTGCCGGCGACATACCAGGCATCGCCAGCACCGCCAATATTTAAGCCTTGGCGTTGACCTAAAGTGTAATACATCAGCCCGTCGTGTTGAGCGACGGTATGGCCGTCGATACTAACCATGTTACCTGGATTAGGTTTGAGGTAAGTACTCAAAAAATCTTTAAATCGACGTTCACCGATAAAGCAAATCCCAGTGCTGTCCTTTTTGTTATGCGTTACAAAGCCTTGTTCGTCGGCGATTGCTCTGACGGCCGGCTTTTCGATTTCACCAAGCGGGAATAGGCTTTTGCGAAGCTGTTGCTGTTGCAATGTATAGAGAAAATAACTTTGGTCTTTATTTGAGTCTGACCCTCTGAGGAGCAAAGCTTCGTTGTCCGGAGAGTCGTTCACGAAGCCCTTGGCGACGTAGTGCCCAGTGGCAATGTAGTCAGCGCCGATCGACTCAGCCTGCAATAAGAATTCTTTAAATTTGATTTCTTTGTTGCAAAGAATATCTGGGTTTGGGGTCCGCCCAGATTGATATTCTGTTAAAAAGTGTTCGAATACGTTTTCCCAATACTCATGGGCAAAATTAACTTCTAGTAGTTCTATTCCCAGCCGGTCACAAACTTGTGCCGCGTCTTTTAAGTCGGTCGCTGCGGCGCAGTATTCTTGGGTATCATCTTCTTCCCAGTTTTTCATAAACATGCCGGTTACTTTATAACCTTGTTGTTTGAGAATGTAGGCGGTTACTGATGAATCTACGCCGCCAGACATGCCAACGACGACATGGGTTTGCTTTGGGTTGTGGTCTAAAGCCATAGGAATTGAATTAAAGTTCTTTAAGTATATCTAGCGGGTAGCGAACGCCACTAAGATAATCGTTAATGCAGTTGCTGACGATCGGGCTGCGCAATGATGAGTTTGAACGAATCTTATCTGGAGTCATCCAGTGAGTGCGAATTATATCTGGATCAAGATGATAATTGTCGTCTACCTCCGTGACCGAACCGCTGAATGTATAGCGAATATAGGTTTTTCCGTTGGCCGCCTCGAGTCGATAAAGGCCGACTAAGGCCTCGGGCGTGAAGTGGCAACAGGTTTCTTCTAAGGTTTCTCGGATCACAGCCTCGACAATAGTTTCGCCTGGTTCAAGATGGCCTGCTGGCTGATTGAAGACAATTTTTTGGGTAGATTTAGACGTTTCTTCTACCAGTAAAAAGCGGCCCTGCTTTTCGCAAACGGCGGCAACAGTAATGTCAGGTGTCCACATACTACTCTCTGAAATTGTACGTTGAGGCTGTCGCCTTAAGTTGATTGGTCTCTTAGCATAGAATTTAATCTCGCTAGCGTAACCGGATATAGCCTTAGTTTGACCGCACGACAGGCCTTTTACAATGCTCAATATATACTTTTATGTTATTATAACCCCCGATTTTTGAAGTATGATTGATGGCGCTAATAATCAGTATAAAAATGCGTTATTCTGGTAGCTGCCAATCTGGCTTTAAAGCTTTTATATATGGGATTAGCGTTTTAAACACACAGTGCCGTTGAAGTGCCCTTGAATAGTATCTTCCAGATTTTTCTATCAAGGTAAGTGCCGTCAGTAGCGGCTAAATAGAGTGTTAAACGAAATAAAGAAGCATCCCCAAAATTTACTCAATATACACATTTAGGTTCGAGACAAAACACGATGAGCAATGCCAAATCTAAGATTTTCTATACCCTTACCGACGAAGCCCCAGCGCTAGCGACACGATCTCTATTGCCAGTATTTAAGTCATTTGCTGCCGCATGTGGCGTTGAAGTTGCTACTAAAAATATTTCGTTGGCGTCTCGCATACTGTCTAATTTTGCCGATTATATTAATGAAGACCAACGGGTAGATGATGCTTTGGCCGAACTGGGTGTATTGGTGTTAGACCCAAGTGCTAACGTCATTAAAACGCCGAATATCAGCGCCTCGATACCACAGGTTAAAGATGCGATTGAAGAACTACAAGCAAAGGGCTTTAATCTGCCAAATTTTCCAGACGACCCGCAATCGGATGAGGAAATAAAAATTCGAGAAGCGTATGAGCGTGTAAAGGGTAGTAATGTAAACCCTGTACTGCGTGAAGGTAACTCAGATCGCCGCGCCCCAGCCGCGGTTAAAAACTACGCGCGAAACAACCCTCACTCAATGGGTGAATGGCTACCTACGTCGAGAACGCATGTGGCAACTATGAATGGCGGCGACTTTCGTTCTAGCGAACGATCAATGACTTTGTCCAAAGCCTGTTCGGTGAAAATCGAGTTCACCGATAAGTATGGAAATAAAACCATTAAGCAACAGGGCTTGGAGTTGCTCGAAGGCGAAGTGATTGACGCTATGTTCATGAGCAAGAATGCTTTACGTGATTTCTATGCTGAGCAAATTGACGATGCGAAAGAGAACGACATGTTGTTCTCTTTGCATGTCAAAGCCACCATGATGAAGGTCTCACACCCGATCGTGTTTGGCCATGCGGTAACCGTCTACTATAAAGATGTCTACGAGAAGTATGCCACGTTGTTTGAAGAATTGAATGTCCAGCCGAATAATGGCTTGGGTAATTTGTACAGCATTATTGATCAGGTCTCGGGCGATTTGCGCGATAAGATTGAAGCCGATATTCTGGCCTGTTATGAGAACCGCCCCGCGATAGCGATGGTCGATTCAGATAAAGGAATTTCGAACTTGCATGTACCTAGTGATGTGATCGTCGATGCTTCTATGCCGGCGATGATTCGTAGTTCAGGCAAAATGTGGAATATGGACGGTGAGTTACAAGATACCAAAGCGGTCATTCCGGAAAGTACGTATGCGTTTATTTATCAAGAAGTGATCGATTTCTGTAAAGAGCACGGAGCATTAGATCCGACCACGATTGGCAGTGTTGCGAATGTGGGCTTGATGGCGCAGAAAGCCGAAGAATATGGCTCGCACGACAAAACTTACGAAATGGAGTACGACGGTCACATGCGTGTGATTGACGAAGGCACGGATACTGTTTTATTCGAGCATGCGGTTCAAGAGGGCGATATCTGGCGCATGTGCCAAGTTAAAGACCTGCCGATACAAGACTGGGTGAAGCTTGCTGTCAACCGTGCTCGTAAGACTGGCTCCACAGCCGTATTCTGGCTAGATAAGAATCGTCCACACGAAGCGCAATTAATTATCAAAGTTAAGGAATACTTGCTTGACCATGATACTGACGGCTTAGAGTTGTTAATCATGTCTCCGGCCGAAGCGACTCGTTATTCGCTCGAAAAAATCACCAAGGGTGAAGATGTTATCTCGGTTAGCGGCAATGTTTTACGTGATTACCTGACTGACTTATTTCCCATTTTAGAAGTCGGCACCAGTGCAAAAATGCTTTCGATTGTTCCGCTAATGAACGGCGGCGGCTTGTTTGAGACAGGTGCTGGCGGGTCTGCACCTAAGCATGTTCATCAGTTCAATAAAGAAGGTCATTTACGTTGGGATTCATTGGGCGAATTTCTAGCCACGGCCGCCTCGTTTGAGCATTTAGCCGAAGTGAATGACAACCCTCAAGCGCAAGTGTTGGCTGACACCTTGGATATTGCCACTAGCAAACTATTGAGCGAAGGTAAGTCGCCGTCTCGTAAGGTTAATGAGTTGGATAACCGCGGCAGCCATTTCTACCTTTCTTTGTATTGGGCTGAAGCGATTGCCGCTCAAGATGAAGACAGTGCGCTTAAAGAAAAGTTCGCAATTTTATTTGAGCAATTGCAGAGTAATGAAGAAACGATCGTCTCTGAATTAAATGCAGCTCAGGGCTCAGCGGTCGAGATTGGCGGTTATTATTTGCCGTCAGAGAAAGAGGCCGAGTCGGCAATGCGGCCTAGCGCAACGTTTAATACTATTATCGATGGCTTTTCAGCTTAATTACTAAAGAAGCGCAGAGCGAGAGTGGTTTGAGTTCTACTCTCGCTTGAATAGTAAATAAAAAAAGCACAGCAACCTTTAATAGGGCTGTGCTTTTTAGTGGACACTCGATTGAAATTAACAATAATAATGCGTTAACGCCATCAAGCATGAGGAAGTCTGGTACGTACTTTAGACCTCTATGATGCAGCGCGGATCTTTGCGGCTTTTGGCCCCTTATCTCCGTCTTCTAGCTCATATTCTACTTCCTGACCTTCATTGAGGGTTTTATACCCATCCATATCGATTTCAGAGTAATGTGCGAACACATCATTTCCTCCATCACTTGGTTCAATAAATCCAAACCCTTTTGATGAGTTGAACCATTTCACGGTTCCTCTTGTTGACATCTTATTTCCTCACTTTGGTAAAAATTCCTGATATTAGCTTCAGGTATAAAAATGGAAGTTTTGTTGGTTTTGTGTAAGATTTCTTTGGCCTACTTAACTCTTTTTTAAACTTCACAACGAACATCAAATCATCTGTAATAATTTGATTTTGCAAGTAAACCTTCTCAAATGTGAAAGGTCAAGCGTGTGGCTCCATTAATCGTCATTAGGCGATCGATTGTCTAGTAAAAAGGCCTTGAAAAATCAATAATAGAGCGCAAAACTAAGCGTGAGATAAATTTTTGCGCTAAGAGCGACAGATAGCTGAATATTCATTAGTTCCGTAGAGCATTATTAAACAGACAAATTATGAGCGATTATCCAGAACCAATCCATAACGACGATTTAGCGCTTGAAACAGCTAAACCACGTTTAAAAAAACCACCTTTGTATCGTGTTCTATTGTTGAACGACGATTACACGACGATGGAGTTCGTGATTGACGTACTAACGTCGGTTTTTCATCATTCAGAAGAAAAGGCCGCTCAAATCATGATGCATGTGCATCAAAAAGGAGCCGGCATTTGCGGTATTTATACGCGCGAGATCGCTGAGACTAAAGTAGAGCAGGTGCTGCAGTACTCTCAGCAGAACAAACACCCCTTGCAATGCACTATGGAACCTGAATCAGACGACGATGGAGAATAGTGTGATGGCATTGAACCAGAGGCAAGAAAAAAATGATATCTAAAGATCTAGAAAAGTCACTCAACTTCGCAGTGCAGGTCGCTCATGAGGCAAGGCATGAGTTTGTCACCACCGAGCACCTGTTACTGGCCTTATTAGAAAATAGCTCGGCTATGGCCGTGTTACAGGCTTGCATGGCCGATATTGATGAGTTACGTTCAGATTTGCAATTGCACTTGTCTGATAACGTGGCACAAGTAGAGGACCAACCTGAATTAAAAACTCAGCCTAGTATTGGCTTTCAACGGGTCTTACAGCGCTCTATTGTGCATGTTCAGAGTTCGGGTAAAACCGAAGTTGAAGGTGAAAACGTTTTGGTCGCGATGTTCTCAGAGCAAGATTCATACGCGGCATACTACCTTGATCAACAGAATGTGACTCGTTTTGACGCGGTATCGTACATATCTCATGGCGTCACTAAAGATGGCGATGACCTTGATGGTTTGCCGTATCCTGAAGATCATCAAACTAGCGAAGCTCCTGAAGAAAAAGAAGGGCCGCTCGAAGCCTATACAGTGAACCTTAATCAACGTGCGCTCGACGGCTTTATTGATCCGTTGATTGGTCGTGATAAAGAAGTTGAACGCACTATTCAAATTCTCTCACGCCGTCGCAAAAATAATCCTCTCTATGTGGGCGAAGCTGGGGTTGGTAAAACCGCAATTGCCGAAGGCTTAGCAAAAAGAATCACCGAAGACGAAGTGCCAACTGTTTTGAGCGATGCGGTCGTCTACTCGCTAGACTTAGGGGCATTGTTGGCTGGTACTAAGTATCGAGGTGATTTTGAAAAACGCCTCAAGGCTGTTCTCAAAGCGCTTGAACGAGAGGAGCACGCGGTGTTATTCATTGATGAAATACATACCATCATCGGCGCAGGAGCGGCTTCAGGCGGCGCTATGGATGCGTCAAATTTACTTAAGCCTGCGCTATCGAGTGGCCAACTGAAATGTGTTGGGTCGACAACGTATCAAGAATATCGAGGAATTTTTGAAAAAGACCGTGCTCTTTCTCGGCGTTTTCAAAAAATCGATGTTGAACCGCCGACGGTTGATGAGACCGTACAGATATTACGTGGTTTAAAGTCTCGTTATGAAGAGCATCATGAAGTTACTTACACTCCTGAGGCTTTGAGTCTTGCCGCGGAACTGGCAGACCGTTATATCAACGAACGATTTTTACCAGATAAGGCGATTGATGTGATCGATGAAGCGGGTGCGCGCACCCGGTTGTTCGATAGACAAGAAAATGAAATACCCACGATTGATACTGAGCAGATTGAAGAAGTGGTTTCGTTTATAGCGCGTATTCCGCCAAAAACTGTTTCAGCTTCAGATGTAGACTCGTTAAAGAACCTTGAGCGTGACCTTAAATTGGTGGTGTTTGGTCAAGACAAAGCTATTGTTAACTTGGCCTCGGCAATTAAAATGTCTCGATCAGGCTTGGGTAAACCAGACAAACCGATTGGTTCGTTCTTATTTTCTGGCCCGACCGGAGTCGGTAAGACTGAAGTAACTCGTCAACTGGCGATGACTTTGGGCGTAGAGCTGATACGTTTTGATATGTCGGAGTATATGGAACGGCATACTGTGTCGCGGCTAATTGGTGCGCCTCCAGGCTATGTGGGGTTCGACCAGGGTGGTCTATTAACCGATTCGGTCAATAAGCACCCTCACGCGGTGTTGTTACTTGATGAAATAGAAAAAGCCCACCCAGATGTTTTTAACTTGCTGTTGCAAGTGATGGACCACGGTACTCTGACTGACAACAACGGCCGCAAAGCTGATTTTCGTAATGTGATTATTGTGATGACGACTAATGCCGGCGCCGCCGCCGTATCACGCAACTCTATGGGCTTTACTAAACAGGACAACGCGCAAGATGACATGGGCGCCATTGAGAAGATGTTTGCACCGGAATTTCGTAATCGACTCGATTCGATTGTTCGCTTCAAACCATTAGGCAAAGAGATTATTGATAAAATTGTCGATAAAGAATTATTGGAAGTTGAGCGTCAACTGCTAGACAAAGATGTGCAGTTGAAAATTGATAAAGATGCTCGAACGTGGATTGCTGACAACGGTTATGACGAGACGATGGGGGCCCGACCGCTAGCAAGGCTGATACAAGAAGAAATTAAGCGCGGTTTAGCTGATGAGTTGCTGTTTGGAAAACTTCAGAAAGGTGGCAATGTAATGATCTCGATTAAAGACGGTGAGCTGCATTTTGATATCCAGAGTTAATATTCTGAATAATTAGATATTTACATAGAGCTCAGACCTTGGGTATTGCGCCTAGCCCGCCTTGGGTTTGACACGCTAAAGTCGCTTGCTGTGGTATTGTTTCGTGACTATTAACGATTCAAGAATATTGCATTATGTCATCTCAAGTGCTCAAGGTCGGTTTGGCCCAAATTTCTCCGGTATGGCTTGATAAAGCCGCAACTTTAGATAAAGTTTGCGGTTATATTGCAGACGCAGGCCAACAGAACTGTGGTCTAGTCGCGTTTGGCGAAGCGCTTGCTCCGGGTTACCCGTTTTGGGTGGAACTAAGCGGCGGAGCTCAATTTAATAACGATGATCAAAAGCAGATGTTCGCACACTATGTGCGTAACTCGATTGATATTGATGGCGGTGATCTAGACGGTGTTTGTCGGCAAGCGAAAGAACATGGCGTTGCTGTCTACTTAGGGTCAATCGAGAGACCTCAAGATAGAACCGGCATGAGTCTATATTGTTCAATGGTCTATATTGATCAACAGGGCGTTGTACAGTCTGTTCACCGTAAACTGATGCCTACCTTTGAAGAGCGCTTGGTCTGGTCACCTGGCGATGGACACGGCTTGCAAACGCATACATTAGACGGCTTCAATGT
Source organism: Arenicella sp. (assembly GCA_023301745.1). Classification (GTDB taxonomy): domain Bacteria; phylum Pseudomonadota; class Gammaproteobacteria; order Arenicellales; family Arenicellaceae; genus Arenicella. The sequence goes on along the minus strand of JALZVW010000096.1, from coordinate 4,766 downwards.
TGGCGGGCTAAATTGTTGGGAAAACTGGATGCCACTGGCACGTGCGTCATTGTATGGCCAAGGCGAAAACCTTCATGTGGCTATCTGGCCTGGGTCAGTTAGAAATACTCAAGATATAACCCCATTTTTGGCGAAGGAAGGGCGCTCTTTTTCGATGGCGGTAAGCGGTTTAATGCCGGTCGCTGAGATACCAACTAGTTTGCCTCTCTACGATACAATAATGGCCAATGTGGGAGATGCCAAATTCTTAGCCAATGGCGGCTCTTGCCTTTGCGCACCCAATGGTGACTTTATTATTGAGCCTCAGATTGAAATCGAAGGCCTATTTTGTGCTGAAATCGATTTAGATCGGGTTCGAGAAGAGCGTCAGAATTTTGATCCAGCCGGCCATTATTCGCGCCCAGACGTAACTTGCTTGCATGTGAATCGGGAGCGCCAGAGCACGATTAAACTCAGCTAGCCCTATATGTGGCTATGTTTTAACTAGCTCACGATACCCTTTTGGCCAAACTACCCTTTGGGCACGCTACTCTTAGGGCACGCTACTCTTAGGGCACGCTAAAAGGGCAACCATGATTCGCTTAATTATCGAGAGTCAGCTCGGTGACTTCAAAGTTGGTAGTACGAGACTTGCGTGATTCTTGCATTCTTAGCGGTAGGTATTCGTCGTCATGAGAAAGCCAGAACGTTAAGGTTCTTTCGGGGCGCAGCTCACGCTCAAATACCAGCTTTGTTACTTGTTTCTTACCGATTTTGGTTTCGATCGTTTCTTCAGTACTCGCACGGAGCTTATAGCCTCGTATTCGCTTATCTTTACCGTCGACTATGTGCATCGTTTGGTTATCTGGGATTTTGCCTTTTAATAAAGCAACGGCGAACGACATCGAGCAATTGTCTAGAATATAGCCGTCAGGTAAATCTATAACTTGGTTGTTTTTACTCTTCTTGTTATCTTTGAAATGGGCTTTGCGACCACTCCAATCAAAGTCTACTTCATAATCGGTCTTTCCAATACGGCCGCCACCATAGTTCTTCGAGACAGCTTCGCCATTGAGTAGATCGAGTTCGCATGACTGTTGATGATTGCTGCCCAACACGATCGCAGCCATACCTTGGGCTTTGGTTATTGATTTAATCGAGTAGCCGCTATCTGTGGACTTTAGAACATGTTCTACGCGACCTAAGGTTGCGTTACCGAACTTGCTACTCTCGAGCTTAATCGTATAGCTAATTGTGACAGGGCTTAAGGCGTGAGCTTGATTGGCCATAATTATACATACCAAAACTGATAGGCTAACAGCAGAGACGAGTTGAGAGAATTTTTTTTGCAAAACGGTTACTAGCTCAGGTGGTGGTGAGAGAAGGGATAATGAATCCTATTGATGTTTTCAAGCTATCTTACACATCAAATGTTTGCAACTGCTCAGCCGAAATTTCACCATCTAGTAACACTTTGTCAATGTCTATGCTTAAACGGTTTTCAGCAAACCATTTAACCGCCAAGGGGTAAAGGAAATGCTCAATTTTGTGTATTCGTTGTTGCAAGCTATCGCTAGTGTCGTTGGCATCTATGCTTAAACGACCCTGTAAAATTATTGGGCCAGCATCCACTTCAGGCACCACAAAATGGATACTCGCTCCGTGCCACTGATCATTTGAATCCAAGGCTCGTTGATGTGTATTGGTGCCAGGGTACTTCGGTAGCAAGGATGGGTGAATATTGATCAAGCGGTTGCGGTAATGATTAACGAAGTCTTCCGTCAATATGCGCATGAAACCTGCGAGAATAACGATATCTGGCTGAACCGAGTCTATTTCGCTCATCAGGGCTTGATCAAATTTCAAACGAGATTCAAACTGGCGGTGGTCAATAGCGCTGGTTTTTATACCGGCATTGCTGGCGCGTTCTAGACCAAAGGCATCAGCGTTATTGCTGATCACCAAGCCGATATCGACCGCTAAGTTACCGCTTTGGATTTGATCTATAAACGCTTGGAGATTACTGCCGCCACCTGAAATCAAGATAACGGCGCGAGTTCGCGTTGACATATTTAAATGATGTGCACGTGTTGTTCTGAGGCACCATCTTTGATTTCACCAACAACAAACGCTGTTTCTCCTGACGCACTTAATAGTTCAATGCTTTGCTCAACATCAGCGGCATCAACAACCAGGATCATGCCAACGCCGCAGTTGAAGGTACGGTACATTTCGCTGCGTTCAATGTTGGCTGTGTTCATCATCCAAGTAAAGAGTGCCGGCCACTCCCAAGACGATTGGTCTACAATCGCGTGGCAATTGTCTGGAAGTACTCGATTAAGGTTTCCAGGAATGCCGCCACCAGTGATGTGAGCAAGCGCATGCACCTCAACTTGTTTTAATAGCGAGAGTATTGAGCGAACATAAATTTTCGTCGGAGCAAGAACCGCCTCGGCTAATGGCTTGCCGCCGATCTCAGTATCGAGTGGAACATTATAGGTATCAATGACTTTACGAACTAGTGAGTAACCATTGGAGTGGGCTCCAGTAGAGGCGAGCCCTATTAACTTGTCACCTGCTTTAACTTTAGTGCCATCGATAATCTTTGATTTTTCTACCGCGCCAACACAGAAACCAGCGAGGTCGTACTCGCCTGATTTATACATGCCCGGCATTTCGGCTGTTTCGCCACCGATCAAGGCGGCATTTGCTTGAACACAGCCTTCGCCAATGCCTTCAACCACTTGCGCGGCGACATCGGGGGTTAATTTTCCGGTCGCAAAGTAGTCCAAAAAGAACAGCGGCTCGGCACCTTGAACAATCACGTCGTTAACGCACATGGCAACTAGGTCTATTCCAATCGTGTCGTGTTTGTTTAGATCGAAAGCCAGTTTCAGCTTAGTACCGACACCGTCGGTGCCAGAAACCAAAATAGGCTCCTTGTAGTTTTTTGGCACTTCGAACAATGCACCAAAGCCACCTAGACCACTCAAGCAGCCTTCACGCTGAGTGCGTTTGGCGACTGGTTTAATTACATCAATAAAAGCATCACCTGCGTCGATATCAACGCCAGCGTCACGATAGGATAAGGATTCAGGCTTGTCAGATTGGGCCACGTTGTTGCTCCGTCGAGGTTCAATATTTAGTCTTCAGGCGGGCTATTTTAACACCAAGTAAGCCGCTACCCATATAGGGGCGCTATTGTAGCGGTTTCATTGGCTATTGTGTATCCATTAAAAGCTAGAGATAATTACTTATCTAGCGATCGAGTCCTGAATTATGATGATCTATGTACCAAACCTATTAACCCTCGCCCGCATTGGCTTAGTGCCTTGGTTAGTGGTGTTGCTGCAAAATCAGCAATTCACTCTATCGTTGATTGTTTTTATTGTCGCGGGCTTAACCGATGCCTTGGATGGGTTTATTGCAAAACGTTTTAATGCTGAAACATATTTAGGCTCGTTATTGGACCCACTTGCCGACAAAGGGCTCTTGGTTTGCAGTTATATTATGCTTTCAGTGATGGAGCTGATTCCGTTCTGGTTGATGGTCGTCGTTGTGTTTCGTGATGTCATCATTGTTGGTGGCTATTTATTGATGGTTCTATTTTTCGGTTCAGTTAAAATGGCGCCATTGGCGGTGAGTAAAATCAATACCTTTATGCAAATTGCCTATATTGTGTTGATACTGGGTTCGCTTGCAGCTCAGTATGATTTTAGTGCGATTCAACCGATCCTTAGTTATGTTGTGCTATTGACCAGCGTTGTCAGTGGTTTAGCGTATGTCTATATTTGGTCCATTAAGGCGACACACAGCAGTGAAGGCTCTAGTTTGTAAGTACATAGACCTCAGATATCGAGAAAAATAGTTTACTAATAAGTTATGAATGAACAAGCAGGTCAGTTGGCGTTCCCTTTATCAGTTAGTGATAAGGCGTCATTTGAAAATTATTGGCTAGGCCGCAACACTGAGTTGGTTGCGGCAATTGAAGCAAGCGTTAAGGTCGCTGAGCCAAAGGTTGTTTTTTACTACGGGCCCTCGGGTGCGGGTAAGAGTCACCTGCTGTTCGCGGCAATGCGCTTAGCAAAGCATGAATCGATTAATACTAGTTATTTGTCGTTGACCGACGCCTACGTGTCGCCCGATATGCTGGCCGTGGTGGATGTCGAACACCTTGTCTGTGTCGACGATATTGAGGCGTGGGCCGGAGATGTTGATAAAGAGCGCGCTTTGTTTACCTTGTTTGAACAGATTAAGCACGCCAATGGTCAATTGATTGTTAGCGCTACTCAGCCACCAGAACTGTCTGGTTTTGTGATAAAAGATTTGGTTAGCCGATTGTCTAGCGGGCTAATTTATCCGTTGCATGAGCTTGATGATGAACAACGATTTGACGCTCTGAAAATGAGAGCTAAGCACCGTGGTTTGTCGATTTCTGATGATGCGGTGCGTTATTTGCAGAGTCGCTCGCCTCGAGATACAGGCCAATTGTTTGGCGTTCTAGACTTAATTGATCATGCTTCTTTAGTTGAGCAACGGCGTGTTACGATTCCTTTTTTACAAAACCTATTGAAGCGAGAAGAGTCATAATTCATGTGCTATGCCGTCAGGTTTAAGCCTTAGCCAAACACGCTAGAACACGTTAAAAAAACAGGCGCCTAGCTACGCGGTGCTTGGTGCAATGCTAAAGCAAATCTAGCAACTCTCTTCCCTAGTGCGATGCATAGGGTTTTTTCGTCATCTGAAATAGGGTTGCTATTGTTTGACCCGGCAACATGACTTGCGCC
>JALZVW010000095.1 GCA_023301745.1 Arenicella sp. | reverse complement strand
TTGTTACGTCCGTTTATCGCCCGCTTTGACTCAAGAAGAGCTTTATGAGGCTCACCTTTATGCAAATCAGGATTAACAACACGTACTGTGCCGCGACGACCCGGAGAGGTAGGTTTTAACTTTACCAATGCCATTTTAATTTACCTTACTTTAAAAAATCTTTAACTAAGAACGCAACTAAGCTTGGAACTCAGCGAAATCGATATCGCTGCCGTCTTTCAAGCGAATGTATGCTTTCTTACGATCGTTACGTTTGCCAATTGATTTACCAAAACGCTTAGTCTTACCTTTAACGTTTAGAATTTTCACTGACTCAACTTCAACGTCGAATGCTTGTTCAATTGCTGCTTTCACGTCATTACGTGTCGCACTGCTAGCCACTTGAAACACAGCTTGACCGTGAAATTCGGCGGCACGTGTGCTCTTTTCAGTAACAACAGGTGCGATCAGCACTTGATACAATTCGTCTTTTGTCAATTTACTAGCGCTCATGCGAAAGTCTCCTCGATTTGCTTAATTGCCTCAGAAGTCATGATGACTTTATCGAAACCAATTAGGCTGACCGGGTTAATCTCATCAGCCTCAAGAATGCCGACGTGATACAAGTTGCGAGACGCCAACGCTAAGTTTTCATCAAACTCGTGCGTTACCACCAACACATCTTCGATTTTCATGTCGTTCATTTTAGCAACTAATTGCTTAGTCTTAGGCTCAGCAACGGTGAAGTCATCAGCAACGATCAAACGATCTTGACGAACCAGTTCAGACAAAATTGAACGCATAGCCGTGCGGTAGGCCTTGCGGTTCATTTTTTGTGAGAAATCCTGCGTCACAGCTGGAAATGTTTTACCACCACCGCGCCAGATTGGGCTTCGAGATGTACCAGCACGTGCTCGACCAGTACCTTTTTGACGCCAAGGCTTAGCTCCGCCACCAGACACCGCTGAGCGGTTCTTTTGGCCACGAGTACCTTGACGAGCGCCGGCTTGATAAGCGACAACTGCTTGATGGATCAGGTTTTCATTGTACTCAACGCCAAATACATCGTCAGATACGTTCAAAGCTGAACCGTTATTTTGTTTTAGTTCCATGATATCGCCCTACTTCTTAGCTTTAACAGAAGGTTTGATGATCACGCTACCGCCTTTCGATCCAGGCACTGAGCCTTTGACCAAAATGACGTTACGCTCGGCGTCAACTCGAACCACTTCCAAGCCTTGCTGAGTACGTTTACGTGCACCCATGTGTCCGCCCATTTTCTTGCCTTTGAAGACTTTACCGGGATCTTGACACTGACCTGTTGAACCGAGTGAACGATGCGATACGGATACACCGTGAGTCGCACGCAAACCACCGAAACCCCAACGCTTGATACCACCGGCAAAACCTTTACCGATTGATGTGCCTTGAACATCTACTTTTTGGCCTGCTTCGAACAGATCTACATTAACTTCAGAACCAACTTCTAGTTCTGCTTGCGCAGCTGAAACTCGAAACTCAGTCATACGTGTGCCTGGTGCAACCTTCGCTTTCGCGTAGTGACCAGCCAATGCTTTAGGGACGCGGTTAGCGCGACGCTCACCACTAGCAACTTGCACAGCTTCGTAACCGTCAGTTTCAACTGTTTTTATTTGTGTGACACGGTTAGTAGCAACTTCTACTACCGTAACAGGCACTGAACGGCCGTCTTCTTGAAAGACGCGCGTCATGCCTATTTTTTGTCCAATTAATCCAAGTGACATTTTTCTATCAACTCTTTTTAGTGTTTTGGCCAGAGGTACTTATTTGAGAATCAAATAAGTACTAGTTAACCTTAATTTCAACGTCTACGCCGGCTGCCAAATCAAGACGCATAAGCGCGTCTACAGTTTTGTCAGTTGGCTCAACGATATCGACGATGCGCTTATGTGTACGCACTTCGAACTGATCTCGTGCTTTTTTGTTCACGTGTGGTGAACGCAAAAGAGTCATACGCTCAATTCGAGTTGGCAATGGAATTGGCCCACAAACAACAGCACCTGTGCGCTTTGCAGTATCAACAATCTCTTGTGCCGAACGATCGATCATGCGGTGATCAAAAGCCTTAAGCCGAATGCGAATTTTTTGATTTTCGACGCTCATAGTTAACCTATAACCTTATAAAATATTTCTAATTTCTTACGCAATAACGTGCAGAATTTTATTTATATCTGAGCGCTGACGTTTTTGGAGGTGCGCATTGTACACCAAGTAAATGCGCAATACTGCAAAAGGTCAGCAACAAAGAGTTAAATAAAACGATACTTTTTATAAGCATTTCGATTTTATTCTGAATCGAGGCGTCGGAGAGGACTTAGAAGCGCAGTGTGCTGTAGCACATGAGCATCCTAAATTCTTTCCGCAACGAAGAGTCAGGCCAAAAACGATTGCTTAAGCGTTGATTTTGGCTACTACGCCAGCACCAACTGTTCTACCACCTTCACGAATAGCGAATCGAAGACCTTCTTCCATCGCGATTGGCGCAATTAGCTCAACATTCATTTTAATGTTGTCGCCTGGCATTACCATTTCAACACCTTCAGGTAACTCACAAGCACCCGTTACGTCAGTTGTACGGAAGTAAAATTGTGGACGATAACCTTTAAAGAAAGGCGTATGACGACCACCCTCTTCCTTGCTTAGTACGTATACTTCAGCTTCGAAAGAAGTGTGCGGGTTAATTGAACCCGGCTTC
>JALZVW010000094.1 GCA_023301745.1 Arenicella sp. | reverse complement strand
TTCTATAGATCTATAGAAAAAACAACAAACTATTTAATTATCACGTTAGATCAATAAGTTATATCGAGCACCTTATTGATTATTTTCTAGCGCATAATAATATGCAAAGAAAGCTGGGGGGGTGCGATGACTCAGAAAGTCAAAAAGGGTCAGCGTGTCAGCTAAAGGTCTTGATTAATTCTTTAGCACTGATTAGCTTAACCGTACTTACTACTTATTTGAGGCTTACTACTCCTTTAAAAGAGCACGGTAAGCAACCTTTCAATTACCGCAAAACTCATGACAAACCTAAGCATTAGCCAACTCTCGATATACCCAATAAAATCAGCCAGAGGCTTGAGTCTTCAATCTATTAAACTACATGAGAGAGGCCCTGAGTGCGATCGCCGGTGGATGATCGTGGACAACAAAGACAGCTTTGTTACCCAACGAAAACTTCCTAAAATGTGTTTAATTAAAACTGAGTTCATCAATGGCGAACTCTATGTATCGGCTGATGGCTCAGGGCAGTGTCACGTGCCCGCAGGCGGAGAACAAGTGCACCGCTCGTCAGTATGGGGTACAACCGTAGAAGGTGAAGACTGTGGCGATGACGCGGCAGCGTGGGTAAGTGAGTACCTTGATAAGGAGTGTCGTGTGATCTATATGAATGACAACTACTCTAGATTGGTAGATCCCCGCTTTGCAACGCAAGGCGAGTCCGTCGGCTTTGCCGATGGGTTTCCATTACTCGTTACCACTCAAGCATCTTTGGACGATTTTAATTCTAAACTGATTGAGTCAGGTGCGGGTTTGGAAGTCAGTATGGACCGATTCAGGCCCAACATTGTGATCACCGGTAACCCGGCTTGGTCAGAAGATACATGGAAAAAAATATCGGTTAACGGCATTGAGCTTTCTCTAGTGAAGCCCTGCTCTCGCTGCATCATGCCGTCGGTAAATCCGCAAACTGGTGAAAAGCAAATGGAAGTTAATCAGGCTCTACTCAAATATCGTCGCCGTAATAAACAAACATACTTCGGACAAAACGCGCTCTACAGCTCACTAGGGATAATAAGCGTTGGCGATTCGGTAAAAATTATAGAGTGATTTAATTAGGCGGGTCGCTGAGCGCGCTTTAGAACATCGCGGTATCCAAGCGCAATACAGTCATAACCAGTGAAATAACCACCCTCTGTGAGCTTTAAATGCAAACTCGGCAAGCGATAACAGGGAACGCTGGCAAACTGGTGATGCTCGACATGATAATTTACATAATTTGGTGCTATGAAAATGCGTTCCCACCAAGAAACTACTGTTGTGCCGGTATTTAAACGAGGAGAACGAACACTTCGATCATCGGCTACGCCGTGTTCGCCGATTTGACGCAGGCGTACCAATAGCGGCAGAACAAATATTTCAGCCAACCACCATAAAGCGTATGCCCAAGGCGCGCCGGCTAAACTTAGCGCTAAAATTAACAGACCATGAGCAATTACCCACGGGTAATTCTGCGACCATTTAAAATCAGAGATCTTGCGCAGCGTATCGCGCAAACCGGTTTGACCGCTAATATCACGTACTATTTTTCGTTTTAAACTGGCGCTTTCTACCGGGTATTTGTCGACAAAGACTTTATCAGGATCGTCATCAGTACCCGCATAACGATGATGCTGAAGATGGTAGTCACGGTATGCGAATACAGAGATATTAAGAATGGCACCACACAACCAATGCCCGACAAAATCGTTAACCTCGTCACGCTCAAAGAATGACTTATGTGCGCATTCATGCACTAAAATCCCCAAGCCTAACTGCCGCCCGGCCAAGATCAATATTGAAGCAACATAGCTGATTGGGTTGGGCCAAACAACAGACAAACTGAAAGCGAGAACGACAAGCAACCAGTTAAAGAAAAGCATGATTGACGCGCGAAAATTTGATTTACTACGTAGATAACTTAGGTCTTCTTTAGACAGAATTTCTGAAAGTTTGACGTCGCTAATCATGGTTGGGCTCCTATATTCGATAGCGGGTAAATGCTACCATCAACAAATATAACCATATTAAACAAAAATATCCACAAAGTGTTACAAAAAGAAAATAGAAAAATTAGCTCTCGTCGGCTAGTTATGTCGTTATTTAACTCGCCGAATGCGGCCGCATTGAACATTAAGCAACTGATTGCCGTGGCCAACATTTTTGATATCGAGACCTCGGCGCTACGCATGGCTGTGAGCCGATTGATAAAAGAGCAGTTGATTGAAAACCCTGAACGCGGCGTTTACCGAGCAGGCGCTCGAGCCATAAGCCTAAATTCAGAGATCCAGAGCTGGCGCATTGCTGATAAAAAAATGAAAGAGTGGAACGGTGAATGGTCAATGGCATTAACTGGCCACTTGGGTCGAACTAACAAAACTCAATTACGCTCTATGGCCAAAGCCTTTGAGCTTTATGGCTTTGTAGAAATAGAAACGGGGGTCTGGATAAGACCTGCAAACCTTGTTCTCAATATACAACAGCTTAAGCTTAGCTTAGTAAAGATCGGAATGGACTCTAAAACACACCTAATAAGCGTAAACGAGGTTGCCGACCCACAACGAGCATGGCACTCAAACTGGCCGGTAGCGACCTTAGAAAAGCGGTATGTGACAATGACTCAAACATTGTCAGCAAGCCAAGTGGCATTGAAGCAGATGAGCAATCAAGACGCCGCCAAAGAAAGCTTAGTTATAGGTGAGTCGGCCATACGGCTGATCAACTTAGATCCGCTACTGCCCAAACAGTTAATTAACGCCGAGCTATTCAAAGACCTTGTTGCCCAGATGATTGCTTACGATAAAATTGGCCAATTACATTGGCAGCGATTCCTAGCCAGTTAAATACCAGCGGTTCCAAAATATCGATAGTATAGATTCATCGTTCAAAGACTCTAAAGTTCAAAGACTCTAAAGTTCATAGCCCTGTTCTTGATACCAATCAACGGCGTCGCGGATGCACTCTTCGGCGATCGGCACCACGTAGCCCAGTTCGCGAACAGCTTTACTGCTGTCGGAATACTGCTTAACTGACATATAGCGTGCCCGGCCAGGATCTAACCGTGGTGCCTGACCAGTAACCATTGAAATAAACTCGCATAGGTAACCGTAAAGCAATAACGCTTTCGCTCCTAGCTGAAATTTCGGAGGTTTGACACCGATAACAAACGCCGCCTTAGTAACAAAATCATGATAAGTCATGTTGGTCGCCGGCATGCCAGCACACACATAGCCTTCACCAGCGAAGCCTCGTTTGGCTGCCTGAATATGCGCTTTGGCAACTTCTGTAACATGACAAAATGACGAACCACCACTTGGGCTAAAGCGCATTTTCCCCGCTTTTAAGGCAAACAGCGTCCGCCCGAGTTGTAGAGTATGGTCGAATGGGCCAATTAAGAAACCTGGGTAAATGAACACCACATCTAAACCCAGTTGACTCAGCCTCTCTAACGCTTTTTGTGCCAAGTATTTGCTTTGGGCATAATTGAAACCGGTGTTCTGATGATTGAAATTAGCATTTTCCTCATCGACGCTTCCGCCCTCAGGGTCATAGCCTAAGACATCGGTAGTGCTGGTGTGAACCATACGCGAAACGCCGTGTTTCATGCATGCACGGGCGACATTTAATGAACCATCAACATTCACTTCACGTTGACCTTGCTTGGCTCTGTGACCTAAGGTGTTATCGGCGGCGGCATGAAAAACCACCTCACAGCCTTTGACAAGTTGGTCTACTTCATCAGCATTAGTGATATCAGCAAACACGATTTCAATCGGTAAATCCTGAATATCTTTTGTATCAGAGCCGTGCATGCCAGTTGCCCTAACATCCCAACCGTCTAACACAAGTTCATGAACGAGATTGCCGCCGAGGAAGCCTGTTGCTCCTGTAACCAAACATTTCATTTGACGTTCCATTGTCTAAAGGGTTTCTCCATGAAGGTAGCTTGTTGCGTTAAGTACACGAATCTAAGCCCAAACTTTCTTACTTATCGATCGGTGCAGGGAACGGTATTCTAAAGCTAAATGCACCTTGAGTTGAACCATATTTTCCTAATAATTTCAAACGAGCGTGAGCCTCTTCCAAGTTTGGGATATGTCCGACCTCTACCCACCAAAGCACGAGATGAAACTCGATTTGATCAAACCATTCATCGCGCCGACGCATAATAGCTCGGTGCTCTTGATTACGATAGACAAAAGCCCTAAGAGATTCAATATCTCGCCAAAGCGACATATTCGATATAATAAGCGGGTCGTCAAACATTCTCACATCTAGCGCACTATCGTCACCGCCATCGCCGATCATGCGCCAGACAAATCCATCTTGCTGCTCAGCGATCGCGTTAACTCGGTTCAAGTTATTCACAAAATCAGCGTTACTTGGATGCTCTTGTGGTAAACGAAACTGAGCGATATTCAGCTGTGCCAGATGGTAAGCCATTATTTGCCTCTAAAAACACAGTATTTAAGAAATGTTAATACGTTCCCCGCTTTTAGCAAACACCAAAACAGCAATATCTTTAAGGTTTATCCTTAGATCTGCATCATCAGCCTTCAATACGACAAACTCTTTACCGCCCTTGCTAGTTAAGTCAAAGGCGATGCCGCTAAGTGATTCGCCATTGTGAAGTTCCAACAAAACCCTGGAGCGGCGCATGCAAGCGATTTCAAAGTAATCGTATAATTCGCATTTAATAACCTTAGTTAGCAAGCCTAAACCCCGTTCCAATAGTCGTTGCCAGTGTTCTAGTTAGCCTTAATGAAATCAGTCAAAATTTTGACTAGCTCTTCAGGCTTGTCTTCTTGAATAAAGTGAGCACCATCTTTGACCAGAGTATGGGCTTGCCCCTTAGCGCCTGGCACGGTCTGCTGCCAAACTTCGTCTTTGCCGGCCATCAACGTGTCTTTATCTCCAAACGCGGTAATCAATGGTTTGTTCCATTTAGTATAAAAATCATCCATAACCGCTTGGTTTTCTCTAAATTGGCTTGCCACCAGTGTCGGGAACATTCTCACTCCCGCCATGGTTTCCTCATTGGGAAATGGCGCCGCATAACCGGCTAACTCAACGTCAGAGAGCTCTCGCGTTGTAGCGCGCTGAAATAAGCCAGCGAAATCAAAGTTATCGGCTGTTCTAGCGTAGGCCACCCAAGTCGCGAACGAGAATGAGTCGCCACCTAAATTTAATTCTTGAACATCACCAGCGTTCCAGACCGCCGCGCGAAACATAGGGTAGCCTAACCAGCCTTTTAGACCGCCGACGGCCGGCAATGTCGTATTAGAGATCATAATCCTAGCAAAGCGATCTGGGCGTTGCTCAACGACCCTCAGACCGATCAAACCGCCCCAGTCTTGCGCGAACAATGTTGCACCGCTGATATCAATAGCATCGATAAAGCCGCTCATCACGTCAATATGCATCTGATAACTATGAGACGACCAGTCAACTGGCTTATCTGACTTACCAAAGCCAACGTTATCAGGCGCAATCACGCGGTAACCAGCGTTTGCGAGCAATGGAATCATGTGCCGATACAAGTAACTCCACGACGGTTGTCCATGCATCAAGAGCACGACTTCTCCATCTTTCGGGCCTTCGTCTACATAATGAATTCGATAACCATGGCTTTCTACATAATGTGGCTTGAATGAGTAGTCAGGTAAACTATCAAAGCGGCTATCGGGTGTGCGAACCACCTTTCCCGCGCTCCACTTCGGTGACGACTGCATCAGAACAATAGTCGCGACCGCGGCTAGTAAAATGGCTAATAAGACAACTAAGATTGATTTTAACATTGGATACCTCGAGGCCTCGGGCTGATAATTCTCAGCTTAACCTTGTTTATTCTTGTTTTGTTAGATTAATAGCCTATCTTACCTAAGATAGATAAAGCTAATGTTTAGGCCGGTATTGACACTCGGGCTTGCACTCTATTTAAACGCTAACACTCTATTTAAACGCTAACACTATAGCTTTATCACTAACCGAATGATGCAAACCAACGGTACTTTCTGATAGTAAAACGGTCTATAAATGCTTTCAACCTGAACACTAATCTTACAACCTCCAAATCCGCTCAAAACTCAATAAATCAACAATGCTCTCACGTCGTTTGGCTTTCATTTCCGTGTTAACAGACCAAACTCCCAAGACAATACTCGTCCAACCTCTTGGTAATCTCTGTCGAATTGATAAGCGTTGCTCACTATCAAGGTAGGCTCCTTATATTTGTCACAAAATGAGATAACCGTTGTAGCAATACTATTCAGATTTCCCCTGAAATCTTTGACCACTTCTAATGCGCTCATATCGTCTTCGAAATTTTTTTGAAGATAACTGTGAAATTCTGCACTTTCCTTGATTAAATATTCCTGAAACGCGCTTTTAAAGTCTCGCAAGTAGCGAAGCATAGCCTGGTAGTCTCGTACTTTATACCCTTCAGAATAGATTTTGTGATATAGCTCAATTAGCAGAACATAATCTTCTTCTAAATACGAGCTTGGCGTTCGCACAAATTTAGCGCGTGGCTTTATGTCAGCGGTAGAAGACTGCACCTCTTTAGATTTAGCTCCATCAAATGTAGCGAATAGCATTAATAGGGTTTCAAAAAAGCAACATCCATTAAAACGACGTTTTTTTTCTCTTGATTCAATAGAGTTTCGAATAATTAGGCCTCGAATATCTAAAAGTATTTTGGTTAGCCCGTTGTGGATAACAATCACATCAACGCTCTGAGTTCCGAGACAATATATTCAGACGAAGAGCCAAATGGCAGTTGCTTAGCAACTCGCCCATAGGGATTGGTGATGTAAATTAAGCTCGAATGCAGGACGTCAACATTATCTCCCTCTTTTGGAGTAACCGAATAGCCAACCTTAAACGACTTCGTTACTTGATCTAGTTGCTTCGAATCACCCAAATAGCCAATGTAGTCGGGGTGGAAAAACTTCAAATATCGATCTAAGCTTTCGGCGTTATCGCGTAAAAAATCTACAGAGATAAATACAGCTTGAACTTGACTCGCTGACCCTTGATGAGTTTCACCATCACTTAGCGCATATAAAGCCGCCCCTATTTGCGCCGCATGCGTTGGGCAAACATCTGGGCAATTGGTAAAACCAAAGATTACGACTGACCACTTTCCCCACAAATCTTTATGAGTAACTACGGCCCCGCTTGTGTCACTCAACTCAAATTTAATACGGCGTTCATTGCTCTCACTTTTGAAAGCCATGAACAGAGTTGAGGAAACAAGCAGCAAAATTGTGCCTATCAACAATGCAATATTTTTTGACATAGCTACGCTCAAGTATCCATCGAATGAAGGTTATTTCAATGATGCGTAATAGGCTGCGATATTGGCAATATCATCGTCACTCAACGATGCTGCCATGGGCGACATTAAAGTGTTCTTTCGGCTACCGTCTCGAAAATTTTTCAATTGATTAACAAGGTACGATTCTTGTTGGCCGGCTAAATCTGGCCACTCGGAGTTGCTACTTACGCCTTCATTACCGTGGCACGCAGCACACGCAGCGGCTTTACTCTTTCCAATAGTCGCATCGCCGGCTAATGTCTGTTGAGATAGTGCTGAAATCGACACAAATACGGTTAGAACAATTAAGTTTTTCATAAATAGGTTTTTCATAAATAACATCATCATTTTAGTAGTTTAATTAAACGTCGAGAATAGTTTTAGTAGTACCAAACACTCCTCAACTGACCGACTTCTCAGAGCCTAGGTGATAGCCAACACTAAGAAACAAAGCACCACCAATAATGTTGCCAATGGTCACCCATAGTAAATTATTAGCCATGCCAAAGAGGCTCACAGTCTCAGGGTGGTCGCCGATAAGCGCGAGACTCAGAAGCGTCATATTCGCCACCGAGTGTTCGTAGCCACTCGAAATAAAAGCGAATAAGGCCCAAAAGATAACAATCGCCTTGGCTGAATCAGACTTAACTCGTGCTGCCATCCATATGGCCAGACATACCAGCCAATTACATAAGGTGCCTCGGGCAATTAATTCAACCGCGCCTGAATTCATCTTATAAGAGGCGACATTCATAAGCAGTTCAGAAGACGGCCCCTGCAAAATTGAACCATGTCCTAAAAAATAGAGGCCGACCAATACAAGAGAGCCGAGCAAATTGCCAAACCACACCACGGCCCAAATGCTTAGGGTATCAAACATTGAGCTGCTTCCGCGTAGCATGCTGATGGTAAAGTACATCGTGTAGCCAGTGAATAGTTCGGCTCCGGCAAATACGACGAGTGTTAACGCAACGCCGAAACTTAAACCCATCACCAAGCTCTGAATCGATGGGTCCAGCAAAGCCGCAACCGAAAATATCAAGATAATACCAATACCAACGTAACCACCCGCCATCATCGATTGCACAATAAAAGCAAGCGGGTTACGCCGACTGTAACGCTGCCTCTCGATCGCTAAATTTTCAAAATGAGCGTTGGTTTCTTGATACATGAGCCCTGCCCTATAAATCTCTTATCGACTGAATGCCTACTAGCGAGTAGAAGACTCGTCAACGGAGCCTCGCTAACAAATGACAATGGTTATTGAATTAACAGGATGTTACATGTATTCTAAATACATGTAAACACAATACATACATTCACTACTTTTACATCAGGGCTCCCCATGATTCATGAAAATGTACTACTACTTAGCTTGGTATTAATGGCCGGCGTATTGTTCGCATTCGTTTACGTGTTTATTCACTCCACTAAACTCGAACAAGACTACGCCAGCATCGCAAAAAACTCCTACAGTAAACGTGACAAACTATTTGGCTTTATTATTATTGCTGGAGTGCTGATCGCTATTGGCACAACCCGAGGGCTACCCTATGGGCCTCATAACGCCAACGCTAAACAAATCGACGTTATTGGCAAGCAATGGTATTGGGAAATCAGCGACACTACGGCCACAGTGAATCAGCCTATAATCTTTAATGTTGGCAGCGCCGATGTTAATCACGGCTTAGGCATTTACGACAAAGACCTGCGTTTATTAACTCAGGTTCAGGCTATGCCCGACTATACAAATAAGCTAGCCTATACATTTAAAGAGGCGGGCGAGTACAAGCTTATGTGCATGGAATACTGCGGCTTGGTTCACCACTCGATGATTTCAACATTCACTGTTAACGACGAGGGTTAAGTTATGAGCCCACTCCAGCCGTTAAATAAATCCGCTCGCCTAGCAATCTTATGTTACGTCGGCATCAGCGCTATTGTGTTTCTACTGATGATGATTGTCGGTTTAGTAATGCGAGCCTCTCAAGCTCAATTAATTGGTGTGCCCCCGCAATTCTTTTATCAATTAATGACCGCCCATGGCGGCAGCATGATAGTCACATCAGGACTCGCAGCGAGCGCTGTACTTTGGTACTTTTTACGCCGCTACACCAACCTCTATACACCCATACTTTGGATTAATCTTGGCCTATTTTTAACCGGTGTGGTTCTGATACTCGGTAGTATTTTCATAGGTGGCTTTGCCGGCGCGTGGACCTTTTTGTTTCCACTACCATCTCATGGCTTGGGCATTTGGAGCACCGGTGCAGCAACCGCCTTTATCGTTGGTCTATTACTTATTGGCGTAGGGTTTCTGATATTTTATTTGGAAGTCGCTAGGGCGATTCTTAAAGAGTACGGCAGCATTCCCAAAGCGCTAGGGTGGCCACAACTATTCAAAAACTCTAGCGACACTATGCCACCCGCGACTATTGTTGCGGGCACCATGGTGTTTATTGTAAATATTTTGGGCATCTTAGCTGGCGCTGTCGTGCTTGTACTTATTTTGATTAATTTGTACGTGCCACGCTTTGAAGTAGACCCTTTGCTCACTAAAAATTTAACCTACTTCTTTGGCCACGTATTCATCAACGCCACAATCTATCAAGCGGTGATCGCGGTATACGAACTACTGCCGCAATACACCGGTCGCACATGGAAAGTAAACAAAGTTTTCTTAGCCGCCTGGACCGCATCGTCGCTGATGGTGATGGCAGTATACCCTCATCACTTGATGATGGACTTTGCAATGCCGTCATGGATGGCGATATCAGCTCAAATATTCTCCTACGCTAACGGTATTCCACTCATCATTGTAACTGCATGGGGCGCGTTGACTATTGTGCATCGCTCCGGCATCAAATGGGACGCCGCAAGCCTGCTGCTCATGATCGCTATATTCGGTTGGTCAGCAGGCGTGATTCCCGCCATTATTGATGCGACCGTCGCGGTAAATAAAGTAATGCACAATACCTTATGGGTGCCAGGGCACTTTCATTTTTACTTGCTGACAGGCTTAGTCGCGATGTTACTCGGCTTTATGATTTACATGATTAACGGCGACGATCAGTCTGCACCAATCAACCCCAATAAACCGATAGACGTCAAACCGATGACGGCCGCAGACACCTCGGCTATTTGGGTTTACACACTAGGCTCAATTGGCTTCTCAATGATGTTTCTAATCAGTGGCACAGCCAGTGTTCCACGCCGCTGGGCTGAACACTTCCCTGAATGGATTGTGTATAGCCAAGTAGCGACCGTATTTGGTAGTTTCATTGTTCTGGCGATGTTGATTCTGGTCATTAAAATCGTTATTCGACTGCCCAAGGCAAGAACACTTTGACGCAACTAGCACAAAGAAGAGCGCCCATAATTACGTCTACTTTGTGCGCCGTCTTGGTCACCTGCTTAGGCATATCAACTCTTAGCTGGGCTACAAATAGCCTCAGTGTTTGGACTGCTGAAGAGGCTCGCCGCTTGCGCGTACTGGGCGATACATCCGAGTTGCCTGATAGCCTATTATTAAACCATCGGCAACACCCGCGAACGATCGCTGGGTCAAGCCAACCATTTGTCGTGCTCAACTTTATCTATACCCGCTGCCCCACGGTTTGCAGCACCTTAGGGTTTAGGTTTAAGCAACTGCAAGACACGCTGTATGAGTTAGGCTTGGCTGATCAAGTAGAAATGCTCAGCATTAGTTTTGACCTAAAACATGACTCACCTGAGATGCTCAATGACTATCTCACTTGGCATCAAGCTGATGATCGCGTATGGAGCGCTCTAGTGCCTCAATCTACGCAAACCCTTGACGCTCTAATTCAGCGCTTCGGCGTGGTTGTTATAGACGATGAATTTGGCGGGTACACCCACAATGCCGCCATTTATGTCATCGAGCAAGGGCGACTGAAAAAGATATTCAATGACGATGAAATCGATAATGCCATCGCTTACATCATTGCCAACAGCGCGCACCAAATACCGATTCAAGCAAAGAGGTAAGCAAGATGATTGAACGCATTTTTTGGATATTTTGTGCCTTGGCCTATTCTCTCTTCGCCATCAACACTAATTTCGAAGCAAGCATGATCAACAATGTGTTAATTGCTTACACATTGTTGATCTATTGCGGTTGGAAGCTAGGATCAAGTTTCGATATTGAACAACATTGGCTCAATAAACTAAGCAATTATAAAGGCATCGCAGGGGTTCTCATAGCAAGCTTCACATTAGCCTTTTGGATGATACCCAATTGGATGGAGT
The DNA here is from genome assembly GCA_023301745.1 of Arenicella sp. Classification (GTDB taxonomy): domain Bacteria; phylum Pseudomonadota; class Gammaproteobacteria; order Arenicellales; family Arenicellaceae; genus Arenicella. Next base: position 9,086 of record JALZVW010000094.1, on the reverse strand, counting down.
TAGCCGCAAGTAACACTCAAATACAGTTAATTAAACACTTTTCAATGTTTACCTTAGTCGGCCTACCTCTGGGGTTAAGCTGGTCTCAAAGCAATTTTGTAATACGTGGTTTCGTAAAGATAGAACTGCTCAGTATGCTACTGCGCTTAGGCTGGATCTACCTAATATCGCCGACCCGTTTATGCAATATATATTCCTTAAGCGAGCAAGCCTTGTTAGGCAAAGCACTGCTTAGCCTCGCGGTAGCATTGACACTATATTATCTATACCCCTTGTTCGTCGATCAAAATGATCGAGCAAAGAAACTCACGCCGGGCTTATGAATAGCGACCGAATTCAGCTTAACAAGGTTTAGGCCAAGCCCGCAATTATTTTATCGACCGCATGTGTTGGCAAACTTGCTCTACGCGTTCGGCGGGCACTCCCAGCTGGGCAATTAGATACTCACCAAAATCAACGTTATAGGCTTGCCGGTCTATAGCATGCTGCATGCATTCAAGCCACGCATGCTTGTCGTCTTCGACCACATCTAAATGCGAGTGTATTTGAGGAATACTGATCGCCCCGTATTTATCTGAAAATAAACGAGGCCCTCCCAACCATGCGCATAGAAATAGCGTTAACTTGTCTCTCGAGACAGTTAAGTCACTCGGGTGCATATCACGAATACGTTGTGCTCTGGGTAAGCTATCCATCACCTGATAAAAATCGTCGACCAGTTGCGTAATTCCGTCTAGCTGACCCGCCGCCTGATAGGAGTGATCTTGATACCCAAAACGTAAATTTTCAGACTTCATATTAGCTCTCTTATGTTTGCGCTCTAAAGACCACTAGTGAGTGTAGAACTCGACATAAAGTTCAACATCGCCGATCACGTCAAGGTGATGCATCATCTGCGGTGCAATAACACCTTCTAAATTTTCATCTAATACAACGCATAGCTCATCTAAGTCGTCGACCACATAATGTACCTGCCCGCTCACAATCTTAATCAATGCCCACACGCCTTTCTTGGTTGAGTGTGCACGTCTAAACCCCTTGGGGATAGTCTGTTGATTAAATACCGGTGTTGTTTTATAGGCGCTCAAACCTAGTGGAAAATCTAGCGCATCGCACTGAGAACAATCAATCAAATCACCAACGCGATGCGCGTTCGTTTGTTCTATTTCGTGCCAGCATTCTAAGCCCAGTTTCTCGGTAGCGGTTCGCGTATCAATGCGGTCGATAAGTCGTTTCATAGTTTTACTGCCTCTATTTGTTAGACTCTCTGGCCGATATTAATTAAACCCGATCACTGTTGGCGCGATAGACTAGAGTATCGGCATCTCAAATACATGTACATCATTAACATGTATAATTATAAGGCTATTTAACCTTTGGAGAATGCGCTATGCAAATTACTCGTTATACAGATATCTCCCTTAGGGTTTTGATGTATTTAGCATCTAAACCTGATGACATCATCAGCATAAGCCACCTGTCGACCACTTACATGGCGTCAAATAATCATATGGTTAAAGTAGTCCACAACTTGGTTAAACTAGGCTACCTCGAGTCTATTCGAGGTCGCAACGGTGGCGTAAGGTTAAATGGAAACCCTAGCAACATTACCGTGAGCGAAGTGGTTCGCAAAACCGAAAATCACGATAATGTCATTAATTGCGCTAAAGCTAACTGCCCGTTACACCCGCGTTGTAGCCTAACCGGCGTTTTACAAAAAGCCAATGAGGCTTTCTACGCCGCTCTAGAAAACACCAGCTTAGCTGACCTTATTTCTGACAACCCCGGTTTAACGCGTTTAGTGAATAATTAAATGATGATATCTAAACACCGATTACAAGATGCTGAACGGATCGCCAGATTAACTATGATCATCATTTTACTGACCGCTGGAACTAGCAAGCTTTTCAGTAATCATGGTTTTTACCAATACTACTCCGATTTATTTCAAACGGATTTGAGAATCACGCTGCCAGCGACACTGGTTAATCTATACCTATCGGCTGTGCCATTTATTGAAATCGGTTTAGGCCTTGCTCTATTTTCAAACCGATACAGAACGATTGCTATTTACACTTGGTTCGGGTTTATGTTGTCGCTACTGTTTGGTCATTATGTCTTGCAAGAGTGGTCGTCAGTAAATCAAATGCTGGGGTATATCTTCCTTGGGTTAATTGTTCTTATTTTGCCAGCGCATGGTTCATGGTTTGCCAAACCTGATTTACACTAGGGCAACGATCTAAGCTCGAGAGATCACCAGTGCTTCTTCCTTCGATTCCATCGGTACAGTGCCTTTGCGAATGCCCGGTAAGTTATCGTCGCAACCGGGTGTATTAACGGCCAAGAAAATATTTTCGCCAGATAAGCCTGATTATGGCTATTTTTCCAAATAATGATGAACGCATCAATACCAACATGAAGCTGACCTTGTTGGTCAGTTAAATGCAGGTACTTTCTTACTGTCTCTAAATCAGAAGAAAGCCGTTCTACCAAATGATTATCGGTATGGATATCGTTCCACGCAATGTCGGCCTCGAGTTTTTTACGCTTTTGGTATTCGATACCGGCGTTACAAACTGGGCAAGCACTATTGTAGTAAACGCAGATCTCTCTAGAGTCATTATCTTGTTGATGTTGCATAACGTCACCTTGGGTAAATTTCGCTTGCGTCTACTATAAATCAATACTATATTTAACTAAATAGTTAATTAGTTAAATTGGTAAATAATTATGAAGCCTGAAATCAACAACGATATTTATAATCAGCTAGCCAATGACTGGTGGGACCCAAGCTCGTTTTTAAATATTTTAGAAACCGGCCTTCAACCACTTAGAGAAAATTACATACGCGAAAGCTTGAAAGGCGCCATTTCACCTGAGGTGAAGTGCCTCGACATAGGCTGTGGCGGCGGCATCATCACCGAAGACCTTGCGAAATTCAGCGACCATGTAAACGGCATAGACCTATCACAAGCGAGCTTAAACACCGCAAAGCAACATGCCCAAGAAGCGGGTTTGAGCATAAATTACCAGCATGCGGCCGCTGAAAGCCTGCCATTTAAAGATAATACGTTCGATTTAGTTACTTGTTGTGATGTACTCGAACACGTTGACGATCTCGGCTTAGTGATCACAGAAATAAACCGTGTATTAAAACCGGGCGGCACCTTTGTATTCGACACAATAAATCGCACTCTGATGAGTTATTTATCCGTTATATGGGTTGCGCAGGACTTTCCACCGACCAGGTTTGCGCCCAAAAACGCCCATGTATGGCACAAATTCATCACGCCTAAAGAACTGCAAACACTTTTGCTCGATAGTCAGTTAGATATTAAAGAGATTCAAGGAATGGGGCCGTCTAAAAACCCGTTGATGATGCTATGGTATATTTTTCGTCTAAAACAAAAGAAAATTGATTTCGCCGAATTCGGCGACATTACTCAATTTAGACTTATGCAAAGCATGGCGATTTCGTATATTGGCCATTGCACAAAACCCCGATGATGATTGTATGAACAGCAATAATGAATCCGCTAAAGTGTTCGAGGCCTTATCGTCAACGCCTCGAAGGCTAATACTCAGTTACCTCTCGGAGACATCACTAACCTCGGGGCAAATTGCTGAGCGTTTCGAAATGACGCGCCCCGCCCTTAGCAAGCATTTAAAATTGCTAGAAAGCGCCGGACTGGTTCACAGTGAAAAACGAGGGCAGTATGTACATTACTCTCTAAGCGAGCAAAATTTAGTAAATACGCTGGTGAACTTCGCGGCTAATTTTTGCCCTCAAGGCAGCCCTCTAAAAAAAGAGAGCAAACGTCTTTCTGAAGAAAAGGCAGGCTCCGATAAAAGCAGCTAAACAGTGGACTCCTCTAACAACCTTATTATTTTCGATGGTATCTGCAACTTTTGTAATGCATCAATTAATTTTATTATTCAACGAGACCCTAAGGCTCGTTTCACTTTCACTACAGTTCAAGGCAAGCTAGGTGCCGAGCTGCTCAGTGATCTTGAGATTGACCCCAACGACCCAAACACCTTTGTTCTGATAAAGAATCAAGAAGTATATTTAAAGTCCAGCGCCGCTCTAGAGATAAGCAAAGATCTATCAGGTCCATGGTCGCTGGTATCTTACTTAAGGTTCGTACCATTATTTGTTCGAGACTCGGTCTACAGCCTGATTGCCCAAAACCGCTACAAATTAATGGGCAAGCGTGACTCGTGCATGATTCCAACGCCAGAGCTCAAAGCTCGCTTCGTAGACTAATCTCGCTCATGCCTCGGCCTAGTTAAGACCCCATAAACGAGCAACACTAATGTGAGCAGTGAGATAACCACAGAAACGTCGAAAAACTGATCGATAACCATCATAAGTTGCGGGTATAAGCTCGGCTCAATCGCTGCGGTTCCAAGGTGTAAGCCCATCAGGTAAGAGACCAAACCCATGCCAATAAAACCGCCCATGGTTCGCAAGCCATTCATGGTCGCCGACGCACTGCCGAGTAATTTATTATTCACCGTACTCATACTAGTATGAACGATTGGGGTGTCCATCACGCCGACACTACAACCAATCAAAGCAATCGCCGCTACGACTAACCATATAGCTGACTGCGGGCCTAAACTAGCCAACAAAAAGCAGGCGATGACAAAGCCTGATACTCCGGTAAAAATCAGATGTCTGGGCCTGAAATACTTAGACAAGGTGCCACTAAACGGCGCAATTATGGCCGTACACAGTGCCTGCACTAATAATATTAGGCCGGTAGACTGTGCATCAATCCCCTTTAGATATTGCAAATATAGGGTCAGCGTAAACGGCAGCGCGAGAATGCTTACGTATATCAAAAAGTGCGCAATCCCGAGAATGGTAAAGGTTCGGCTTTGAGTGAATAGCTTGACCTGCAATAAGGGGTCACGGCGCTTAGACTGAAACCAGCAAAAGCAAGCAAATGCGAGTAAACCAGCTAGGAGCAAAACTTGGCCTTGGAGATGCGTAGCATCATAAACACCAAATGCCATCAGCAGCAGTGCACCGATGTACAGCGACAGATCTAACAAGCGAATTCGTGTCTCGCGATCGCCATATCGCTCCCATTTTATAAAACCAAAACCAATAATGGTCAATACCAAGAACATCGCGCCGGGCACATAAAAAACATAACGCCAATCAAGCTGTTCAATAACGAAACCGCCAAACAGCGGGCCGGTGACCATGCCGACATAAGCCACAGAAATATAAATGCCCATCACGCGCACTTTCTGATCTTCAGGCGGCACACTGACTAATAGAGCAACGGCCGCGGCAAAAATGAGTGACGCACCAACGCCTTGTAAGCCTCGTGCGAACAGCACCATATAGCCATTGAACGAAATACCGCCAATAAAGCAAGCGACACTACAGATAAGTAAACCTAGGGCAAACATGCGGCGCCGGCCAAAGCGGTCAGAAAGCTTACCGGCCGGCAACACAAAACAGGCACTAGTAAGCACTTGCGACAGGGTGAACCAACTGATGATATCGGCGGTTAACCCCATTTCTTTGGCGATTGCGGGAATTGCCAAGGTAGACGAATGCATTTGCAAAGGCGCGAGAAACGAACCGACTAGAATCACAAAAAGAGAGAGGCCTAAACGGCTAATCTCCCCTTCTTTTTCTTGTGTATCATTTTTCAATTCGATGCCGCCGATTATGCATGCAAAACGGAAATCTAATTCAAAGTCATGCAATTTTCTCTAGCAGCCCATTATACTCACCTAGTAATCCAATTAAGGTCATTAAAATGAAAATAAACGTCAATGGTCAGGTTCGCGAAGTCGCTGTCGCTCCAGATATGCCACTTTTGTGGGTTCTAAGAGACGAGCTCAAGGTAAAAGGGCCGAAATTCGGGTGTGGTATCGCTCAATGCCGTGCCTGTACTGTGCACTTAAATGGCCAACCGATTCCATCATGCTCATTGCCTGTATCAGCGGTCGGCGATGCCGAAATCACCACCATTGAAGGCCTTGGAACACCCCAGCAGATGAGTTTGGTTCAACAAGCGTGGGTAGATCATCAGGTGGCGCAATGCGGTTATTGTCAATCGGGCCAGATAATGACCGCCACAGCACTACTAACAAAAAACTCAAACCCAAGCGACGATGAAATTGACACCGCCATGTCAGCGAACCTATGTCGTTGTGGTACCTACCCTCGTATTCGTGCGGCGATCAAAACAGCGGCTCAAAATATTCGTAAAGAGAACGAATTAAAAACAGAGCCAATAGCCGCTCCAGAAAAAATTGAACTAGCATTAGAAAGAGACGCTTCATGAGTAAGCTAGGCACCATTACCCGACGCACTTTTCTATTCGGCTCTATCGCCATCGCCGGCGGAGTGGGGTTTGGTTATTATAAATACAAGCAGCCTCATGAAAACCCACTCGAATTGGATTTAGCCGATGGCGATACGGCATTAACGCCCTACGTTTTAATTAATCAAGACGGTATTTCAATCATCGCTCCACGAGCCGAGATGGGCCAAGGTGTTCACACTACCCTCGCCGCCCTAGTCGCCGAAGAATTAGACCTCAGTCTCGAACAAGTAAAGGTGATTCACGGGCCGCCGTCCGCGGCTTATTTCAATGCGGCGGTGTTAGAAGAAGGAATACCATTTGCGTCAATCGACACCAGTGCGTTGGCAAACACGGTACGCAATTTCATACATGTACCGGCAAAGCTGGCCGGCCTGCAGATTACCGGAGGATCATCATCTATTGCTGACGCCTATGAGAAAATGCGCGTAGCCGGCGCCGCGGTGCGCAACGTAATGATTAAAACCGCAGCCGCACGACTCGATGTTTCAGCCACTAAGCTAACAACTGAAAACGGTTTTGTCATCGCGACAGACGGCCAGTCTCTAAGCTACCTAGAGTTAGCGGCGGCCGCCGCCACTGTCGAGCCCGATTCTGAGTTAGCATTAAAGCCAAACCCACAATGGAAGGTATTGGGAAAATCACAAAACCGTATCGACATTCCAGCCAAGTCGACTGGCACTGCTGAGTTCGGTATCGATATAGATTTACCCAATATGGTGTACGCCAGCATTCGGGTTAACCCTAGACTGGGCGGCGCAATGAACTCATTCAACGCCGAAAAAGCCAAAGCGATGCAAGGCGTCAAAAAAATTGTCGAAATTGATAATGGTGTTGCGGTTATCGCCAGCAACACTTGGTATGCATTTAAAGCCGTTAATGCCATAGAGTTCGACTGGGCGCAGGCCAACTACCCGGCTGATACGGCCGCTCACTTTAAGGCGGTAGAAGACAGTTTTACCAGCGACAATCAAGATAGCCAATTCCGTGACGATGGCGATGTAGACGCCGCCCTCGAAATAGCCGATGAAATAGTCTCTGCTGAGTACCGTGTACCGTATTTACCGCATGCGCCGCTAGAGCCTATGAATGCAACAGCGTGGTTTCGAGATGGCAAGTTGGATGTTTGGGCTGGCACTCAAATACCCACTCAAGCTCTTAAAGAGGCGGCAGCCATTACCGACTTAGATGAGAGTAACATCAAAATTCATACAACCTTGATGGGTGGTAGCTTCGGCCGACGCTTGGAGATGGATTTTATAATTCAAACGATTAAAGTGGCCATTGAAATGCCGGGAGCGCCAGTCAAGCTAACCTGGACTCGCGAAGAAGACATGACCCACGATAACTATCGCCCCTGCGGAATAGCACGTTTCAAAGCGGTTGTCGGAGAAAATGGGCCAAGCGCCATTGATCTAGAACTCGCTGGCGGGCCGGTTAACGCCTCACAAATGGGCCGCATAGGCGTACCCGCTGTAGGCCCAGACATCTCGATTATTCAAGGGGCATGGGAGCAACCCTATGGCGTCGAAAACTTTCGTGTTACCGGCTACCGAGTTAAAAACGACTTTCCCATTAGTTCGTGGCGTTCAGTCGGCTCATCGCAAAACGGTTTCTTTCATGAAAGCATGATCGACGAGATCGCGCATGCAAAACGTTTAGACCCGTTGCAAATGCGCATCAATTTGATGACCCATCACCCTAGCCGTAAAGTGTTAGAAGCGGTGGCCGACATGTCAGATTGGGGTTCCGAACTACCTCAAGGCCATGGTAGAGGCATTGCCTATTGCTTGTCATTCGGCGTGCCGTCTGCTGAAGTCATCGAAGTCGCCATCATCGATGGCAAAGTTAAAATACTTAAGGCTTTCGCTGCGGTAGATGTTGGCACGGCGCTGGACCCACGCAATATTGAAGCCCAAGTATTAGGGGGGGTGAATTTCGGTTTGGCCGCCGCGATCAGCGGTGACATCAACATTAAAAATGGCGAAGTTCAAGAAACTAACTTTCACCAATATCGCTCTATGCGTTTCTACCAGGCCCCAGCAGTCGAAGTGCGTATACTCGAAAACGGCGATAAGGTACGTGGTATCGGCGAACCCGGTACGCCGCCTGCGGCCCCAGCATTAGCCAATGCTATTTTTGCCGCAACCGGCAAGCGAATTCGTGAACTGCCGTTGAGCAAACATATCGGCTTTGTTTGAATAAAGCCAACGTGTAACAACAAGAAAACTATGAAGGCTCCCGGCCCTACAGACCAGAGTAAAGTGGGGAGTCTCTAACCTGGCATCTCAATCATTTCTGACACTTCTAAGCGGCCACCAACATCAAGAAAGGGACAGGCTTTAGCAATACTTAACGCGGCTTGCATCGAGTCTGCGCTGACAATCGTGAAACCCGTCATACCGGTTTCACCACCCTCAGTGACTAAACCGTCGGAGCCTACGATCGACACATTTTTCAAGGGGTTCATTGGGCTTAACGCCGCGTCGCCCAAATCAACAATCCATTGATGATACTTCTCCATATGCGATTGCTTCTCTTCAGGTGAAGAGATAGAGGGTGAGCCAAGATAGGTAAGCATAAAGTTAGGCATTTCAGTTCTCCGAGTGAGAATAAGATTATTAAATAATTATCAAGCCGAGCAACTGGATTGGTCAGTGATAACACACGTCGCAGCGTCTAGAATAAACTACCGATGGTCAAAAACCGAAGCAATTTTTCGGCCGTTGGCCG
>JALZVW010000093.1 GCA_023301745.1 Arenicella sp. | reverse complement strand
TCGCTCGCCAACAAAACCGACGGCATGCGAATCATCAACCATGACCATCGCACCGTACTTGTCAGCCAAATCGCAAATGCCATTTAGGTTGGCAATAACTCCGTCCATCGAAAATACGCCATCGGTCGCAATTAGTTTAAACCGTGCGCCGGTGTCATTGGCTGCGACTAATTGGGCCTCTAATTCGATCATATCGTTATTAGCGTAGCGAAAGCGCTTAGCTTTACACAGACGAACACCATCAATGATACTCGCATGATTCAACGCGTCAGAAATAATGGCGTCTTCTTGGCCTAGAATAGTTTCAAACAAGCCCGCGTTCGCATCAAAGCAAGATGAATAGAGGATGGTGTCTTCCATACCAAGAAAGGTGCTTAACCTTGCTTCTAAGGTTTTATGGATGTCTTGCGTACCACAAATAAAGCGCACCGACGCCATGCCGAAACCGTGATCATCTAGGCCTTGTTTAGCCGCCGCGATAAGCTCTGGGTGATTCGCTAAGCCAAGGTAGTTATTGGCACAAAAATTAAGAACCGAGTCGCCCGACGACACGTTGACCCGAGCACTCTGGGCGGTTGTGATAATTCTCTCCGCCTTGTATAACCCCGCCTCCTTTACCTCGGCGATGCTCGCTTTTAAATGTTGAATGAAATCAGTCATAAAAATTTAACCTGTTTAAAGAATTGCGTCAGCGTAGCGCCGGTGCATATCAATATAATTATCTTTAGCCATCTTACTTGCATCTTCGAGCGACCAGTCGAAACCGCTAATCGGCCCAAAGACTAAGTCTTTGATGAAGTGCGCTTTGGTGTAATTTGTCCTCGATGATAGTTTTTGCCGAATCGAATAAGCTGTTTTCACTGAGCGCGCTCATCATCAAATCAGATTAGATGAATTCGTTAAAGAAGGCATTATCATATACAATATTTCTCATGAGTGTACATTACCAAATTTAATTCGGATGAAGAGCGAATGAGCGACATAGACCAAATTGACTTCGAAATAATTGCCGCCTTGAGGAACAATGCTCGGATAGCGAACAAAGAGCTAGCCGAGCTCATCGGTTTAGCGCCATCGTCTTGCTTAGAACGGGTACGTTACCTTCGTGCTAGAAACTATATAAGAGACGCTCATGTTGAGGTAGATTTTATCGCCTTGGGTTTAGGCTTGCAGGCAATGGTGGCCATACGCATGAACCAACATTCGAGAGTTGGCCTAGAAGCGTTTCAAAATTACGTTATAAAACTTGATGAAGTCGTCACCGTTTACCATCTCAGCGGGGCGAACGACTTCATGGTTCACATCGCTGTCAAAGATGCCGAAACCCTGCGCGACTTCGTGCTCGATTCGTTCGCTGAGCGGCCTGAAGTCGCGCATATCGAAACCGCGGTTATCTATGAGCAGGTTAAGAACTGGAATTTGCTTAACCCACTAGACAATAACGCCGCTGATTAGAAGTCTGTGCATTCGGGGGATTTTTATGTTGCACAAGACAAGTAAGAGAAAACGAGGCACGCATTTCGATTCAGTGATCAAAACTAGCCGAGCTAGCAGTGGGCTTAGCGACAGAGAAAAATGTGCAGCGGTGAACTAATTCAGTTGTCACGACACTACCACGATGAACTCAGGAAACGCTTAGGCTGATTCAGAAAATTCGATACGTGGCCGGCGGCGCTTTAACCATCATTGGAAAGCTTAAAGCGCTTACTTAATAATTTTCAAATGAGAAGTATCACGTTTCGGCTTAGTTTTAGTCTTCAAGGTTGTTGGCTCAGTCAACATACGAGTTGGGCTCGGATCGCTTGGTTCAGGGTCGGTATCATCGTCCATGTCTTCAAAGAAGATACCTTGCGAATTTTCGCGGGCAAAAATAGCAAGAATTGAGTCAATCGGTAAAAATATATCTTGCTCAATGCCACTAAAGCGCGCCGAGAAACTAATGCATTCGTTATCCATGACGTGCAGCTGTACGGCCGATGAGCTGATATTTAACACTATCTGCCCATCAACTATATGTGCTTTTGGTACTTCTACACCTTCGCCTCCGGCGTTCACCAACACCTGAGGCGTAAAACCATTTTCTTCAGCCCACTCAAAAATAGCGCGCATCAAATAGGGTTTAGTCGAGGTCATCGTCGTATCAATCAGTGGTTAAAAAACTAAAAACCGCGAAGGTCTCGTTCAGTATCGCTCATGCTGTCTTGGAAAGCTTGGCGAGCAAATAAGCGCTCAGAGTATTCTTCAACAACTTGTGCTTGCTTTGGCAGCACAATATTTAATGTCGGCAAACGCCATAGCAATGGAGCCAAGATCACGTCAACCAATGAGTACTCATCACCCATTGCATGAGACTGCTCAGCGAATAATGGTGAGATTGCGATCAATCCATCGCGAATCACTTTATGTGCCGCCTTATCTTTTTTGTCTTCTTGTAATGCCTTAACTGAATCAAACCAATCGCGATTCAAACGCATAATCATCAAGCGCTGTTTAGCACGTGACACGGGGTCAACCGGCATCAGCGGTGGGTGCGGTAAGCGCTCATCAAGGTATTCGTTAATAATGAATGGGTCATACAATATCAAGTCACGGTCAACCAGGGTTGGTGTCTCGTAGTATGGATTGAATTCAGCAAGTTCTTGACACGTATCTGAAGGATCTGTGTATACAACCTCACATTCAATATCCTTTTCTTGCAAGACGATGCGACAAGCATGACTCAACACGCAGTCAGTTCCAGAATAAAGCGTCATGATAGAGCGTCTGGTTGCGAGTGTATTCATACGAATTTCCTATTTTAAGATTGTTGTCTAGAATGCATGAACGCGCTTAGTTTGCGATGTTTTATGCATTCTTTAAAAATAACAAAACGCGACATGGGCAAGCCCAAGCCGCGTTCTATTATAAGTTTACTAGAATTCTAGTGAACGTCTCGCCAGTACTCAGCCTTAAGTACAATGCAAAGCAGCATTAGAATAATTAAGAAGGCGATAGTATACACACCGATGGTCTTACGTTTTAATTGAGCCGGCTCAGCCATGTAACTCAGAAATGACGTTAAGTCGGCCATTGCTTTATCAAATTCGGCTGGGCTTAACTTACCAGGGTGCTGAAGTTCAAACACAGTGTCACCGACAACCCGTTGCTCGCCAACCGCGTCTGAAGCTGCGTGCGCGTCTATCGGGCCATGGCTCTCTAGGTCGGCCTTACCAACTTTGCGTTGCACGCCTTGCAACTCATACAAAGCATGTGGCATAGCGACATTTTCGAACAAGGAATTATTCCAACCGCTTGGGCTGCTCTCGTCTTGATAGAACGCTCTTAGATAAGTGTAAATCCAAGCAGGTTTGCGAACCCGAGCAACCAAAGAAAGATCAGGAGGCGTCACACCAAACCACTTTTTAGCGTCTTCCGCTGGCATCGTGGTTTTCATTAAGTCGCCTTCTTTCTCTGTGGTGAACATCAAGTTTTCCTTGAGCTGCCATAGAGGAATGTCCAAGTCTTCAGCAACACGGTTGTAACGTGAATACTCAGCACTATGGCAAGACAAACAATAGTTAACGAATAACTTGGCGCCATTTTGCAACGACGCTTTGTCAGACATATTCATGTGCACTTCATCAACCGCTGCACCGTGGCCACCGGCGGCAAACGCGCTAGAGCCAATCACAACAGTAGAGATAAGAGTCACTAATAAAACAGATAATTTTTTCATTTCAATATCCTCTAGTGCGCTTCGTATGTAACACGTGTTGGCTCTGGCTTAGTTTTACCAATACTAGTAAACCAAGGCATCAACGCGAAGAATGCAAAATAGACAACAGTACAGATCTGCGCTAACAATGTTTTACCTGGAGTTGGCGCATTCATACCTAGGTAACCTAAGATAAAGAAGGCAACCAAGAAAAAAGCCAGGGCAATTTTGAATGGCAAACTACGGTATCGAACAGACAACACCGGTGAACGATCTAACCAAGGAAGCAAGAAGAAGCATACAATTGCAGCCGCCATCAAGATGACGCCCCAAGCTTTACCACTTCCGAACACTAAGCCGGCAAAAACACACACAGCCAAACCAGTAAAAGCGACCTTTGCTATGAGGCTGATCTTCGCTCTCAACCACAACCAAAGCACAATCACACCGGTAATTATTTGAAGGGCAAACAATAACGATGTTGTGCTTGCGCGCAAGATTGAATAGTACGGCGTAAAATACCAAAGCGGCACAATATCAGGAGGCGTTTGAAGCGGGTTCGCCGGAGCGAAGTTGTCTTTTTCTAGTAAAACACCACCACCATCTGGCCAAAAGAAAACCACACCTAAGTAGACAATCAAGAACGCCGCTACGCCGATCAAGTCTTTGATCACGATGTATGGAAAGAAAGCAACACCATCTAATGGCTTGCCGTCGTCGTCGACATTGTCATAAATATCGATACCGTCAGGGTTATTTGAGCCAACTTGATGGAGCGCGACAAGATGTAAAAACACCAACGCAACTAGAATTAGCGGCAATAAAATAACGTGGAATGCAAAAAAGCGATTCAAAGTGGCGTCTGAGATAACAAAGTCGCCACGAATCCATTCAGTTAGCGCTGGGCCAACAAACGGAATCACATCAAATAACGACAGAATTACCTGCGCACCCCAATAAGACATATTGCCCCATGGGAGCAAGTAACCCATGAATGCTTCAGCCATTAAGGCGACAAAGATCACGCAACCAATCAGCCATACCAACTCACGCGGCTCACGGTGTGAACCGTAGATAACACCGCGAAACATGTGCAGGTAAATCACAACGAAGAACATCGATGCACCGATTGCATGCAGATAGCGCACCAGCCAACCAAAGGGCACATCACGCATGATGTATTCCACTGATGCAAATGCTAACTCGGCATCCGGCTTATAGTGCATAGTCAAAAAGATGCCTGTCGCGATCTGCACGACGAGCATCAAAATGGCTAGCGATCCGAAAAAGTACCAAAAATTGAAGTTTTTGGCGGCCATGTATTCGGCCAAATGCTCATTCCAAACCTTAGTAGCCGGAAAACGTTTATCAACCCACTCCATAAGTGCATTGGCGCTCTTATGATTGTCATGACGATGAATAGCCATTATGCAGTCCTCCCATCGTCTTCACCAATGGTGATGACGGAGCCTTCGAATTTATACGGCGGTACCGCCATGTTAGTCGTCGCTGGAACATTCTTGTATACGCGGCCAGCCAAATCAAACTTTGAACCGTGGCAAGGGCAGAAAAAGCCGCCTTGTGAGTCATCGCCCATTTGAGGGTCTGGGCCAATTGCTAATTTTTCTACCGGCGAACAACCTAGATGCGTACAAACACCTTCCATCACAAGCAGTTCTGGCTTGCCGAAATCAGCTCGCTGATTATTTTGCGCATAGCTTGGTTGCGCGCTGGATACTGAGTCGGGGTCAGCCAGACTGCCCTTAATAGCATCTAAGCCAGCCATCATCTCGCTAGTACGCTTAAGCAATACGACTGGCTTGCCACGCCATTCGACTTTGACCATTTGACCTTCTTGAATTCTAGAAAAATCATATTGAACCGGTGCGCCTGCGTTTTTCGCGCGCTCACTTGGGCTCATAGTCATTACAAATGGCACAACCGCAACGCCAACGCCAACGGCGCCAAACCCTGCAGTAATACCGGTGAGGAAACGACGCCTCTTTTGATCTTCAACGCTCATGCCATCAGCATTTACGTCGCTAACGTTATTGTCAGCCATAGGTGCTCCTAAGATTGTCCAGACCCAATTGGTCTAGAATTTTAGCTAATTTAAATTTTTTCGTGGCTAAGCGATGTTACCTATATTAAACATCAGCTTGTAAAGTTATTTACAATCAATAACTTACCTGCCTTCAACGACATGGCGCTTTATGAGCTTGTTTTAAATACACACGCCTATTCGTTCATCGGGCGCGATTGTACCAGATGTGTCAAGCCTTTGGCTCTTTTGAAAGCGTAAATATTATAGAAATTTTACTCACCTCGGCTCAATGCGCGCTAACCAAGCAAGGCTCTCATAGCCGCTAAATGCGCTTGACCTACTTCTTCTTTGCGCTGCGGATCTTGCGCGAGCTTCTCTTCCCAGACAATATGTTGCTCATCGAGCTCATCTAAAAAACGACTTGGCGAGCACTCTATAACCTCTCCATAGCGTTTACGCTTGTTGGCATAAGAAAGGGTGAGCTCGCGTTTCGCTCGCGTAATGCCAACATAGAACAAGCGCCGCTCCTCTTCGACCATGCCTTCTTCAATACTGGTTTTATGAGGCAAAATTTCTTCTTCCATGCCAACGATGGTGACGTGGGGAAATTCTAGGCCTTTGGATGCGTGAAGCGTCATCAAAGAAACGACATCGGCATCTTCCTCATCGTTATTTTTTTCTAAAATACCCATTAAGCTGATAGTCGCAACCACATCAGCCAATTTTTTGTCTTCGTCCTTCTTTACAATTGACTTAACCCAATTAAGCAAGTCTTCAACATTTCTCCAGCGCATTTCGGCCTGCTCGGGGCTGGCGCTTTGTTTAGTCACCCACTCTTCGTAGCCAATTTCAGTAAGAATGTCATTAATCAGTTGAATTGGTGCCTCGGTTAACGCGCGTTCCATCATGTTGCTAAGCCAATGCTGAAACTCACGAACCCCGCCCTGGCGCTTGGGTTGTAAAAACTGATGCACAAAAGGGCTGGAAATAGCATCAAACAAACTACAGGCTTCTAAGCCAAACTTACCTGAGTCATCAGAGTCAGCTTTGGCGGTTTCGGCTAAGGCTTCGAGTGTCGAAGAACCAATGCCGCGACGTGGTGTATTGATCGCTCGCACAAAGGCATTATCGTCAGACGGGTTACTAATTAAGCGTAAATACGCCATTACGTCTTTAATTTCGGAGCGATCAAAAAACGACAAGCCACCGCTCAGGTAGTAAGGAATGTGCATCTCTCGCAGTTTATGCTCAAGCATGCGTGCCTGATGATTACCTCGATACAGTATTGCGTAGTTCTTATAGGGAGTCTGGTTCTGAAAACGATGCTGCATTAAGCCGGCAACCACTTTTTCAGCTTCACGCTCGTCGTTCTCAGCATTGATTACCATAATAGGGTCACCAAAGCCAAGGTCACTCCACAAATGCTTTTCAAACGGGCGAGGGTTATTTTTAATAACGTGATTCGCCAAAGCGAGAATTCGCCCCATTGAACGATAGTTTTGCTCGAGCTTGACCAGTTCTAAGGTCGGGAAGTCGGTTTGCAACTGAACTAAGTTCTCAGGCTGAGCACCTCGCCATGCGTAGATAGATTGATCATCATCGCCTACCGCGGTTAGCCCATTGCCGTTGGTGCCCGCCACTAATGTCTTGACCAAGCTATATTGCGCCGCATTCGTATCTTGATACTCATCCACTAACAGAAATTTAACCCGATCTTGCCATTTGATTCGCACGTTATCGAACTTGCGCATTAGCTGATTCGGCAAATACAGCATGTCATCCAAATCAATCGCATTACAAGCCTGCAAATATCGCTCATATTCACCATAAACCTTTGCGGCGGCGACTTCGATGGGGTTGGTCATAGCCAGGCGATTAGCATCTTCTGGAGAGACCATGTCGTTCTTCCAACTCGATATTTGATTACGAACTCGATCAACTAGGCCATTATCATCGAGGTCGGCCTTCAGTAGCTCTCGCACAACAAATAGGGAGTCAGCTGGGTCAAATATTGAGAAGCCAGGCTTACGGCCCGAGGCGTCAACCTCTTCACGCAGGATGGCCATACCCAAACTGTGAAAGGTCGAAACGGTCAAGCCTCGAGTAGCATCAGCGTCGAGTAGCTCGGTGACACGCTCCTTCATCTCACGCGCCGCCTTATTGGTAAACGTCAACGCGTAAATATTTTTCGGATTGATGAATTTTTTTGTCAGCAGCCAAGCAATTTTATAGGTAATTACTCGAGTCTTGCCGCTGCCAGCACCAGCCAACACTAACATTGGGCGTTCACAGTCTTGAACGGCAGCTCGTTGTTGCGGGTTTAATTGTTGAAACAAAAAGGGCCTCGCAACTAAGCTAAAGAAAAAGGACTAAACTGAGGGTCAATTCTACGGGTAGAGTGACTGCAAAAAAAGGGCTTTTTACGCTGATTCAGCTTAAAAAGTGAAGCGCTGACTAAAGCATAACTTGATCACCGCGCGTGTACAAAAGAATCGGTGGATTGAAACGTTAACCGGCAAAACCGTATCATTACAATTGACTAGCAATATACCTAATTTCGCTCTTCATTCGAATGGTGTACACTCAAATGAGTGGGGAATTGGGAAGCGTAATCAGTGCTAAGTCGATACATTATTTGAAGTATTGACCTTTTATCAGCGGTCGCTTGGGTAGGCGGAGACGACAAACCAAGCTTCTCAACTTATGTTTTAGCCAGAGAAGCAATAAATCAATGGCAGAAACAATAAGAATAAAGAGCATACGTGGAAAGAACCCAAATAGAAGGCCACTTTAATGACGGCCAGTACCAGCAAGCCTTAGATGATCTCAATGCGGCGGATGCATCGCCTTGGAGAGACACCACTAAACTCAGATGTATGCGTGCGATGGGTCACAAAGATTCTTTAGCTTACGCAGACCAGTTAAGTGAAATGATCTCTGAACGTTCTGAGCCCTACC
This sequence comes from Arenicella sp., assembly GCA_023301745.1. Taxonomy (GTDB): domain Bacteria; phylum Pseudomonadota; class Gammaproteobacteria; order Arenicellales; family Arenicellaceae; genus Arenicella. The sequence goes on along the minus strand of JALZVW010000093.1, from coordinate 3,225 downwards.
CGATTAACACGTCACAACGCAATAACCTGCTTCGTTATATCGCGTTAACCTATTCGGAACGAAGCCGAGCCCCGGACGCCTGCGAGATTATCGCGCGCTTATGCGAGAAAAGCCCTGATGTAGCAGCGTTACACCGAGAATACGCTTTTGCGCTGACTAATGACTCTCAACTTGATGACGCCGAAGCAGAGTTAAATCGCGCCATTGAACTTCAACCCGACAACGCTAATTCACATGCGCAGTTGGGGCGAATATATTGCCTCACTGGGCGCACCAAAGCCGGCTACAGCAGTTATTCTAGAGCGGCGAGCCTAGAACCTAGTAATAGCAAATACCTTCAACGCCTATTGTATTGGAGCAACTATTTAGAGCCGACAACGCAACAAAGCAATTATCAGCTAAGCCAACTATGGGCAAAAAAAGCGGCGCCAACTCACCAAGCTAACTCAAACGCTTGGCAGACGACTGAACCTGATCGCTTACTTAAGATTGCCTTCGTATCGTCTAACTTTAGTGCCCCGTCAATTAGTTTTTTCATACTGCCGTTACTTGAAGGAATCAATAGAACAGAATTTCAGGTTATCGCTTATAACGACGACAAGAAAAATAACCAAGCGACTGATTCTATTCGCGCCCGATGCGATCTCTGGCACGACAGCACAAACATGACTGATACACAATTGTCGGCCCACATGTCGAACACTGAAATTGATATTTTAGTGGACTTAAACGGTCATGCCAAAGGCAATCGTTTGGCTGTTTTTGCCAAACGTATCGCGCCGATACAGGTGAGCTGGCTAGGCTACCCGTCGACCACGGGATTACAATACATGGATTATCGAATTACAGATCGAGTCGCTGACCCTTCTGGTCTACATGATCAGTATTTTAGCGAGAAACTATTACGCTTACCGAATGGTTTCCTATGCTACAAACCACTTGAGATAGCACCTGAGATTAGAGCCAACGGTGGCCATAAGCATATTCGCTTCGGTGTATTCAATGACCTATCCAAAGTGTCAAGCCTAACGCTCGATTGCTGGGCCAGCGCCTTGCTAGCGGTTCCTCGGTCAACGCTTTACATCAAAGACGAGAAGCTTATTAACAAAAATGCCTCAGACTATTTTCTTAAGGAGCTTACCGAACGCGGCATCGCCTTAGAACGAGTAATTCTCAATTCAGCCGTGACAACGCCTGAGCAACACTTAGAGGCGTATAACAATATTGATATCGCCTTAGATACGACACCCTACAATGGTACAGTCGCCACGTTAGACGCTCTATGGATGGGTGTTCCTGTGATTTCACTGACCGGCCAAACTCACGCTAGCCGAAGAACGGCGAGCATATTGAGTAGACTCAATCTCAGCGGCCTTGCAACCAAGACGGTACCTGAATTCGCCGAGCGAGCGCGTGAACTGTCAGAGCTCGACGAGACCTTGTTAGAGCTACGTTTTAGTTTACGCAAACGAATGAAAGCCTCGTCGTTGATGAACAAGCGACAATTTGCCCGCGAGTTTGGCAATACCCTGCGATCACAATGGCGCGATTTTTGCGATGACTGCACTGGCAGCGCTAATCGCGACACACTCACGATTAATGCTACGACTAGTGCCACTACTGGAGCAGAGAAATGAATCAGCTCGGAGACGGCTCACTCGAGGCATTAGCCGCCAAATCAATCCAAGCGCTGCGCGCTAGTAAACATGATGAAGCCATAGAAATCACCGAGGCCATCATCGAACAACAAGCCGACCACGCTAGCGCACATGCCGTTCAGTTTAGCAGCCTTTTCAAGTCTAAAAGATTTGAACAAGCTCGAAGAATGGGAGCACGAGCAGCCGCGCTAAACCCTAAGTCGGTGTTTATTTTAAACAACCAAGCCTGTCTTCAACTTGACGCGAAACAACCCGCTTCGGCAGCCGGCCTGTTAAAATCGCTGATCGAACAATTTGGCGAGCGAGCTCAATGGCTCTACAACCTCGCTTTGGCTCAACGCATGGTCGGCAATTATGAATACGCAGTCAGCATGTTCAGGCGAACTCTGGACCGCCAGCCAGAACACGACCGCGCAGCATTTCAATTAGCCGACTGTTTAAAGATAATTGGTCACCACGAAGACGCTGTTCTGGCATTTGACTATGTCCGATTGCTCCGAAGTAAACACGCACCAACCCACAGCAACTATATTCATAACGCGGTTGCCAACAACAGTCTTTCGGAAATTAGCTTAGCCCATGAGCTTGGCCTATGGCAAGAACGCTTCATACCTAAAGATAAACGCTATGGGGTAGAGCAACCAAGCGATGCGCTCAGCATCAAGATGGGCTTTCTAATCGGTGTTATTCCGGATCAATGGCTTCACTCGATGGTAGCACCAGTGATTAATGAGCTGGCGAATAGTAGCGATCACGTAACGGTTTATTGGCACGGTGAAATGCCACCCGGTGAACTGTTTGAGCGGCCGGTAGACGTCATTCTATCAGCGGGGCTAAGTGATGCTGATTTTGCCAGACAAGTTCGTGTTGATGCGATTGATGTAATTATCGATATCTGCGGTATGCGCTTGGGCTCGAGACAACGCGCACTGGGCCTGCATTTAGCCGGGCGTCAGTTCGGCTGGTTAGCCCATGAAGGCGTTTATGCCACACCATTAGTGCTAACACTAGACAATATGCTAGACGCACAGCGCTTTTTTATTGCGCCCTCCGACGCGACAATGCAGGCAGCGCCGAAAAACACCTTAATCGGTATTGGCAGCGAACATGGTCTTGCCCATGAGGTAATCAAAACATGGGCGTATATTTTGCATCAACTGCCTGATTGGAAACTACACTTAGATGCCAAAGCCAGTCATGTTATCGACTTACTGCGCCAACGATTCTCTGACTTAGGAGTAGAGAAAATGCGTTTGATTTTCGACCCAAATGTGGGCGCAAGCGAAGGCGCTATCGTGCTGGATAATTTCGTTGAAAATGACCCCATCTCGGCAAGCTATGCGCTTGAAGCCGGCGGTATTTTAGTCGCACTCAAAGGGCCTCTATTCCCGGCGCAACAAAATGCCGCCTTGCTATCTCAAATGGAGAAGGCCGATTGGCTAAACGACTCAGTGGCGGCTTATGTAACGCGAGCAATCTCTCTAGCCGATGGGGCATTAGCCGAACCGCTTAACTCAGAACAAGTGGCCATGAGTCGAGTGCGCAATTTACAGACCTTTGTAACGCA
>JALZVW010000092.1 GCA_023301745.1 Arenicella sp. | reverse complement strand
GCCGAAACCAATACTTCGATTGTGAAATCGTCGTTAATTAAGAAACGAACTCTTTTCTCTAAGCAATAGCCCCAAGCACTGTTGTTGATTGGCGCGCCTACCACTGACAGACCTCTGCCATCAGTGTGATAAAGTTAGGTATAAAGAACTAAATGCAGCTATCGCAGAAATCACCGTGGTCCCTAATATGCAACTTGAATCAGCCAGAAAGTCACTTTTGAAATTTATGTTTTTAATGAGCAGTTTACTCGGGGTCGCCAGCGCGTCGAGTGACCCAGATGTTTTGGCCGCCGCGGCCGAAAATTATGTGCACCTTGGCCTTGAGCTTGGGCAGTATGATAAAGATTATGTAGATGCTTACCTTGGCCCAAAAGAATGGCGAGAGCAGGCGGCGAGCCCTCGTTCGAAGCAAAAGCTTGCTGAGGACATTAGTGGCTTAAAAGCCCAACTAGCCGGCCTGTCATTTGATGGCGGTGAACACGCTCTTAGGCATAAGTCGCTTTCGCGTAACGTTCGGGCAATGGATATACGTGTTCGTATGATCAACGGCGAAACCTTTTCGTTCGCCGATGAAGCGCGCTTGATTTACGATGTTGTGTTGCCTAAATTCGACTTCGCTAAGTATGATCAAGCCTTGGCGAAGGTTGATGCCTTGCTACCTGGTGATGGTGATTTGGCTAGCCGCGTAGACGCGTTCAGATCTAAATTTGATATACCTAAAGATCGGCTAGAGAAAATAATTGGCCGAACCATTGATGAGTGTCGCGCGCGCACTAAAGAATTTATTACGATGCCAGAGCAAGAGTCTTTTACCTTAGAGTATGTAACGGGCAAGAGCTGGAGTGGCTATAACTGGTATCAAGGCGATAATGTAAGCTTGATGCAAATCAATCAAGACTTCCCCACCAAAATAGATAACGCAACCGGCTTAGGTTGCCATGAAGGTTACCCCGGTCACCATGTTTGGAATGTTCTCATTGAAGAAGAGTTAATCAAGGGCAAGGGCTGGGTAGAGTTTAATCTCTACCCACTGTTTAGCCCTTACGGTCTGATTGCCGAGGGCAGCGCTGAATATGGCGTGAGCCTTGCGTTTCCTGATCAAGAGAAGGCGAAATTTGAGCTAGAGGTACTGTACCCAATGGCGGGTATCGACCCAAGTAACGCGGCTCTGCTAGCGCAAATAAAAGGTTTGTTAAATGAGTTGCGGTACTCTCGAATCGCGGTTGGTCAACAATACTTAGATGGGCATATTACGCGCCAAGAAGCGGTTAAGAGAACGGTTAGGTATTCATTGGTGTCTGCCAAGCGTGCCGACTCGTCAATCAGTTTTCTAGAGCAATATCGAGCTTATGTTTTAAACTACAGCATTGGCGAAGACTTAATTGATGCCTACATTGATCGAAAAAGTGATACTCATGCAGAACGCTGGCAGCAATTCAAAAAGCTACTAACCGAATTGAGTACGGCGTCGGATTTAATTCAATAGAAAGCAATAAAGCAGGCGGTGGCGAATCGCCCGCCCTCTCAAACTAGAGAGGGCTAAACCGGTTTGATGCAAACCGATACTAAAAAAGGCTTAACTCTCCAGTGTCTAGATGAGAAAGTCAGTGTCTAGATCAGACAGTGTGTGCTTAAGTTCTGCTAACGAAAACTGTCGTTAATAGAACTTAATGTCGAAGCTCCAGGGCACAGTACGTCTTCCTTAAGCTCGTTCAATGGTGTCTTTGGCAGGTTCAGCATTTCATGAAAGTTATCTGACTCTGGCTCAACGTAAATCAAGCCTGTCATTAGCTTGTCTTGAGCTTTATGGTCTAATAATGTGCGAATTGCATTATGCCGATCGGTTGGATCGTAGTTATCACTTAGCTTGCTCAGTTGAACCGAGTCACCGTTATGCAGGTCCACTTTTTGTGTTGAACCTTTGATCTGATCTAAGGTGATCTCTTGCGCCATTGGCACGAAGTCGACCACTGAGGCGGCTTGTATGTGCTCTCGTGTATGGTCGTAACTTTTAGTTGAGCCGGCGTGATTGTTAAAGGTAACGCATGGCGACACGATATCAATCAATGCAAAGCCTTTGTGTGACATAGCGGCTTTCATGAGCGGAACAAGTTGCTCTTTATCGCCAGAGAAGCTTCGTGCGACAAAGGTGGCGCCAAGGTCTAGTGCTAGGGCGACTAAATCGATTGCTTCAAATGGGTTGGCTCGGCCTTTCTTGTTTTTTGACCCTTCATCAGCGGTTGCTGAGTCTTGGCCCTTGGTCAAGCCATAGCAACCATTGTTTTCAACAACGTACATCATGTTTAAATTACGACGAATAACGTGTGAAAATTGGCCCATGCCAATAGAGGCTGTATCACCGTCGCCTGACACACCGATGTACATCAAGTCGCGGTTAGCAACGTTGGCACCCGTAGTCACTGACGGCATGCGGCCGTGCACCGAATTAAACCCGTGGGCCTTACCTAAAAAGTAATTGGGCGATTTAGATGAACAGCCAATGCCTGACATTTTTGCTACGCGATGCGGTTCAATGTTTAAACCCCATACGGCTTGAATGATAGACGCACTGATCGAATCATGACCGCAACCGGCGCAGAGTGTCGATATGCCACCTTCATAGGCTTTAGCTGTTAGCCCTAGCTCATTGCTTGGTGCTTCTGGATGACGAAAACTTGGTTTATAGAAACTCATTATTATTCTCTTCTAAATTCTTGCTTAAGCCACGCTGGCTGACGCGTCTTTTTTGCCTACTGACAAGGTGTCTAAATGGGCTGTAACACCAGCAACTATTCTGCGTGCACTGATTGGGTCACCGTTGTAATGCAAAATAGACTTCAAGCTTTTCGGCGCGATTTCCAGTTCGTTAACAATTAGCATTTTTAGTTGAGCGTCACGATTTTGTTCAACGATGAATATTTGATCGTGTTGCTCAATGAACGCTTCAATCTCTTCATGAAACGGGAAGGCCAGAACACGCAAGTCGTTAGCTGTATGGCCAGCCACGCTAAGTTCATCAATTGCTTCATGGGTGGCTTCTAAGCTGGTGCCAAAATGAATGATGCCAATTTTGTTAGCAGCGTCGCGTTCGGTGATGATTGGCTTAGGCAAGTGTTTTGGCGCGGTTGCCCACTTCACTTCTAAGCGCTCCATGTTGCGTTGGTAGTCAGCGCCTTTTTCTGTATAGACTGCAAACTCGTCGCGCGAGGTGCCGCGATTAAAGTAAGCGCCTTTTTCAGCGTGCGTGCCAGGAATAGTGCGGTATGGAATACCATCACCATCGACATCAAGGTAGCGACCCCACTTTTCTTTGGTATTGATCAGGTCTTCAGCGCTCATCACTTTGCCGCGATCATAGCTGCGGTTTTCGTCCCACACTAAGTCGTCGCAAATGTGCTCGTTCATGCCTAAATCTAAGTCGGTCAGCATGATCACCGGTGTCTGGAGACGGTCAGCAATATCAAATGCGTCGGCGGTGAGCTCAAAGCATTCTTTGGGCGTTGCTGGAAACAGCAAAATTTGCTTGGTGTCACCGTGAGATGCATACGCTGAAATCAAAATATCTGATTGCTGTGTGCGTGTTGGCATACCGGTTGACGGGCCCGTTCTCTGCACATCAATCAGCACCGCTGGCACTTCTGCGAAGTAGGCCAGACCTAAAAATTCTTGCATCAATGAAACGCCTGGCCCACTGGTGGCGGTGAATGACCGTGCGCCATTCCAGTTCGAGCCAATCACCATACCAATAGCCGACAATTCGTCTTCAGCTTGGATGATGGCGAAATTGTTCTCGCCAGTCTCAGGGTCAACACGAAGTTGTTTGGCGTATTTTTCAAAACCTTCAGCAACCGAGGTTGACGGCGTGATTGGGTACCAAGCACAGACCGTTGCGCCACCATAAACGGCGCCCAGGCCACAAGCGGCATTGCCTTCTAATAAGACTTTACCGTCGTTCTTGTTGCTGCGTTTAAGTTGCAGTGGCAATGGCGTCGAGAACGCTTTTTTAGCTTCGTCAAAACCTAGTTGTAAGGCGTCAACATTGGGCTGAATTAACTTCGGCTTTTTAGCGAAGGTATCACTAACAATGCTCTCTAGTGCTGAAAATTCAATGCCAATTAAATACGCCAGCGAGCCCACATAGATAATGTTCTTAAACAGCTGTTGTAAGCGAGGATTACTGAAATTGCTATTAGTGATTTGTGTTAGAGGCAAGCCTATATAGTGAATGTCATCACGAATCAGGTTGAAATCTAAGGGGTAGGTATTGTCATAAAAGAAGTAGCCGCCTGGGCATACTTCTTCAACATCTTGGGTCATGCTTTGTGGGTTGATCGACACCATTAGCTCGACCTGACCACCACGGCGACCAAGGTAGCCTTTTTCGCTTACTCGAACTTCGTACCAGGTAGGCGCGCCTTGAATATTCGACGGGAAAATATTACGTGGGCTAACCGGAATACCCATGCGGAAGATAGCTTTAGCAAACATGCTGTTTGCACTGGCCGACCCTGAACCGTTTACATTGGCAAACTTAACAACGAAGTCATTAACGACTTCGTCTAACAGTACTGGTTTGTTAATAGGGCTCATGCCGCTTGCTCCCGTTTTCCACCTACTTGTTCAACAAGGATGGGTGCTGGCTCGTTACCGGCTTTGGTAACGGTGTATAAAAATTGTTGCATGTCCCAAGCCGAGGTTGGGCAGCGTTCGGCGCATAAGCCGCAATGCAAGCACATGTCTTCGTCTTTGACCATGACTCGGCCTGTTGGCAAGTCGGTAGACACGTAGAGGTCTTGGTCTTTGTTGGTGCTTGGTGCATTTAACTTGCTGCGCAGGTCACCTTCTTCATCATTATTGGTAAAGGTGATGCAATTGGTTGGGCAGATATCGGTACAACCATCACATTCTATGCATTTCTTTTCGAAGAAAACGGTTTGGACATCGCAGTTTAAACAGCGCTCAGCTTCAATAAACGCGGCCTCTAAATCAAAACCAATTTCTGATTCAATCTTACGGCTAGTCAGTGCTTGCTCAACAGGCAGGTGAGCCGACGCTTGGCGGTCGTCGTCGACCACGGCGCTGTCATAGGCCCATTGGTGAATGCCCATTTTAGAGCTGACCAAATTAGTGCCAGGAGCCGGGCGAGCGTCTTTAACCGAGCTGTCGTTTAAGAATAGGTCTATAGAGATCGCAGCCTGGTGGCCATGCGCCACGGCGGTGATGATGTTTTCGGGGCCAAATGCGGCATCGCCACCGAAGAAAACTTTCTCGTTACTCGATTGAAATGACACTTTATCAACAACCGGCATGTCCCATTCACCGAACTCGATGCCAACATCGCGTTCAATCCAAGGGAACGCGTTATCTTGGCCAATCGCCATGATCGCGTCGGTGCATTCAACGGTAACGATTTCGCCAGTGTCTTTAATGGTGCGTCGGCCGTTTTCGTCGTAGCTTGATTCAACAATGTTGAAGGTCATTGCCACGAGTTTGCCATCTTCTACAATGAATTCAGCGGGGCTGTGATTCGCTAGAATTGGAATGCCTTCGGCTAAGGTGTCGTCTTTTTCCCAAGGCGATGCCTTCATCGTCTCATAGGTCGAGCGAACGGTAACGCTGACGTCTTTACCGCCTATGCGTTTGGCTGTTCGACAACAGTCCATTGCGGTATTACCACCGCCAACAATAACTACTTTCTCGCCGATGCTTTCAAGGTGTTCAAAGGCCACGTTTTCAAGCCAATTGATGCCAAGGTGTATGTTGGCATCGGCTTCGTCACGACCCGGAATTCTCAGGTCTTTGGCTTTGGGAGCACCGGTGCCAACAAATACCGCATCGTAGCCCTTGTCGAGAATGCTTTTCATGCTCTCAACTCGAGTATTAAAGTGGCGCGTCACGCCCATATCTAACACATAGTCAACTTCTTGATCTAACACAGTTTCAGGTAAGCGGAACGACGGAATCTGGCTGCGCATAAAGCCGCCGCCTTTCGGGTTTTCATCGTATAAGTCGACTTCATAACCGAGCGGCATTAAGTCGCGCGCTACCGTTAATGATGCTGGCCCAGCTCCTATTAAAGCAACTTTCTTGCCGTTTTTCTGAGTCGGAATAAGCGGCATACGAGCATTAACATCGTCGTCGTCTTTATTGTCCGCGGCAACACGCTTGAGCCGGCAGATCGCTACTGGCTCTTCGTCTACGCGACCACGCCTACAAGCGGGTTCGCACGGCCTGTCGCAGGTTCGCCCGAGCACACCCGGAAACACATTGGATTCCCAGTTGACCATATAGGCATCGCTGTAACGACGCTGGCCTATTAAACGAATATATTCAGGAACGGGTGTATGCGCAGGACACGCATATTGGCAATCGACTACTTTATGAAAGTACTCTGGATTGCTGATGTCGGTAGCTTTCATAAGAGCTAATTATCTCAGAGGTCTCAGATCTAGTATTAAGCACAAACCAATTGGTTTGTAGCACATTTATTCTGTTGGTAAATCTAAATAAGCCATCGCCGCTTTGTTTTACCAAAAAACATAATTCAGCGGCCTATTTTTAGCGATGTTAGCACGGTGTTTTAAGAGCGTATACCCTATTTTTACATTTGAATTTAGTTAGATATATTTGTTATTTATTTATCTACGAAACTTTATGTTGTCGAATGCAATATTTAGTGAATATTTTGCTTACCACCAATATTTCCCCCACATTTTTGGGTTTGCCCAATTGTCTGAATTTAGCCAATCGGGTGTCTTTTTATAATCGTTGATATTGTATTTAAATAAGGCATATTCAATGTCGCCTTTCGGGTATGACATGACTTTACTCAAAGCAAAGCTAAATAGGTCAGTTAACTGCCATTTTGTTGAGTTAATGCCCTTATCTAAGGGCAAACAAATACAGTATTGAGCACTTAAGACGTCGCGCAAGCGAGACAAAACTTGCATGCCTTTGGCCTTGTCGAGATGTTCAAACAGGTCGACCGCTATGGCAACATCGAATCGTTGATGTTGATCCCAAAGTTGTTGATTCCAGAGTTGTTGAATATCGCTGCTTGGCAAATGAACAATGTTGCACTCATGGTTCAATATGGCTTTTTGTTCCCTATAGCTATCTAAAAAACTAGGGTCACAGTCGCCTAATACTAATATTTTTTCCGCTTGTGCGACATTAACAAGCGTCTCAATATCGAAGAAAGCATCGGCTGGATAGGTCATAGAAAGAAAGGTGTTTGACAGTGTTTCGCTCATTGTAGTCAATCGAGGGATTAACTGGGCGGTTTTTACTCAGATTAGAGAATTTTTCATTGCCGAAATTGGCTGCTTTGAGTAGTCTTGTTTTTTGCTTTTTTTAATGCATTTTGGACTAAAAATATAATAGATGAATGACCATACTGAGCAGCAACCCTTAGCTGAATTTGCTGAGCAAGCGTACTTGAACTATTCGATGTACGTGATTCTAGATCGCGCATTACCATTTGTCGGCGACGGTTTAAAGCCCGTACAGCGACGAATTGTCTATGCGATGTCGGAATTAGGCTTACATAACGCGGCTAAATATAAGAAATCAGCCCGTACCGTTGGTGATGTACTGGGTAAGTTTCACCCGCATGGTGATAGCGCGTGCTACGAAGCCATGGTGTTGATGGCCCAACCGTTTAGCTATCGTTACCCCTTGGTCGATGGCCAAGGCAATTGGGGCTCGACCGATGACCCTAAATCGTTCGCGGCGATGCGTTATACCGAATCACGCTTAGCGCCTTACGCACAGAGTTTGTTGTCTGAATTAGGGCAGGGCACTAGTGATTGGCAGCCAAATTTTGACGGCACCATGAAAGAGCCAACAAATTTACCCGCGCGGTTACCCAATATTCTATTAAATGGTGGTTCGGGTATTGCCGTGGGCATGGCTACCAGCATTCCGTCGCATAATGTACGCGAAGTGGTTGATGCCTGTGTGCACCTTTTGGAGAACCCCAAGGCCACGGTAGAAGA
>JALZVW010000091.1 GCA_023301745.1 Arenicella sp. | reverse complement strand
CGGCGATGTCACCACCGTGCCTTATAAACAAATCGTTATCTCCATGGGCGAAGGCGCAAAAGCATCACTCGCCGCATTCGAATATTTGTTGAAAATGCCAGTTGTTGAGCAAGTGAAAAAAGCCGCTTAGTTAGCTTGGCGTTGTTTCGTAACCTTACGACGTTAAGCGAGTGTTAAAGGCCCAAGTTTCGTTTGAAACTTGGGCCTTTTTCGTGTGTATTTATATATGTCCAAAATGTTAGTGTCTATAGTGTATGTACATTTGTAAATAATAACTTAACCATGCAATACGAATGGGGTGAGGTTAAAAACAAGACTAATATCGAGAAGGATGGCATCGACTTCGCGGATGCGGTTGATATTTTTAATCACCCGATGCTGGAGCTGTTGGACGAACCAGAAAATTACGGTGAAGATCGTTGAATTAGCATCGGTCTGATAGAGAGCCTAGTTGGAGTTGTGGTTTATGCCGAACGGCATGATGATGTTATTCGTATTATCTCGGCTCGAAAAGCCACAAAACATGAAGTGTATCGTTATGAAAAAAGAATCAAAAACTGATTGGAAACGACTATCTGCCATGGACGATGAACAGATCAATACTGATGACATCGACGAACTTGATGATGCGTTTTTCCGTGATGCTCAACTTAAAGCACCGCTAAAACAACCAGTGACACTGAGAATAGATGCTGATGTATTGCCATTCTTTACGTCGCAAGGCCAAGGCTATCAGACAAGAATCAATAAGTTGTTGCGCAAATACATGGATGCTCAGCAGCCTCATTAGCATCGTTTAAGTCAATAGCTAAGAAAAATTCGGTTTTAGAGCGGTTTAGCGTTAGCTGTCGTTATACTCCCAAGGGATCAGCGTCTAATTTGTTAACTCCTGAACTATTATGACGAAATTTAGTTCAGCTTTATTTAGAAAAAGTAATTGGCGCCAGAGTAGAATTAATCGAAGTTGCTAAATTTGATGACTATGTATTTATCGAATCATTTGAACTACAGTATTTCACTTATTTAACAAGAGGTAATAGGGACTCTCGAGCTCTTGAAGCGTTTTTCGAACGGTATAGGCCTCTCGAATTTGAAGTTATTTCGCATCCTGATTCGTGCTGAAATAGAGCGTACCCAAAAGCGGTATTCATTAAATGTATGAGTATAGTTAAATGAAGACGAAAATCATCTATTTAGTAGTTATCAGTGCTCTTGCTTTGTCGTATTTCGCGGTAAGAATGCTTTTTCATGACGAGCGAGGTTCATCTTTGAAGCGAGTCGCATACTGCCAATTTCTGAGGGTAGGAGACCAATTAGCTAATGACCCGAAATTTTGGAGCAATTCTTATGATATTGAATTATGGCATTCACTTATTGATCTAGAAAAAGCTTCTTGCAACTCTGAGTTGGTTGTTGTTGGTTCAAGACTTTTTGATTTTACCGGAGCTGAAATCCTTTTGAGCACGTCACCTGACGGTACTAAGTATTTGAATAGAGTTAAAGGCTTAGACAAAAAATTTGTTCCCTTGCCTCCTGGATTTGATAAATATGAATTTCCATCACGGTGAAAGGAAGAGATCATAATCAAATAGTTTTGTTAAGAAAGTAGAAGCATTATCAGGTAACCGAGCGAGCCCAAAGCGCGCAGGTAGGCTGGCTTAAGGCGTCGTAGTTTTGGTAATGCTGGGCCAACAGTTAATTTTACTCTGACTCCACGACCTTTCCATCGTTATCTCTATGGGACATTAGATTTTAAAGATAACCCTGAAGAGCCTTTTCTTGATATAAGTAATTTACCTTGGAGGCGACAAATAATCGATATAGGTAACGGTGAAGAATTTTGAAATTGTTGAATAAACCGGAAGTGCTCACAGTCATAGTTAGTCTTGCATTAGTTATGGCACTATTTTCTAGTTATTTCTATGCAGAAAATAGTTCTAGATTAAATGTCGGTTCAGCATGTCAATTCCACCAAATAAGTAAGTTGGTGAAACTCAATTATTACGATATTTTAGAACATGATTTTGATAAAAACTGGTTTCAGAGTTATGATTTTTCGCAAATCGAGAAATATTGTAGAGTCCGTTTTAATGTCACAAAACAAATGCTTATTGATTCGTCTGGGGCTGAAATCCTACTCGAAAAATTAGAATCGAACGTAATCTGGATCAGACGAAAGAAAATTCATGGTGAGAATTTTTTCTCTTTTGGACTGAACTCTATTTTTCTTGGTCACAATCCAGATGGCGAAGACCTAGGCTTTAGTCGAGAAAACGTTTGGGTAGAAAAATAGTTCACTTCTGTGAGCCTATGATCGGTACGAAGTTAAGCTACGGTAGCCGGCTCAGCGCTGAGTCAGTTCTTAAAAGCCACGAACCACACAATCTAATGTATGCGGTTTGGTGAGCGACAATGGAATGTTGGCGGGCGACTCTTCAATATAATTGCCACTGGCGACACCGAGCACATTATCAAAACGGTATGACCAACAAAACCTTGGACCTGTATCAGAATAGGTCACCAAATTATTGACTAAAACCACATCTTTAAAATCACTCAAAGCTAAAAAATAACCGTAAAACTTATTGTTGCGAATGTCCGCGCCCTGAGCTTTATACATATACATGCCGCAATTGTTGCAGACATTGTTATGAACATAGGTGATTGCCGGGTTGTTGTCGTTATTGCCTGAGTATTGAATGAAGCCGAGCCGGCCATTGACTGAGCCGTTGAGCATCGTAATGGTGTTGTAGGCAATGACGTTATCGGTGCGCTCCCACGTTACCAGAGGGCCATCGATGTAACGATTGTCGCCACCTTCGGCACCTTGCTCCATGACATTATTAACAATGAATACATTTTTACCACTGGTGTTAACAATGTCGCCGCCGCGATTGTGATGAAAATAATTATTGCGTATCAAAATGTCTTGATCGTTTCGCCCGGCGCCTTCGATATCAACGCCAAATTGAGGTGCTGTGCCTCTTATATGGTGAATCTCATTATCTATGATAGACACTCTAGTACCACCGACAACCGATACCCCTTGGCGGCGGTTGTTGTAAATATTGTTACGGCTATAACTAACATCACTAGAATCGAGCAGTAATGAGCCATCCCCCGTTACGCTGTGAATGTTCATATCTCTGACGGCGACACGTTGGCTATTCCAAACGCAAATGGCGTGACCTTCGTCATGCGCTGTTTTATTGTCTGAAGCGCGTGGTGTGTAAATGTGTGTTGCGCGGTCACCTTTAATGGTGCCGCCACGAATACTGACGTCTGTTTTATTTAGCGCTCTTACTACGCAATAATTCCATTTATTATTAGTGAACATCTCGATCACTGTTCCGCTGCTCAAGACATATTCGGTTTCGCTGTGCAGGTCAATACCGGCTTGGTAAATGCTGTTACCGAACTCGCCAATAAGGTAATTCCCGTCTGGGAAAACCACACGCCCATAACCTTGCGCCTTTGCCTTATCAATTTCTTTTTGCAGTTCGGTTGTTGTTGTCGCCGCAATAGATGCGCTTGGTGTTGCATTAATAGGGATATCACTTAAGTCGATCACATAGGTACTGCTAGTAGATATGCGCGGTGTGGCAACTTTAAAGTTAATTGGTTTAGGGAGCTTTTGAATTCCCGATAAAATTGCTGGCAAGTAATCCATTAGTGAATCGTCTTCTTGCGCATGAAGGGCATAAGAAGACGAAAACAAGGCAACGGTAAACAGGCCCAACGACAAACAGCAATAGTTTCTTACACTTTTCACAGACGCTGATAACACGTTTGTATTCTCCTTTTTATTCACGGTTGATCGGCGCTAGTTGAATTTAATACAACGCTGATTTTAACGATAGGTGCGATACATTGAAAGTATAGCCCCATGCACTTATACCCACCGGGTCGCTCAAAAAAACACCTAGCCGCCGATAAGCGATATCAGATCGCGACGTTGCACGGGCTGAGTCTACCTGAACTTGACCGGCTTGGAGTATAGAGTTTATATAGACCAAATGTCTAATAACTCTGGACATGTCACTTATGTGACTATATTCTATTTGTGCCAGAATTGGCAAAAGCGTAAACATTCGCCCCCCAAAGTTTACAAATCTAAACTATCAAAACGAGGCGTAAAAATGAAGAACCCTAATCTTCTGTTACTAGCCTTAGTGTGTCTGTGCGTTTCTAGCACCACATTGAGCGCTGACAACGATATTAAAATTAAGCAAACTCTCGAGTTATTAGAGTTGGAAAAAAACACCACCAACGTATATCGAGCTTACTTTCCGTCAAAGGACATCGCGCGTAAAGCCGCAATTTCTTTTCACGCGCAACTCTTGGAGGCCAATTACCAAGCGGGCTATCTCATTCTTGAACTATCACCGCAAGAAATTAGCCAGTTAGAAGCGTTTAATTTCAACATTGAAGTTGCGACACAATATTTGCAACGCCGAGCACTTAAACTTGAGCAAAAACAAAAGCAGATTCGCAGCGGCTTAGACCCGTTAGCGCAGACCGGTGTTGACATTCTTACTGTTCCCGGTTTTCCGTGTTACGAGACTGTTGAAGAAACATTTTTAGCCGCGCAAACATTCGTTTCAGACTACCCTCAGCTGGCGCAATGGATCGATGTTGGTAATTCATGGACTAAAAATGCTGGGCAAGGAGGTTATGATATAAACGTGTTAAAGCTTAGCAATCAAGCGACCGGCAGCAATAAACCTAAACTATTTATTAATAGCGCAATACACGCGCGAGAATACGCAACCGCCCCGCTTAATCTTGATTTCGCACGGTGGTTACTTGAAGGCTATAACATTGATGCTGATGCAACTTGGATTCTAGATCACCACGAAGTGCACCTAATGTTGCAGACCAACCCTGACGGTCGTAAGCGCGCCGAAGCTGGGTTGTCGTGGCGTAAAAATACCAATCAAAATTATTGTGGCCCGAACGGCAATAGCTTAGGCGTCGATTTAAATCGAAATTTCACCTTTAGTTGGAATAGCACAAATGGTGTGGGCTCTAGTGGCAATACCTGTTCGGCTACCTACCGAGGTCCGCAAGCGGGTTCTGAGCCAGAGGTGCAGGCGATGCAGGCTTATGTGCGCAATTTATGGCCAGACCGCAGAGGGCCAAATCAAATCGATGCGGCGCCTACGGATACAAGTGGTATTCATATAGACATACACAGTTTTAGCGAACTGGTGTTATGGCCGTGGGGAAACCTTAATCAAACGGCACCGAATGGTTCTGCCTTACAAACCTTAGGTCGAAAATTTGCGTTCTTTAATGGGTATAGCCCGCAACAGTCAATCGGTTTGTATCCCACCGATGGCACAAGCGATAGCATTAGCTATGGCGAGCTTGGTGTTGCGGCTTACACCTTTGAACTGGGCACTCAATTTTTTCAGCAATGCAGTGTTTATGAAAATACAATTAAGCCAGGCAATCTACCGGCCCTTATCTACGCGGCAAAAGTAGTAAGAACACCTTACATCACGCCATCTGGCCCCGATAGCCTAAACCTATCTTTGAGCAATGGTGCCAGTGTTGGTGGCGTAGCCGCGGGAACCCCACTGGTGTTGACCGCTACGGCAAACGATACCCGTTTTAACAATAGCAATGGTTCCGAAAGCACTCAAAACGTCAGTGAGTCTCAATACTATATTGATGTGCCGCCATGGCAACAAGGCGCGGTTGCGCAAACCATGGCAGCGACCGACGGCGGCTTTAATGAGCGTTCAGAAACGGTCTCGGCGTCGGTTGATACCAGCGGGCTGAGTAATGGCAAGCACATTGTCTACGTGCGCAGTCGTGATACCAGCGGTGTTTGGGGTGCGGTCTCGGCGGTATTTTTAAATATTACCGCCACTCCGCCACAAGGGTGCGCGTTTGAAGACAATTTCACTACGTCTACCGGTTGGTCAAATTCGCCAACGTCAACCTGCTCGACTGGCGCTTATGTGAGAGACAACCCCACTGAAGTCACGAACTCTGGCGTTGTGACCCAAGTTGGCGGCGACGCGCAAGGCGATGGCTTCGCATTATTTACCTCAACTAATTCATCGGCCGGTGCTAACGATGTGGATGGCGGCGTTTGTGTTGCGGTGTCACCGTCTATTACGGTCACCGATACCTCAACATTGTCACTTAATTGGTTTCATGGCCAGCGCGACACCGGTGATGATGCTTCGGGCGACTTTTTTAACATTGAATATTCGCTCAATGGTGGCGCTAGTTACCGTTCCTTGGTTAGTGTGGGCGATGTTCGAACCCAAGCGCAATGGCGCGGGGTGAGTGCGTCTATTCCGGCGGGGTCCAACGTGTTGATACGCATGAGCGCGAGCGATGGCTCAAGTGCTGGGGATTTAATTGAAGGCGGTATTGATGCGGTTTCAATCTGCGCTGATTAACCGTTCGCACTCATTTTTAATAATTGTTATCGACCCCAGTTCCCGATGTCAGCTAGCAAACTGGCATAGGCCTGGGTCGTTAACTGGAGATCGTTTTCATGAAGCGCCGCCTAGCCGTTTGCTTGCAATTAAGATGCCTCGGCATTCGCCCCACTAGCGCTGCTTACCGTCAATTAGAGATTCCATAATCTCCAATGCAATTTCCTTCTGTGCCTCTTGCGGTAAAGCCGCTAATTGATGCTTTAATTGTTTAATAGTGAGCGTTGGATGCTTATCGTATGGCGCGCGCTCTTCCTTTAACGAGGTGTTATTACCAGTAGCGAGCCATTGAATATCGCACTCTAGAGCGTTAGCAAGCTCAATCAGTTTCGCCGTGCTTTTAGCTTTTCCAGACACCAGCTTATAGACCATACCTTGGGATATACCCGCTCTATTGGCAACGCTTTCCTGAGTCAGTTTTAAGGCTGACATTCGTAGCTTTATTCGATCGGCTATATTCATAAGCCGCATGATATTACCTAAGTATTAAAATACACAATTACTTTGGTATTGACTTATAACTACTAAAGTAATAATATTTGATTATGACTACTGAAGAACTAGTCAAGAAATCCATGGATATTCATGGTGGCACTCAAGTTGAATTTGCCCAAGCATGTGAAATTTCACAAGGTTTAGTGAGTCAATTTCTATCTGGCGCGAAGCAACCAGGGTGGCGAACGTGTCAGCGTATTGAGCGCGTTACCGCTGGCAGGGTCACGCGATACCAGCTTCGACCAGACATTTTTGGTGACGAGAAATGAACACTAGCTAGTAGTTAACGACTGCTTTTCTCGCATCAGCCAAATTCGGTCCCCCCAAAGTTTGGAGTCGGCATCGCCTAGGGTAAGCGGCCTCCCGCGATTACATCAACGGAGGCTTTTTTTTGCCAATCAAAACCTTAGTGGCGGCCCATTTAGATTCCTGATCCAGCTTTTTAATTGATAGGCCACTGGCAGTTTAATCGACAAGCTGCGGGCATTATAGTCGACAAGCTACTAAAAGATTAATAGCAATAGAATGACGCATTGCGCTGCTGATTGCATCAAAGGTTGTCCCTCTGCCAATAGCGAATCACAATTAGAAAAAGCCTCATTTTTCTAGCCATGCCTGAAAAATATCAATATAGTATGGGCGTTAGTCATTTTCAGACTAATCTACCAACAATAAAATACCTCAGGGAGAACTCATTATGACTGAAGTTGCGAACACCGACGATCAACCGCAAGCTAAGAACGTTAAACTTATTTACATCCTTTATTTGGTGAGTGTTGTGCTTGGCATTACCAGCATTATTGGTGTGGTAATGGCTTACATGAATAAGGCCGAAGCGCCCGATTGGCTTAAGACCCATTACCAATTCTTGATTCGTACATTTTGGATCGGCCTACTTTACAGTGTAATCGGTTTTATTCTGGTGTTTGTTTTGGTTGGCTTTCTTGTCTTGTTATTTGTGCTGGTATGGCTGATTGTTCGCTGCGTCAAAGGCATGAAACTGCTAGACGAAGGCAAGCCTCATCCAAACCCAAC
>JALZVW010000090.1 GCA_023301745.1 Arenicella sp. | reverse complement strand
GCCAATTCGCAGAAAACTTCGCCAGCCTCAGCCGTGTCAATACGCATAAAGGGTGCCGTCGCGCCTTTGTCGATAGCGTTATATAGCGCCTTAGCCGAATCTCTTGATTCAGCATAAAAATAGCGATTTAAGTTTTCATTAATCGCGCCGAGTAATAATTTTGGTTTGAGACTAACTTGTTGATAACTCATGTTTGTGTTTTTCAGTTCTGCATCTTATATAGGGTAATTAGAGCACACCCACGAGCCTTGGAACACTTCAATTTAGGCGAAGCTACCGATCAATGAAAGCCCGCCGAGCGCTGGAGAGGCCGATTGTCTGCATTGTGCGCATGGTTATTGTGTTCGGCTAAGAAATAACGATTTTAGTAGTGAAATTAACATCAGCATCATCACAAATGAAAACGGTAGCGCGCCTATAATCATCGCCGATCGGAGGGTGCTCATCCCGCCGGCGGCTAACAATGAGGCAATAACAGCGGTAAATATCACGCCCCAAATAATAATATGTTTGGTGTTTTTTTGACTTTGGTCGCCGCCTGATGCGAGTGTTGTCACAATCAATATAGCCGAATCAACGGAGGTCACTAAATAGGTAAGCAATAGCACCACGATTACCGCCGACATTGCCGCGGCCAGCTCAGGCGAGAGTATTAAGTTGATAGTTTGGTAGAGTTGCGCTGATATATCGGCATTCACAATGCGGCCTTGCGCGACCCCGCTAAGTTCAAGGTCGATTGCCGTACCACCGATTAATGCGAACCAAGTTAGGCAGGTAAGTGATGGAACAATCATTGCCCCCAACACGTATTCGCGAATGGTGCGGCCGCGAGATACTCGAGCGAGAAATAAGCCGACAAACGGGGCGAAAGCGATCCACCAGGCCCAGTAGAAGATAGACCAACCACCTTGCCACTGAGCGAGCTCTTTATCCTCAGTGACATCCCAAACGGTGAACGACATTGTCGCTAAATTCACCACATAATCCCAAATAGCGAAACCAAAGGCGTTGACAGCGAAGGCTAAAGAGCCAAAGAAGACAAAGAAGATCAATAGAAAAACAGACAAGCCCATATTGATGTTCGATAGCCATTTAATGCCTTTGCTGACCCCTGACATGGCCGATAGGGTTGATGCAATCAATACCACTAATAGCGCGACAAACTGTGCGGCAAAGCTCGGGGTGCCATCTGAGTTCATTAACCATTGCGCTCCGCTAATATTGAAGACCCCAGAGGCAAATTGAGATACGCCATAGCCGATGGTCACGCCAACGCCAATGATGGTCGCCAATATTGCGGCGATATCAACAACATGGCCAACCCAGCCTTGAATTGCGTTGCCAAACAACGGCTGTAACGAAGATCTAATTGTCAATGGCAGGCCTTTGTTGTAACTAAAGTAACCGAGCGCGATGCCAATAATTGCATAGCACCCCCATGGCGTTAGAGCATAATGAAAGAACCCCCACTTGAAGGCATTGCGCACGTTGTCGGCGTCGAGACTGGTGCTCAGGCCTTTAATGGTGTCGGGGTTTGTAACGAAGTGAGACAGTGGCTCGCCGGTCGAATAGGTGAGCATGCCGATGCCGATGCCGGCGCCAAACATCATGGCGAACCAAGAGAACAATGAAAACTCAGGCCGATCATCTGCTTGGCCAAGCTTGATTCGCCCAGTGCGTGGGATAATGGCTAATACGATAACCGCTATCATGAAAACGGCGGCGGCAATCATATACCAAGAGCCAAAATATGAAGTGGTCCAAAGTTGCACGCTCAGGAGTGTCTCTTTCGCGTGGATAGGCTTGAGCACGGCCCAAGCAATTAAGCCTAACACCAGAGCTTTAGGCGTAATGGACACGATTTTATTAAAGCCTTGGTAGAAGCCTGACGAAGCGGTGGCGACCGAAATATTGGATGACATTTTTTGTTCTATTTATTATTTAGTTAACCGCATCATATCCTAAGTTGCTGAGCAGGTTTTAGCCGCTTAGTTCGGCCAATCGATGAGTGTTAACGTTTGGTCGCCAAAACCTCAGCGAGTCAGGCCTTGCGATGCTAAGGTTTTGCGATGCTAAGGCTTTTTAAACAAGTAATGGGCCACCATCCATTGCGATCCATTGTCTAAGCCAAACAGCTCGGCGCAAGACATATAAAAGATACGCCAGCGATGAAACCATTGCTCGGCTTCTTCATCACTGTAGTCTTGTTGAAATGCCTTAATAATTCGGTCTTTATTTTGATCGGTTTTTGCTAGCCAATGATTGCAAGTTTTTTCGTAATGGCGGCCATTTACTAACCAGCGAGACTCTAAGTGTAACTGTTCTTGAAAATGCAATAGCGTGTCAATCGATGGCATTAAGCCGCCCGTGAAAAAGTATTGTGACATCCAGTCTTGTTCACTTTTTACGTCAAAAGGGTACATCACATTGCGATGCGCAAAAATATGAACAAACAACTTACCTTCAGGCGCTAGCCAGGTGGATATACGTTTAAGTAGCTGTTTATAGTTACGCATATGTTCAAACATCTCGATCGAGATCGCACGATCAAATTGATTGGGCTCTAGTTCAAGCTCGTTTACATCGGCGGTGATAACCGTAACATTTGAAAAACCGTGTTGTTCGCATTGTTGGTCTATGTAGGCCTTTTGGGTACTCGAGTTCGATACGGCGGTAATCTCACTATTCGGGTAGTGTTCGGCCATCCAAAGCGTGAGAGAGCCCCAGCCGCAGCCGAGTTCTAAAATTTTCTGGCCGCCGGCGAACTCCGCGCGCTCGCAATACAGCGACAGCATATGTTCTTCGGCTTGATCTAAGGTTGTGCTTGGCGTTGGGTAATAAGCGCAACTGTACTTTAGGCGTTTGCCTAGAGAGGCGAGGTAGAAGTCAGTAGCTACCTCGTAGTGTTGCTCGTTGGCGGCATCGGTTTCGATCGCAATTGGGCTTAGGCGCAGTTCTTCAATCAGGCTTTGAAAGCGCTGTTGCTGCTGCTCAGGCTGGTTAATTAGCTCGTCTTTTAATCGCTGTTTGCACAGGCGTCGTATGCCATAACGTATCAACGGGTCAGGAAGTTTTCCTTGCTCTGCTAAGCTAATCAGTTTGCTTACGATAGGCTGAGATTTTACTTTGCTTGTAGGGTCGTTCATCGTCGTTCTCCAGGTGCTTTGAATAATTAGTTGCTGGGCTTAATCCACGTTTGCTTGTTTGCGAAACAGAATTTGGCCGACGCTAATAGCGCGCTCGTCGAAGGCACCTTCGCAGTAGCAAAAATAAAATTCCCACATCCGTTGAAAACCGGTGTCGTAACCTTGGGCGCTGACTTGATCAATGTTTTGGTAGAACTGCTTACGCCAATCGCGCAGTGTTTGCGCATAACTTAAGCCCATATCATGAAGGTCTTCAAGCATTAGACGATTACGCCCCGCATGTTCTGTGATCACGCTATAACAGGGCATAAAACCACCGGGGAAAATATATTTTTTAATATAATCAACCTGCTTTAGTGCCCGTTGGTATTGGTTGTCGTCGATCACGATGGCTTGAATCAATGCCTTGCCATTGGGTTTGAGCAAGGTATTGAGTTTTCGAAAATAAGTATCTAGGTATTGGTGGCCAATTGCTTCGATCATCTCGATCGATACTAGTTTATCGAACTGCCCCTCGACATCGCGATAGTCTTGTAGTTTTACCGTTACCAGGTCTTCAAGCCCTTCTCGGCGAATACGCGCTTGGGTTTCGTTGAACTGTTCTTGAGAAATAGTTACGGTCGTCACTCGGCAGCCGATGACACTCGCCGCGTAACAAGCAAAGCCGCCCCAGCCGGAGCCAATTTCGACTAAATGGTCTTCGGCGTTTAGTTCCAGTGCGTCGCAAATGCGTTTTAGTTTTCGGTCCGATGCACGGCTTAAGTCATCGCCGGCCGCGTAGAGAGCCGACGAATACATCATACGTTGGTCAAGAAATAGGCCAAAAAATGAGTTACCCAGATCGTAGTGAGCGGCAATGTTTTTCTTTGAGCCGGCCTTGGTATTGCGAGTAAACTTGTTCCAAAGTCTAAAAGAAAATTGCGCGAATTTGGCGAGGCCCGATTCCATTTCGTTGAGCACCGCACGGTCACGAACGAATATGCGAATCAATTTACTCAGATCGTCAGTGCTCCAAAGGCCGTTAATATAAGCCTGCGCTGAGCCATTACTGCCGCTCAAGGCAATCAGGGTATAGCTACTCAAATCATGGATTACCAGAGTGCATTGCAGTTTTGCATCAGGGTTGCCGAGGTGTGTAGAGCCGACGCTATCGATTAGGTGAATGCAACCACCTTCGAGTTTTTTAAATAACTCGATGAATTTTTTTCGAAAAAAAGCATCGATAACAGACGTTTTAGAAGCCGCTTTAAGCTGTTGTTCAACGGTGGAAAAAATCGATGGAATACTCTCTGGTTCTGAAAACTGACTGGCATTTATTATCAGCTGGTTAATCGATCTTTGTTTTATCGGCTTGTTCATAGTTTGCACGGGAAACGTTATTTAGGGTGGGGAATAAATGGTACTCGCTTAAGCCAAAGCACTAGCGCTTGCCAGTAAATTGCAGAAATAACTTTGATGCACATTAACGGGTAGCGAAAGGGAATAAGGTTGGCTTGTTGACGACTGAGCGGTTTTGCTTTTAAGTTTAAGGTCGCGTTAAAAATTGATTTGCCATCTTGCTTTAAGCCCATTTTCATAAAGAAAGTAGAGTCGTCTATTCTATACTTCCATTGATACTGTAAATTCATAGGCATGAACGGCGAAACATGAAATGCTTTATCGAAATTCGCCACATGGAAACCTCGATGGTCGGGCGAAGCCTCTGAACATTGTGTGTCGTGAACGTAAATAAAGCGTTCATCCCACGGTGTGTTGCGTACTTCGGTAACGAGATATCGCAACTCGTCGCCTTCGTAACAGGCAACAAATATAACGGGGTTAAAGCAATAGCCCCAATAGCTTAAACTAGCCAGTAGATACGCGTCACCATCAAAATCATTGCCTGTCTGATGTTTGATGGTGGCCGATACTTCGTCAAATAAACTACGGTCACTGGGCAGGTAGTTTTGGCGTTTAAACTGAACCAAATTAAATCGGTTTGACGACCACCACCGGCTTGCCTGATCTAATACACCAATTCTTTTCACATCAAGCCATACTTGAAACATCGTGTATCGAAACTTGTGCTCGACCGGCGTCGATCGGTGGTGGCTAACTGAGCCTTCGAATAGCTTAAGACTTTTCAAACTATTTGCGACCGAATTAGTTGGCTGATCTCAGTGGCACTGCGAGCGCCATCTTCATGAAACCCCCAGCCCCAATACGCGCCAACATAGTAGCTCGCACGCTGGCCATCAAGTAATGGTTTTTTCTTTTGAGCGGCCACGCTTTGGGTGGTGAATACTGGGTGGTAATAGGTTCGTTCCACCAAGATTTTGTTGGCGTCGATCTTGTGTTGGCTGTTCAGAGAGGTAAATACATTGGTCTTTAGCGTCAGGCCTTGCAGCGAATTCATCCAATAGTTGGCGGTACAAACTCGTTGTGTGTTTTGGTCAAAATCGTTCGGGACCTCGGTATTCCAGCTCGCCCATGACAAGGTGTTTTGATGCATGATCGTGTCATCAGTGTGCACCATCACATGGTTTTTCTCGAAGTTAATCGCGCCTAAAACTTCTTGCTCTTGGTCACTTGGCGTATCGAGTATTTCTAAGGCCGTGTCAGCATGTACTGCGAATACCACGGCATCAAATATGTGCTCTTGGCCATCATCGCTGATCACCATGACATTCTCGTTTCTCAATACCTTGGTTACTTGACTGCCAGATTTCCAGTTAACATTTAGCTGCTCGCGTAAGGCCGCCACATAAGAGTCGGAGCCATTTTTAACCACTTGCCATTGAGGTCGGTTGAGTATTTTCATCAAGCCATGACGGTTGAAAAAATCAACAAGATGGCGAATCGGGAACTCCGTTACTCTCTCTGGAGTGGCCGACCAGAGCGCGCTGATCATCGGCAGGAGGTGGTCGTTGATAAAACCTTTACCGTATTTTTTCTTGTGCAGATAGTCGCCCACCGTTTCATCGGCGGCACTACTTTCCAACACCTTGGTGGCGGAATTATAAAAACGCAGGATATCGAAGATCATTCGATAGAAACTAAGGCTGAATAAGTTGCGTCTTTGGCAAAATAATTTGTTTGGATTCGTTGCGTTGTAGATTACGCCCGATTGCCGATTGTAAGCCGAAAAACTCATGTCAGTCGCTTGCGACTTAATGCCAAGTTTATCGAGCATATTGCAAAAATTGGGATAATATTCGGCACAAAAAATAATAAAGCCGCTATCAACTCGAACATCTTGGCCATCTATTGTTAGGTCGTGGGTATCAGTATGCCCTCCAAGATAGTTCTCTTTTTCAAAGACCGTTATCTCGTACTCATTGTGCAGATGAAAGGCGGTGCTTAAGCCTGATATGCCCGCACCGATGATAGCCAAGCGCTTTTTATTTGCCATAAAGACTAAGATGATGCCACATATTGGGGTTCGCTAAATACGTTTGCTTATGAGTGCCAAAACGCATCAAGAAAGTTCATTTAGAAGGCTAGTATATCTCGCTTCTAGAATGATAATAATGCTCAATTTATGGACTTTGGTCCATACTGATTTATGCTAGGGCGGTTTGACGTTGACCTGAGCTTGGCGGTGGTGACATCAAATAAAAAAGGCCGACTTGCGTAGCAACTCGGCCTTTTAAATGGGTGTGAGAGTGATTAGCTAGACAATCGCTTTCATGTCTTTCATATAGCCGCGAAGCTTTTGACCAACCACTTCGACAGGGTGCTCACGCAGCGCTTTATTTACTTCTACGAGGCGCGTGTTATCAACCCCATTGTCATCCAAGTTTAAGCCTTTGCCAATAACGTCAGCGCCAATGCTTGGCATGAATTTTTCGGCTAACAAAGGGCGAGCCGCTTGGTCAAATAAGTAACAACCGTATTCCGCTGTATCTGAGATAACCACATTCATTTCATATAACTTCTTACGGGCAATGGTGTTGGCGATAAGAGGAGTTTCATGTAGCGACTCGTAGTACGCTGAATCTTCAACGATGCCTGCGTCTACCATTGTTTCGAAGGCCAGTTCTACGCCCGCTCTTACAAAAGCAACAAGCAATATACCGTTATCGAAGTACTCTTGTTCAGAGATAGCCGCTGAGGTAATTTCTTGCTTCTCGAAATTGGTTTCAGCCGTTTCAGCGCGCCATTTATGTAGATTTACATCGTCGGCATCCCAGTCAGCCATCATGGTGCTTGAGAACTCACCGGAGATGATGTCGTCTTGGTGCTTTTGAAACAATGGGCGAAGTAAGTCTTTCAACTCTTCCGACAGATCAAAGGCTTTGATTTTCGCGGGGTTGCTCAAGCGGTCCATCATGTTGGTCACGCCGCCATGCTTTAGTGCTTCGGTAACCGTTTCCCAGCCATATTGAATTAGCTTAGCTGCGTAAGCTGGCTCAACACCTTCTTCAACCATTTTATCGAAGCCAAGAACCGCACCGGTTTGAAGTACGCCGCAAAGAATTGTTTGCTCGCCCATCAAATCAGATTTTACTTCAGCGATAGGAGACGACTCTAATACGCCAGCACGATGACCGCCGGTACCTACTGCCAAGGCTTTGGCTATTTCAAGACCGTCACCACGCGGGTCGTTTTCACGATGAACCGCGATTAAGGTGGGCACGCCGAAGCCTCGCACGAACTCATGTCGAACTTCTGAGCCCGGGCATTTAGGGCACATCATGACAACCGTGATGTCTTTGTTTATTTGCATGCCTTCTTCAACTAAGTTGAAGCCATGGGCATAGTCAAGCGTTGAGCCTGCTTTCATAAGTGGCATAACGGCTTTTACAACCGGGCTGTGCTGCTTATCTGGCGTCAAGTTCATGACGATGTCGGCCGTTGGAATTAGCTCTTCATAAGTGCCAACGGTAAAGCCATTATCAACCGCATTTTTATACGACTGGCGTTTTTCAGCAATCGCTTCAGGGCGCAATGCATAGCTCACGTCTAGGCCTGAATCTTTCAAGCACAAACCTTGGTTTAAGCCCTGTGCGCCACAGCCGATGATGACAATTTTTTTGTCGCGAATAATTTCCACGCCATTATCGAATTCGTTACGGTCCATAAAACGGCATTTGCCGAGCTCTTCTAACTGCACTCGCAATGGCAGCGTATTAAAATAATTGATGCGCACAAGGCACTCCTGATAATGGTTCCAGAAATAGGAGCGATATAATAAATGAACTTTTTGTTGAAACCTAACGGTTACAGCAAATTATCGCGTTTTTTAAGGTTTTTTAGCATTATATTTGCTGTATTGATCGGAGTCGCCGTAGAGGGCTGCCGCTTAGCCAAATTGCCGAGGCGTTCTAAGCTCTGTTTAGCCACTGGGGTCTTGTGTTTTTGGCGTCTTTACAAGCCGGTTTTTAGTGCTATGATCGGCGTAGCTAGGCATGGTTTTTGCTTGGCGACATGATAAGAAAAACTCACCGCCAGGCCTCCACGTTTAGTATGCGGAAGCGTTGAGCTACGACTTAAATACTGCATGTTTAGTACCACGTTTGATGGTTGCTTGACCTGCGTTTGAGGATTAGTGATATGAGAGTTGTCGAACCAAAGCCAACACGCTACGGCTTTCTGCTGTTACCTAGATACTCAATGATTGCCGTAAGCTCGGCGGTAGAGGTCTTGCGTATGGCGAACCAATTAGGTCGAGAGACGTACTACGAGTGGCCAACCTATACTATGGATGGCAATTCAGTGCTAGCGAGTAATGGTTTAGAAATTGCCCCGGGAAATAAGCTTGAAGACGCGAATCACTTAGATGTGCTATTCGTTTGCAGTGGTATGCGGGTTCAGGAGCAATGGAGCGATCAAATTAGTCGCCAATTGCACAAGCACAAATCACGGGGTACGATTCTGGGCGGTCTTTGCACCGGTACCTATATCTTAGCTCGTGCGGGTTTGCTCAACGGCTACCGTTCAACCATTCATTGGGAGAACATCGCCAGTTTACGAGAAATGTCGCCAGAAATGGTTGTCACGGAAGACCTGTTTGAGATTGATCGTGACCGTTATACCTCGGCGGGCGGTACTGCATCGCTAGACATGATGTTAAAGGTAGTGAAACGTCAGCACGGTAATCAATTGGCGGTATCAATATCTGAACAATTTATGTGCGACCGAATGCGCGGGCGCTATGATAAACAACGTATTCCGTTAAAGTTACTGGTGGGCACTAATCAGCCAAAGCTCAGTGAAGCGGTGGCCTTGATGGAGGCAAACCTAGAAGAACTACTTGCATTAGACGACCTATCGTCTTTGGTGGGTATTTCGCGGCGGCAGCTTGAGCGCTTATTCAAAAAATATTTAGACTGTGTGCCCAGGCGCTACTATTTAGATCTACGCCTTAAAAAAGCGCGTCAACTTTTACTTCAAACTGACAAATCAATCGCCGAGGTAGCGATTGCCTGTGGCTTTGTGTCTGCGCCGCATTTTAGCAAGTCGTACAGAGACCGATACAATGTGTCGCCACGTGACGAGCGCCAACTGCGGCGCGATAAATTGTCATAGAACTATTGCTCAATTTAGTTTTGATAAATCTAAACCAAGTGACGGCGTAGCTAATTAAAAGTTAGCTGTCAGTGCTTTTTCGTAGTGAGCGATTGATTCTTGGATAATCTGATCCATACGTTCCGGGCTTTCGCGATTAATGCAATGGCGAGCCTCTTCAAAATGCGTGACCTCGCAATTTGCCAAATTTGAACAGAACTCAGTGGCTACGTCCGTTTTAACCAGCCGGTCATCACCAGCGGTGAATACTTTTACGGGTTGAGTCAGCGCTTTCATAAAACTAGGGTTGCGAAGTTTTTGGGTCGAATCGGTGGTTTCTTTTAACCATTTAATCGTGGCGCCTCGTGTCCGTAGTGTTTCATCTAGGGCAAAAATAGCGCTTTGAACTTGAGCCGTCTCAGGGTTTGAATTACAACCATTAGCCGCACCGAATACCAGAGGTTGCGGTGGCCATTGAGCGCTGCCCGGCGCATACATGCTACCCAGGCCAATGGCGTTCAGCGTTTGTGCTAAGTTTTTCACTAAGGAGTAGCTGAGCTCGCCGGTATTAATCTCGATCATCGGTACTACAAGCGCGAATGCTGTCGCATCAATGCCTTGCTCGGCCGCCATGCGCATTGTGATGTGCGCGCCTTTCGAAACCGAGAAAAAGAAAAGTGGCTCGCCGTCACGTTTAACATGCCGTGCAAATTTGGCCAAATCTTCGCCCAAGAGGCGAAAGCCCTCTACGTAGCCTTTTTCGGGATTGCTCAGAGGTCGGTATGATTTACCTTGACCTCGGTATTCAATAGCCGCAACTCGAAACCCTGCGAGGTTAAGCTTGCTGATCGTTTCCATCGACATTTCAATCGTGCCAGTAAAACCGGGTACGAAGATCACTGTCCCTTTTGCGTTAACAGCATCAATAACCCCGGTTCTTAAGGTCACGCCGTCTTCGGGTGTAAAACTTTCAAAGGACCAATTTGTCGGCGCGGGTGTAACTTTACCATCGAGGTAGGCCACTGCTTGGGCTCGTTGTTCGTCAGTGATTTGCGTATATTCATGCTGCTCGAATTTAAGCATCACTAGGGTAATCAGCCAAATCAAGAGAAGCAATGCGAGAAATGCTTGAGCGCCGCGTTTTAAAAAAGTGGACATCAACGAACCCTATTATTTAATGGCGTGCAAAGCTCCAAATTCAGTAGCTTGCAACGCTTTTTTAATTTATCTAACTAATTGTAGAGCAGTGGTGTCAATTGCGTGTAATCTTATCGATATTTAGCGGCGTCGCAACGGCACAATAGTAAGTCGTAGATGGTTAAGTTGATTTGCGCAGCTGCTATATTCTTTAACACAGTCATATATTTTGAGGTTATCCATGAGCATTAGCGCATTCGATCTGTTTACCATTGGTATTGGGCCGTCAAGCTCGCATACGATCGGCCCAATGCGTGCTGCAAAGTGGTTTGTAGACGGCCTAGAATCACAGGCTGTTTTAGGCCAAGTCTGCCGTATTAAAACCGAACTATATGGTTCATTGGGTGCAACCGGCAAAGGACACGGATCTGACAAAGCGGTATTGCTAGGGCTTAAGGGCGATATGCCCGAAACGGTCGATGTGGATACCGTGGCTGAGCAGCTTGAACAAATTCGAGGCTCTAAGACCATTGCACTTAATCGCCAACATGTGATTGCCATTGATGAACTCAATGATTTGATTATGCATCGCCGTGAAACCTTGGAACACCATTCTAATGGCATGAGGTTTGTGGCCTATGACGGTGGTGGCCAAGAGCTTCAGAGTAAAATATATTATTCGGTTGGTGGTGGCTTTGTGCTCGATCAAGATGCAATGGGCGCTGGCCGCATTGTTGAAGATCGCACCGAATTGCCGTTTCCGTTTGATACCGCTGAAGAGCTCCTAGCGATTACTCGTGAGCATGACATGTCTATCAGTGACGTGATGTTCGAGAACGAGAAGGTATGGCGTAGCGAGGCTGAAATTCGTACAGGCATGCTTGAAATCTGGTCGGTTATGAAAGCCTGTGTGCAACGAGGCTGTGAGCAAAAAGGAATCTTACCCGGTGGTTTGAAAGTAAAACGTCGAGCGGCCGAGCTGTATGAAAACCTAAAAGCGCAACCCGAAGCGTCTTTACGGGACCCTTTGTGTATTCTCGATTGGGTGAATTTGTATGCTCTGGCGGTGAATGAAGAAAACGCCGGTGGCGGCCGAGTTGTGACGGCTCCGACTAATGGTGCGGCAGGCATTATCCCTGCGATTATGCATTACTATCATCGTTTTATGACGGGCGCTAGTGACGATGGCTTAGTACGCTTTTTATTGACCGCCGCCGCAATTGGCACCTTGTTTAAGAAGAACGCCTCGATTTCTGGTGCCGAAGTTGGTTGTCAGGGCGAGGTCGGCTCGGCCTGTTCGATGGCGGCCGGCGCTTTATGTGAAGTCATGGGCGGTACGCCAGAGCAAGTTGAGAATGCCGCTGAAATTGGTATGGAGCACAACCTAGGCCTCACGTGTGACCCGGTTGGCGGTTTGGTGCAAGTGCCCTGCATTGAACGTAATGCAATGGCTTCGGTAAAGGCGATAAACGCCGCTCGCATGGCCATA
The DNA here is from genome assembly GCA_023301745.1 of Arenicella sp. Taxonomy (GTDB): domain Bacteria; phylum Pseudomonadota; class Gammaproteobacteria; order Arenicellales; family Arenicellaceae; genus Arenicella. The sequence continues at coordinate 4,864 of JALZVW010000090.1, read as the reverse complement.
CGCGGCGACGGAACCCACTTTGTTTCCTTAGATAAAGTGATTAAAACCATGCGCGATACCGGCGCTGATATGCAAACCAAATACAAGGAGACTTCGCGTGGGGGTCTCGCCGTTAATGTGATTGAATGCTAAGTCGTGATTGAGTAGAAAATGAGCAGATATTCGATTTTTTCCTTGGCTCGCAATGCGATGAGCCACCATCAAAACTGGGAGCGAGCTTGGCGCAGCCCTGAGCCTAAAAAGCGTTACGATGCCATTATTGTGGGCGGCGGTGGCCATGGTTTAGCCACGGCCTATTACCTCGCTAAGGAACACGGAATGCGTAATATCGCCGTGCTTGAAAAAGGCTGGATCGGCGGCGGTAATACCGGTCGAAATACCACGATTGTGCGTTCAAATTATCTCTGGGATGAAGCAACGCACTTATACGAAAAATCGATGAAGCTCTGGGAAGGCTTGAGCCAAGACCTAAATTACAACGTTATGTTTAGTCAGCGAGGGGTGTATAACTTAGGCCATACGCTACAAGATATGCGTGATATACAGCGCCGCGTAAATGCCAATCGATTGAACGGTGTTGATGGCGAAGTGGTGCATGCGGCCGAATTGCAAACGCGTATCCCTCACCTAAATTGCTCACCAGATAGCCGCTACCCAGTATTAGGCGCTTCGTTTCAAGCTCGTGGCGGCACGGCTCGCCATGATGCGGTTGCCTGGGGCTTTGCTCGCGGCGCTGATCGGTATGGCGTCGACATTATTCAAAACTGCGAGGTCACCGGTTTTCGCCGTGAAAATGGCAAAATTTTAGGCGTTGACACCTCTCAAGGTTATATCGAATCGCCGAAAGTCGGGGTTGTCACAGCCGGTAGCTCAAGTGTGTTGGCTGAGATGGCTGGTTTAAGCCTGCCGCTTGAAAGCCACCCATTGCAAGCCTTTGTCTCGGAACCTATCAAACCGGTCTTAGACACGGTGGTCATGTCTAATGCGGTGCACGGTTACATTAGCCAGTCTGACAAAGGCGACTTGGTGATCGGCGCAGGCATTGACAGCTATACCGGCTATGGTCAGCGCGGCAGTTTTAGCACGATCGAGCATACTATGACGGCGATCATGGAGCTGTTTCCGATTTTTAGTCGCGTACGAATGAATCGTCAGTGGGGCGGCATTGTTGATACCTGCCCAGATGCTTGCCCCATCATTAGTAAGACCGATATCAAGGGTTTGTACTTCAATTGTGGTTGGGGAACTGGTGGTTTCAAAGCGACACCGGGTTCTGGTTGGGTGTTTGCCCACACCGTTGCCAAGGATCAAGCTCATGAGCTGAACGCCGCGTTTTCGCTAGATCGGTTTGCCTCAGGTGCGTTGATCGACGAACATGGCGCGGCCGGCGTTGCGCATTAGGAGACCGGCCGATGCTATTAATAGAATGCCCTTACTGCGGAACCCGAGACGAAAGCGAATTTAGTTATGGCGGTGAAGCACATAATGCTCGCCCCGCAGACCCAGACGCGCTCACTGATGAACAATGGGCCGACTATATTTTTTATCGACAGAACCCAAAAGGCTTGCATCGAGAATTATGGAATCACTCGTCTGGTTGCCGTCGCTGGTTCAATGCGATTCGTGACACGGTAAGCTATAAATTTCAATGTGTTTACAAAATAGAAGACCCCCGCCCAGAGTTGGCCGAAGCTAATACAACTATTAGCGCCGGAGAAAAATCATGAAACGCCGAGCAAATGGTGGCCGTGTCGACCGCAGCAAGCCGATCAATTTCACCTTTGAGGGCAAGCCTTACCAAGGCTTTCAAGGAGACACTATCGCTTCGGCCTTGTTGGCAAATGGCGTTAAACTGATTGGCCGCAGCTGGAAGTATCATCGGCCGCGTGGCGTTGTTGGTGACGGGGCAGAAGAGCCAAATGCCATATTTCAGGTAGAGCAGGGTGCGCTGACTATTCCGAATGTACGTGGCACGCAAGCTCAAATTTACCATGGCATGATCGTCAATAGCACTAATGCTTGGCCGAACGTAAACTTTGATGTGATGTCGGTTTTTGGCCTATTTTCTCGCTTCTTACCGGCCGGTTTTTATTATAAAACCTTTATGTGGCCGCAGAAATTTTGGATGGCTTACGAACATATTATTCGCCAAGCGTCGGGTCTGGGTGAGTCGCCTAAAGAGCTTGATCCTGATCACTACGAAAAGACCAATGCCCATTGTGATGTGCTGGTGGTTGGCTCTGGCCCTTCAGGGTTAATGGCCGCCTTAGCCGCTGGCCGATCAGGCGCTAGAGTGATGATCGCTGATGAGCAAGAAGAGCTCGGCGGGCGTTTACTGTCGTCTCGCGCGATTATAAATGGCAAGCCAGCGGCTGACTGGGCTGACGATGTGATCGCGGAGTTAGGCCGCATCGCTAATGTAACGATTATTCCTCGAGCGACGGTATTTGGTTATCACGACGCTAACTTTTTAACCATTGCTGAGCGTTTGACTGACCATTTAGCGCCGCGCGAACGTCGCGGCGCGAGGGAGCGCGTTTGGCGAGTGCGTGCAAAGCAAGTGGTTTTGGCAACCGGTGCGCATGAACGCCCCATTGTCTTTGCAAATAATGATCGACCAGGAGTGATGTTGGCGTCCGCTGCATCAACATACACAAATCGCTATGGCGTAAAATTAGCCGACAAGGCGATTGTCTTCACTAACAACGACAGCGCTTATCAAACCGCAATCGATTTGAAAAATGCCGGTGCCAGTGTTGTCACGTTGGTTGATTCTAGAGCTGAAGCGGGTATACCTGTCGATGATGTCAAAGCCGCCGGTGTTATTGTTGTCACTGCTTGTGCGGTGGTTAATGTTATTGGCAAGGCGGCCGTTATCGCCGCTGAAATAAGAAATATTAGTGGTGACGGAAAATCTATTTCTGGCGCGCTACAACGCATTGACTGCGATCTAGTTGCTACCTCAGGTGGCTGGAACCCGGCGATTCACTTGTTCTCTCAATCGGGCGGCAAAGCCGTATGGAATGATGACAAAGCCTGCTTTGAAACCGGTGCAGTGGTGCAACAGCAAACGTCGGTCGGCGCGGCAAATGCCAGCTTTGCGCTAGACGATTGTTTGACAGAAGGCGCTGCAGCCGGTTCGGCCGCGGCTAAGGCGGCCGGCTTTGATGCGCCAGACTTTTCAGTACGGGTGCCGACAAGCGATGCGCCTGGTGAGACAAGCCTAGAACCACTCTGGCGCGTGCCCACCGATGGCTTCCCAGGTCTAGGGCCCAAAGCCTTTGTTGATCCACAAAATGATGTCGGCGTTTCTGACATCTACCTCGCCGCACGAGAAGGCTTTGAGTCGATCGAGCATGTGAAGCGATACACCGCATTAGGCTTTGGAACCGACCAAGGCAAAATGGGTAACATCAGTGGTATGGCGATTTTGTCTGAAGCCTTGGGTAATAAAATATCAGACACGGGGACAACAACCTTTAGGCCGAATTACACGCCCGTGACCTTTGGTGCGATTGCCGGGCCTGACGTTGGCAATACTCTATCTGACCCGGTTCGTAAAACCGCAATGCACACTTGGCATCAAGAAAACGGCGCATTGTTTGAAGATGTTGGGCAGTGGAAACGCCCTTGGTATTTTCCGCTAGAGCGTGAAACGATACACCAGGCGGTTGATCGAGAATGCTTAGCCGTGCGCAGCAGTGTCGGCATTATGGATGCATCAACGCTTGGCAAAATAGAAATAATTGGTAAAGACGCGGGCGACTTTCTTAACATTATTTATACCAACGCTTGGAAAAAGCTGGGTATCAATTGTGCTCGTTATGGCTTTATGCTCGGCGAAGACGGCATGGTGATGGACGATGGCGTGACTGTTCGCCTTGCCGAAGATCGCTACTTTATGCACACCACCACTGGCGGCGCTGCGACTGTGTTGAGTTGGATGGAATTGTGGTTGCAAACTGAATGGCCTGAGCTAGAAGTTTATCTTACGTCGGTGACCGACCACTGGGCTACCGCCGCCCTCGCCGGGCCGAATAGCCGCAAGGTGGTCAGTGCGGTGGTTGAGGGCATTGACTTTGATAAAGAGGCTTTTCCATTTATGACGTCGCGTGAAGGTTTCATTGGCGGAGTTGCTGTGCGCGTAAACCGAATCAGTTTTTCAGGTGAATTGTGCTTTGAAGTTAACGTTAATGCCAATTACGGTCGCTTCGTTTGGCAGCAATTAATGCTCGCGGGTGAAGAATTTAACATCACGCCCTATGGAACCGAAGCGATGCATGTTTTGCGCGCCGAAAAAGGCTATGTGATTGTTGGTCAAGATACCGATGGCTCGGTAACGCCAACAGACCTGGGAATGAGTTGGGCCTTGTCAAAAGCGAAAGACTTTTTGGGTAAGCGTTCGCTGGCTCGGGTAGACACTATGCGAGAAGATCGCAAACAGTTAGTCGGCCTGCTGACAGATGATCCCAACGAAGTGCTGCAAGAGGGGGCGCAAGTGGTTAATCAGCCAAGCGAGGATACTCCGTTGCCAATGCTAGGTCATGTGACCTCTAGCTATCGCAGTGCCTGTGTAGGCCGCTCGATTGCACTGGCGTTGGTTAAAGGCGGTCATCGCCGCATGGGTGAAACGGTGTACGTGACGACCGACGACGGCCGGTTTGTTGCAGCGCAGATATCGCCCACGGTGTTTATTGACCCCAATGGAGAAAAACAACATGTCTAAGCCAATTGAGACAAGCCCTATGATCGAGATAGACTTTTCTCAGCTGGGTATAGAGCCGAGTGTTTTATCGATCAAAGAACATCCATTTTTGGGCTATGTGAACCTTCGAGGAGCCAGCGGTAACTCTAAATTTATGCG
>JALZVW010000089.1 GCA_023301745.1 Arenicella sp. | reverse complement strand
GGCATTGATGTCGGCTTTGACATCGATGGTTTTCGTAAGCACAACCTACTTAACGGTTTAGATGACATTGGTTTAACCTTGGCTCAGGCCGATAAAATCGATGCCTATGAGACCAAACACAAGCAGCAGTTCCCATGGTTATGGGCGTCATGAAGTTTGATTGGGTTCTCTTATAGAAAGGCAACTCCTTAATAAAAGGGCAACTCCTTAATAAAAGGGCAACTTAGGTTGCCCTTTTTAGTGCTTGATTTAACTCAGTATATGGCTTGTAAATTCTTTTATTTATTCGCCAAAACTCGATATAGTCGTAGATTAATAAAAAGAGAATTATCAATGCCCAAAGACCAACACACAAGCAAACGAAAAATAACCTTAATGGACACCACTTTACGTGATGGTGAGCAAACTCAAGGGGTTTCTTTTGCACCAGCTGAAAAGCTTAGTTTGGCTCAGGCCTTGCTTGGGCGTCTAAATGTTGATCGCATTGAGGTTGCCTCGGCGGGCGTGTCTCAAGGTGAACAAGAGGCGGTCAAAAAAATTAATAGCTGGGCGGCCAGCAATGGTCATTTAGATAAAGTCGAAGTGCTCGGCTTAGTGGATGTTAATCGCAGTGTTGATTGGATTACCTCGGCTGGTGGTAAGGTGATTAACCTACTCGCAAAAGGCAGTAAAAAGCATTGTCTAACGCAACTTCGTCAACAGCCTGAACAGCATATAGAGCGCATTAAGCAAACCATTGAATACGCTCATTCACAAGGCGTTGCGGTCAATATTTACTTAGAAGATTGGTCTAACGGCTACGCTGACTCACCTGACTATGTCTATCACCTAGTCGACTCACTCAAAGAGTGCGGTATTGGTCACTTCATGTTGCCCGACACGCTTGGCGTTATGTCACCCAGTGAAGTGAGCGAGGCGATTGGTGATATGGTGACGCGCTTCCCCCAGCTCAACTTTGATTTTCACCCTCATAATGATTACGGCTTGGCAACCGCCAACGTGATGGCGGCGGTCGAGGCAGGCATCAGTGCGATTCACTGCACTGTGAACTGTTTAGGCGAGCGAGCTGGCAATGCGTCGCTCGCTGAGGTGTCGGTGGTACTGCGCGACAAGATGGGCTTAGATTTAAACATCGACGAACAACACATTGTTGACGTTAGCAAAATGGTCGAAAGTTTCTCTGGCAAGTTTGTGTCAGGCAATGCGCCAATTCTTGGTAAAGATGTATTCACTCAAACCGCCGGCATTCATGCCGATGGCGATAAAAAAGGGGATTTATACGTTACCAAACTGTCCCCCGAACGTTTTGCTCGTAAACGCACTTACGCCCTAGGTAAACTGGCGGGCAAAGCCTCACTAGAAAACAATTTAGATGAGCTCGGCATTAAATTAAGTAGCGATGATCAGAAAAAAATCCTCCAGAAAGTCATCGAGCTCGGCGACGCAAAGCAAACGGTGACCTCTGAAGACCTACCCTTCATCATCGCTGACGTACTCGAAAGCAAAGACTCTCAACGAGTCATATTGGTCGATTGTAAAACCTCGAGTCAATTAAATGGCGAATCTGAAACAGAGCTGACGATCAGCATTGATGGCACAAACCATACTCAGTCAGGCCAAGGTAACGGTGCGTATGACGCATTCGCAGACGCGTTAGATAAAATATTAACGCCGCACGCAGGCTTGAACCGGCCGAAGCTTCTCGACTACCAAGTGCATATTCCCAAAGGTGGTAAAACCAACGCCTTGACCGAAGCTAGCATTACCTGGGAGCTTGAAAACAACCGAAAAATGACCACTCGTGGTGTTGACTCCAATCAAGTCGTCGCGGCGATGTATGCCACTTTGAAGGCAATCAACTCGCTTGCTAAATAGAAGAGCCTCAGCAATACGCGTCAAAGCGATCCTTATGAGCCTCAGCAATACGCGTCAAAGCGAACCTTATTAAGCCGTGACTCCGGCCATAGACCTAGCGACTAAGCAACAAGTGGCTTTTACGGTTCACCAGTATCAACACGACCCCAATGTCGAATCCTATGGCGATGAGGCGGCGGCTATTCTTAAATTGAACCCTGCCCAAGTTTTCAAAACACTGGTGGTCGAACTCAATACCGGCGAATTAGTGGTCGGCATTGTGCCGGTTAGCGGCACCTTAAACCTCAAGACCATCGCCTCAGCGGCTGGGGCTAAAAAAGCACTAATGGCTGACAAGCATAAAGTACAGCGCACAACTGGTTACGTTCTCGGCGGGGTCAGCCCGATAGGCCAACGCAAACGTTTAACCACAATCATCGATCATAGCGCAAACAACTTTGAGACAATCTTTGTTAGTGCAGGCAAACGTGGCTTAGACATCGAATTAGCCGCGAGCGATTTAGCCATGCTAAGCAACGCAAAATTCGCCTCTATTTCAAGCCCATGAATGCCGAGGCCAAAGGCTTACTCCTGGGTTTGATCGCGGTCTCGATGTTCGGCCTCACGTTACCTGTAACTCGGTTTATCTCTCCACACTTTGACCCGATATTCATAGGCCTTGGCCGCGCGGCGCTAGCAACGGTTATCGCCGCGCTAATTTTACTTGTATCTAAATCGCCTACACCGTCACTAAAACAGCTCAAGGGTCTCGCCGTAGTGGCGCTTGGCGTGGTCATAGGCTTCCCGGTTTTATCCGCATGGGCGATGCAAAGCCTGCCCGCATCGCACGGCGGTGTGGTTCTGGGTATTCTACCGCTAGCAACGGCGGCGGCTAGCCGACTTGTCAGTGACGAACGCCCATCATTAGGGTTTTGGATTATGGGCGCGCTGGGAAGTGGCGTTGTTGTGAGTTATTCATTACTACAAGGTGGTGGCCACTTTTTAATCGGAGATCTTGCCCTAGTGGGCGCGATTATCAGTGCCGGTTTTGGTTACGCCGTTGGTGGTAAATTGTCTAAAGAGCTCGGCGGTTGGCAGGTGATTTGCTGGGCATTAGTCATTAGCTTTCCGCTTATTATCGGCCCGGCTCTTTACTACGCACCGAGCGAACTAGGTGATATAGCGCCCATCAACATCGTCGGCTTTTTATACCTAACCTTGGCAAGTCAGTTATTTGGCTTTTTCATTTGGTACAAAGCCATGGCGATTGGCGGAGTCACACGTGTCAGTCAAGTGCAGTTACTGCAACCATTTGTTACCCTGCTCGCTTCGTCATGGGCTTTATCCGAAGCAATCGAGCGACAAAGCTATCTCTTTGCGATAATCGTCGTGGCGTTAGTTGCATTAAGTAAACGCATGCCTATCTATTCTAAACATAGAGCCAGCTGATACACTATCAACATGAATACAATCACAATCAGACCCGCAAGCCTCAACGATGTTGACCAGATCATGCAATTTGTGATCGACCTTGCGATCTACGAAAAAGAAGAAGACGCGGTGATCGCAACACCTGAAAATTTTAAAAATGCGCTCTTTTGCGACAACCCTCAAGCGCATTGTTTAATTGCCGAATCTGGTGGCAAGTCGGTTGGCTTCGCGCTCTATTTCTTCAGTTTCTCAACGTGGCTTGGGCAACACGGCATTTACCTAGAAGACCTCTATGTGTCACCTGAGTCTCGAGGCTTGGGAGCCGGCAAAGCGCTGCTAAAGGAGCTATCTAAAATTGCCGTTAAAAAGAACTTGGGCCGCGTCGAATGGAGCGTTTTAGATTGGAATGAACCGTCGATTAAGTTTTATGAAGCGATGGGCGCACAAGCCAAAGACGGTTGGACGGTCTACCGGCTTAGTGATAAAGCGCTGCTAGATTTCGCGGCAAGCTAAACCGGCTTCATCTCAACTGGCAGAATGTCGCTAAGTTGATCTATATCGTGATGAACTCCAGTATCTTTACAGTCATAGAACTGCACGCAATCGGGGTGGCGCATAACGACAGGTTTTGCGCCCAGATCTCCGGTTAGCGCCAACAACTCAGGGCTAAACTTGGTTCCAAAAATAATCGGGTTGCCATTACCGGCGCTTGTTCGTGGCACCACTATGCTCTCACTTGTAGCCTGTTCGACCAGGCCCTCTACTGTCTTGGCCGATACATAAGGCATGTCGCCTAAGGCCAACAGCCATGCCCTTGCTGGCCCACAATTCTTAACGCCAGCAATAATGCTTTGACTCAAGCCATCTTCAAAGCGTGAGTTTAAAATGCACACTCCGCCCAGCTCTTCAACAAGGCTGATTAGCGCATGATCACCGGCTCGAACAACCACATTCACTTGCTCGAAAACTTGCGCGTAAACACCCATGGTCTTTGCCAAAATACGATTGCCGTCGTCAAGTTTATGCCGCATTTTCGGGCCACCAAATCGAGAGCTGGCACCCGCGGCAAAAATCAAGCAGGCAATGTCGTTAGACTCAATCACTTATCGGCTTGGTTTAGCTGTTGAATAAGCTCAGCAAGAATCGATACGGCGATTTGTGCCGGGGTATTCGCACCTATATTCAAGCCCACAGGCCCGCGCACTCGCGCCAACAATAGTTCATCTACCGCCATTTCTTTCAAGCCATCAAGGCGAGCTTGCTGAGTGCGCTTACTGCCCAATGCTCCAACAAAAAAGGCCTGCGTTTTTAACGCCTTAGCAAGCAGAGGCCGTTCAAGGTGATGCTCGTGAAACAAGCTAACCATCGCGCTAAATGAGTCAAGCTCGAGCACAAAAGCATCACCGACTCTATCTAGGCTTACCGCCTCAAGGTTTGCTCGATGCAGTAAGTTCTCTGTGTGTTCATTTTGCGCAACACAGGCCACATCAAACCCAGCTTTCATTGCAAGCTCGGCTAGCAATACGAGAATTGGGCCTTGACCAACTAACATTAGCCGAGGGCTTGGAGCGTATATTTTGGTGAACACCCCTAACCGTGTTTGCAAAGCTTGGGGGTAGACAGTTCGCGCATCAAGTTGCGCGGCAATTTGCGATATCCGTTGCTTTGTGATGTCACAGTCAAAATAAACATCAATGCCCGAACCGCAAGGTAACTGAATATCAAAAAACGGAGAGTCAAGACCATAACGCAGAGTTAAATTCTGCTTATCGTTAATCGCTAACACGGCTTGGTCAGCTATCGCGACTTCGGCGCAACCGCCGGTAATTTGACCTAAGTACGCGCCTTGGTCATTAACCAGCATTTGTGAGCCTACCGGGTAAGGCGCATTACCCTCGATATTAACTAAGGTAATCATCGCCACGCGATACCCTTCATTGAGCCAATTGAGCGCTGATTGAATAAGTTCCGTTGGTTCTAATGAAAAATTGTAGCTCAGTGACATGTTTGTTTGGGGATAAGAAATTGTCGGGGGCGAGTCGTGTGTCGATCAATGCGCGCTGGCGAAAAAATTTTAGTGCCTCGGCGCGATGTAACATTCAATAAAAACGCTATTATGCCAAACTTAAGCACGCTTTTGTGTGACGTTGATAAGCTACTCTGGCGGGCTTTAGGGCCTTTAACGAGCTGAAGCCAACTATTGCAACTGCGATGCGAGTACGGCTATTCGTGCGATAAACGCATTATCGGAGTTTGGTTTTAATCTCGATTAAAATAACCACTATCCTAAATGTCTATTTCAAAACTCGTTTTTGTCATTGCCTGTACACAGAACATGGTTAAAATAGCTCACAACCTTTTAAACTGAGGTCTCAGTAGAACGCTAGCACACGATAAAATGACGAATAGTTTCTCATTTCCCTTTTGCATTAGAGTTCTACTGAGGTCTAAAAATATAATAATCATTATGAGGAGCCCTATTCATGAATGTCAGTGATGCAATCAAACAACGCCGCTCTGTTCGCGCTTACCAAGATACACCGGTAGCACCCGAACTAATTGAAAAAATTTTTCTACAAGCTCAAGACTCTCCGTCTAACTGCAATACTCAGCCGTGGCATGTTGTTGTACTCTCAGGCGAAGCTCGAGATAACATAGAAAAGGCCATGGTCGCTGATATTATGGGGGGTAAAGCGCCAAACCCTCACTTTGTTCCTGGCGATCAGGGTTTAAAAGAAGAGTACCGAACGCGCCAAGTGGCCTGTGCTGTTTCTCTATACGGCGCGATGGACATCAAAAAGGAAGATAAACAAGAGCGCCAAGAGCTGATGCTTAAGAATTGGCAGTTCTTTGGCGCACCACATGCGGCTTTCTTTTCGATGCCAAAAACAATGAGCGAAATAAACGCGGTTGACATGGGCATTTACCTGCAATCTATCATGTTGTTGTTAACTGAAAATGGTCTTGCTAGTTGCCCTCAGGGCGCACTGGCGATGTATACCGATTCAGTGCATGAAATGGCTAACATTCCAGACAACCACGCCATCATGTTTGGCTTATCGTTTGGCTATGCCGATCAAGGCGCGGTGATTAACTCATTTGATGTAGGCCGTGAAGACTTGAGTAAATCGGTAGAGTTTTACACTTAAGTTACTGGCTTATTTTTCTTGGCTTATGTTTCTATTAGGTTTCTATTAGGCCAAGAAAAAATCCATTGCTGAACCTCGTGCTACTTTATAAATCAAACCAGCATCCAGCCTAAAATCGATTCATAAGCCTATAAAAGCATTAATACCAACATGCGGCCCAATGAGTTTGGTAACATCACCGAACGGCGGTTAGCCAGTGGCATTTGCAAGAAAGCCAACGGTGCTTAAGCAGAAAAACACAATCGATCCAGCACTAAAGTAGCCCAATGAAAGTAGTCCAATGAAATCAGGCCAAACATCAACCCTAAATACAATCAGCACCGGCCTGTTCACTGGGTTAATTGCCGTGATCGTGAGTATCAGTTACGCATCACTTATATTTTCAGGCGAACTTGCCCCTTATTTAGGCCATGGCATCGCGCTGGCAATAACCAGCATTGTGATCGTTGGTTTGCTGCAAACGTTTTTAAGCGATTCAAGCTATTTCGTGGTACAAGTCGACGACGATACCGCACCCGTCATGGTGCTATTTATCGGCTTTTTAATTGCCTCGCTCCCGGTTAACCTGAGTCCTGAACAGCTATTTACTAATGTCTTGGCGGCGATACTTATCTCAACGTTTATCGCCGGTTTAACCCTCACTGTCGTTGGTTCTTTCAAGCTAGGAAACCTATTACAGTTCTTGCCATACTCAGCGGTTGGGGGTTACTTTGCGGCCGTAGGTTGGCTGCTTCTTGTTGGAACATTAAATTCGCTTCTGCCATACGAGTTGGACAACTTAGACAGCGTTATCACGATCTTTAGAGATACGGAAACGCTATTACGATGGCTGCCTGCCCTGCTGATTGGCGCTGGTGTGCGCTGGATGTCAACTAGATTCAGTACCGCCTTACTGCTCGCCTGCACCGTGGTCGGCTCGACATTACTATTTTATTTGGTCGCGTTTTCTTTTGGCAATAGCGTTAGCGACCTGTATTCTAGAGGCTTTTTAATTGGGCCATTGGTGAACCAACCCGAGGGATTATTCACCCCACTAACCGGCATCGATTGGCCCAACGTTGAAGTGTTAACGCTATTCGATCACATAGCCAGCATTGCTACCATTAGCCTGATTGCCTTACTGTCATTTACCCTGTGCATAAGTGCGGTGGCGCTCAGTACTCGGCAAGAGCTCGACCCTAACAAAGAGTTAAAGGTTAGCGGCGTCGCCAACATGCTGAGCGCTGTGGCGGGCGGTCTTTTTGCCCTACCGTCGGTCAGCACATCAACCTTGTCGCGAGAATTACATCCCTCAGCAAGTAAGTTGATTGGTTTAATCTGTGCGCTTGTCGCCTTAGCGGTATTCTACCTTGGCTTAGACCTAATCGCGTATATCCCAAAGATGGTGTTGGCCGCGTTACTGTTTTATATCGCACTTGGGTTTCTGCACGAGTGGCTTATCAAAGCCTATGGCAAATTTGGCGCGCTCGAGTACAGTGTTATTCCAATCATTTTGATCGTATCTGTACTCTCAGGATTCTTAGAAAGTGTTCTATTTGGAATAATCGCCGCCATTATTTTGTTCACGATAAACTACAGCCAAATTAAAGTCGTGAAATACCTCGCTTCAGGCGCAGACCTCAGAAGCAACCTGGTACGCCGCACCGAACAAGTTTCATACCTTCGAATACATGGCGAAAAAATTCGTATATTTAAACTCCAAGGCTTTCTGTTCTTTGGCACCGCGGGCTCTGTGTATAAAGATGTCATGGCGGAGTTCAATAAGCCGACTAGTCAAGAGTTGCAATATATAGTGCTGGATTTCTCTCAAGTCTTAGGCGTAGACTCGTCGGCCACACTCAACTTTGAACGACTGGCTCAACGCCTTAAAGAGCGTAATACCTATCTCATATTAACCAGCCTTAAAGATCAATTACTCGACAAACTTATTCGTGGCGGGTTTGATCTAAAGACCAACAAACTGCTACAAGAGTTCTTAGATATCGATCAAGGCTTGGAGTGGTGCGAAAACCGAATTCTCGAAGAACAACGACTAATATCAGGGCCATTAAAAGGGGTTCTTGAGCTTATAAGCGGTGATTTAACCGACACTCAGAGCGCCCTGTTAGAGACCTATCTAATCAAGCGTGCTGTTAAAAAGGGCGAGTTACTCACAAATTTAGGCGAAAACTCAAACGAGGTTTACTTACTCGAGAGCTGCACAGCAAGCGCCTATATTCTAGATTCCGATGGCGTAGAACGCCGAATCGACGGTGCCGGCCGCGGAGCGATATATGGAGAAATTGGTTTCTTTCTTAATATTCCACGAACAGCAACCGTGCGGGCAGATAGCCCCGGCGACCTGTATAGCTTAAGCGGTATTGCCCTCAAGCGTATGGAATCAGAACAACCTCAATTAGCCGCGGCGATTAATCGCTATATGCTAAAGATTGTGACTGAGCGACTGGCGAGTACCACTCGGTCACTACGAACCGTGCTGTAACTATTGCTTCAAAGCGTCAGTTCTGGTCAATGAATTTTGAAATGTTCGCAAGCGCGTCTTCAGCATCTTTCAAGGCGGCGGAGAACAATTGAAACACATGAAACTGGGCTCGATAGGCTTGCAGCTCTAGGTCTACTCCCTGGGCTTTAGCACGATCGCAGAACTCGACTATCTGATCGTAAAACATTTCGCCTTTACCACACTGAACTAAGGTTTTAGGCAAATCGGACAGAGGCGTGTTTAAAAAGTTCACTCGTTCATTATGGTGATCAGTACCTTGCATCAAATGCTCAAAACTAGGGTTTAGAAACTCACTCACTAGAAAATCATTTTTCTCATTGGTAATAATGGTTCCAGTACTGGCTGTTGGATCTACCCATGGAGACATAAGAACAAGGTTCTCTGGCTGTTTTATATCAAGCTTGGCTAACTCCAGTGCGGTGGTAATGGCGAGCGCACCACCTGCCGAATCTCCGGCGAGGCTCACCTTTTTATCATCGTAGGTTTTTAGGACCAACGCGGCTACCGCAAGGCAATCATCTTGAGGGGCTGGAAACGGGTGTTCGGGGGCTAAACGATAATCAACCGCTACCACCAAACCTTTAGTGCCTAACGCTAAGTTCGCCAGAATAGTCTTGTGCCCTTTGGCTGAGCCGGCGACGTAACCGCCACCATGAAAATACACAATCACTTTGTCAGAACTGGCCCCCGACTTTGGGCTGACCAACATACAAGACACGCCCGCAATATCTCGAGTATTGGAGCTAACTTTTGATAACGCTGGGTGATAGCCAGCAGACTTATCAGCCATTACTCGCATCTCAGGAACCCCTTTCTCATAGGCACTAGCAAGTAAATCTCGAGCCGTACGAACAAGCATTTCTGTTAGCCAGCTTCGCCCAGCCATTCGAGATGAAGAGCCAAGCATAGAAATTGAGTGTTTGAGTAATTTGAATATCATGACTAAACCTTATAATGTGTAATCTAAAAACGTCTTAACGCCGTCTATTTGCTAACCCTACTTGACGAAGCTTTAGCCTAACTCTAGCACAGGATAAAATGATTAATAGTTTCAAATAGATTAGCACTCGCAACGCAAAAAGGCGCCACCGGCGAATTCAATGATGAACCCGCGAGCGACGCCTTGTTGATTCAACCCTCAATAGCGCTAAACAAACAGCTCTCCACTTTTAGCCTGCGCTTTAACAATCGTTGGGCACTCAAAACGTTCGCCGTATTTTGCGCTGAGTTCATCACAGCGTGCAATGAAATTATCGAAACCATAGGTATTCACAAATTGAATGAAACCACCCGTATGAGCCGGTGCTCCGATACCAAATATAGAACCAATATTCGCATCAGCAACAGAACGTAGCACACCTGTTTCTAGGCATTTTAAGGTTTCGATCACTTGACGGAACATTAGACGATCTTTGATATCGGTATCACTAATTTGATAATCGGCGTTGTAATATAAATCATAAAGTGGCGGCCAAATATTTTTTGAACCGTCTTCATGGTATTCATAATAGCCGCCACCGTGATGTCGACCACCACGGCCATTATCAGTAATCATGTCTTTAACCACGCGGCGAATCACATCACCGTTGCCCCACTTATCGGTGACGCCCATTTCGGCCCAAGTCTCTTGTGCTTTGCGCGATAACTCCAAACTCGTCTCATCTTGAATTTGCAGCGGCCCGACTGGCATGCCGATGCCTTTGCCTAGGCTATCAATACGAACAGGGTTAGTACCTTCAGTTAACAAGTGAGCGGCTTCATCCAGATAGGTGCCAAATGTACGCGAGGTGAAAAAACCTAGCGAGTCATTCACCACGATCGGCGTTTTGCGAATTTGCATGGTGTAATCAAAGGCTTTGGCAAGCGCTTCATCACTGGTTTTCTCACCACAAATAATCTCGACTAAAGGCATCTTATCGACCGGCGAAAAGAAATGCACACCGATGAAATTTTCTGGCTTGGCACTCGCCTGCGCTAACTCGGTAATTGGCAACGTAGATGTATTAGAACCCCAGAAACCATCGTCCGACAAATACGGTTCAATTTCTTTGGTGATGGTGTGCTTCAAACCGATGTTTTCGAACACCGCTTCGATAATCAAGTCACAGCCTTGTAGGTCTTCATTTTTATCAGTCGGGTGTATCAAATCAAGAATGCCTTTGGCTTTAGCCTCATCCATTCGGCCACGAGCAATGCGTTTTTGCAGCAATTTCTGAGTGTAGGCTTTACCTTTGTCGGCCGACTCTTGAGAAATATCTTTAAGCACAACTTCAATACCGGCCATGGCCGATACATAGGCGATACCCTGCCCCATCATGCCGGCGCCCAATATGCCAACCTTGCGCGTTAAATTCTTTTCAATATTTTTAGGCCGGCTTGCACCACCGTTGATTTTATTCAATTGAAAGAAAAAAGTAGAAATCATATTCTTCGCAACCGACCCAGTGGCGACTTTGGCAAACTCCCGACCTTCGATACGCAGCGCCGTATCAATGTCTAGCATAGACGCCTGAAAGGCGACGTCCATTGCCGCTGTCATTTGCGGCATGAGACCACGAGTTTTCTGGCTTAACATCGCTGGCGCCATAACCGCGAGCTGGGCATTGCGAGGCGTGTTAATCGCGCCACCGGGAACCCGGTAGCCTTTGCGGTCCCATGGTTGCACGGCCGCCAACTCATCGTCTTTACGGCTAAGAATATGCGCTTTCGCAGCGGGCAGTAACTCATCAATGCTGGCGACAGTTTGATCGATCATGCCGGCGGCCAAAGCCTTTGCAGGCACTAGGCGTTTACTTTCTAAAATTAACGGCAAAGCTTTTTCAACACCAATTAATTTAGTTAAACGCACAACCCCACCGCCACCGGGGTAGAGCCCTAGCGAACATTCAGGCAAGCCAATTTGCACCGACTTATGATCAAACGCAATTCGATGATTGCACGCTAAGCATATCTCATAGCCACCACCTAAGGCGGCGCCGTTGATTGCGGCAACCACCGGCACGGCAAGTTTTTCTATGCGGCGCAGGTCAGCTTTGACTTCTTCGGTAGAATTAAAAAATTCTTCAGCTTGTTCAGGGTCAATGTTAACTAAATCGTTCAAATCGCCACCGGCGAAGAATATTTTTTTGGCCGACGCAAATACCACACCAGTTAAACCTTGCTCGGCTTCTAGCTTTGCGATAGTTTCGCTCATCGCGCCGTGGTATTCGGCGTTCATGGCGTTTACCGGGCCGGTCATGTCCATGGTGACGGTTACAATGCCGTCGCTGTCTCTTTCGTATCTGAATACACTCATTTTTCTACTCCTAAACTCGTTCGATAATGCATGAAATACCCATGCCGCCGCCAACACACAAAGACAACATCCCGGTACTCAAGTCTCGACGTTCTAATTCATTCAACATAGACCCAATGATGCAACCGCCTGTCGCGCCTAAGGGGTGCCCCATAGCAATAGAACCACCAACGACATTAGTAATCTCGTGGCTAATATCTAAGTCACGCATATAGCGCATTGCGACTGACGCAAATGCTTCATTGATTTCCCAGAGATCAATATCGTCTTTGGTCATGCCGGCTGTTTTCAATGCCTTAATCGCCGATGGGCCAGGGCCTGCCAACATAATGATAGGGTCGCTCGACAATATCGCGGTGGCCCTAACTTTGGCACGAGCCGTCATATTCAAATCTTTACCCGCTTGCTCGGAGCCAATTAACACGGCACTAGCACCGTCGACAATGCCAGACGAATTACCCGGCGTATGCACGTGGTTAATACGCTCTAAGGTGTTGTATTTTTTTAAGATAATATCGTCGAATCCGTACTTGCCCATTTCTTCGAACGACGCGCGCAAACCACCTAGCCCCTGCATGGTTGACTCAGGTTTAATAAAGTCATCACGCTCAAGAATAACCACGCCGTTCTTATCCTTTACTGGAACAACCGCACTATCGAACCAACCGTTATCACGAGCGTTGGCGGCGCGCCTTTGCGACTCTAGAGCATAAGCATCAACATCTTCACGAGAATAACCATCAAGGGTGGCTATTGTGTCGGCGCCGATACCTTGGGGTACAAAACCAGATTTAATCGCAAACGCGGCATCGCCAGCCATCGCCCCGCCATCAGAGCCCATCGGTACACGCGACATACATTCAACACCGCCGGCGACAATCAAGTTATCCCAACCAGAGGCCACTTTAGCCGCCGCTGAATTAACCGCTTCTAGGCCTGATGCGCAGAAGCGATTAAGTTGCACACCGGCAACAGACTCGTGCCAATCGGCGTTTTGAACAATCATCTTGGCGATATCACTGCCCTGCTCGCCTACCGGCGATACACACCCCATGATGACATCGTCAACGTAAGAAGTATCCAAGTCATTACGCTGCTGCAAAACTCGTAAAAGCCCGGCGCCTAAATCAATCGGTTTAACTTCATGTAATGTGCCGTCTTTTTTGCCCTTGCTTCTCGGGGTACGCACGGCGTCATAGATGTAGGCGGTGTTACTCATTGGGAACCTCTTGATGAGAGTTTTGGTTAGTGTCACCTTATTTTACGCCGAGGCCGTGAATCAACAATGACAAAAGCTATCGTTTAAATAGACAGTTTTTATCAAAACAGTGGTCTAAATGTGCTTTAATTCGCGGCATGAAAGAAATCACCATAGACTCCGCTTTTGCCCGTATGTTGTTGGAAGGTGCTCAATCTCAAGGCCTAGAGTGCGACCAAATATTGTTAAGCAACGGCATATCTCGATTAACCCTCGAAAAAACCGGCACTCGAGTTCGCTTAGAATCGTTCGCCTCATTTGCAATCGACATTATGCGCAGGCTTGATGACGAGTTCCTTGGAATTGGGGTAAGCGCTCAACCATTAGGAAGTTTTAATATGATGTGCCGAAGCTGTATTAGCGCGCGTGATATACGCCGCTCGATGAAACGCAGCGCTAATTTTTGGAATTTATTCAACAACACCTTTTCCCATCGAATCGAAGAAAGTAACGAGTCAATGGCGTATATATTGACGCCAATCGAGGGTAAACCCAGTTTAAATAACTACCTCATAGAGGCAATTCTTTCATCAATACATCGCTTTCATTGCTGGTTAGGCGGTCAATTCATTCCCTTAAATTTGGTAACTCTAAACTACCCTGAACCGGAGTATGGTAGCCAGTATCGCGCCCTATTCTATGGTGCACCGATCATCTATGATGATACTGAATCACGGATTGAGTTCGATAAACGACACTCACAATTAGAAATAGTCCAGACACCAGAAACGCTAGACCAGTACCTAGCTGGCACAAATCTATCATTGTTGTATCAACCGAAGAATTACAGGGTCATCAGCGACCAAGTGCGTCAGTGGTTGGAGCGAAATATAAAACAAGGTAATTATCAGGCGACTCTCAAAGAAGCCGCTATCCACTTCGAAATGAGTCAGCAAGTACTGCACCGCCGATTGCAGGCAGAAGACCTGTCGTTTAAAGAAATAAAAATGCAAACACGGCGCGATATCGCGGTGAATTTATTGTTTGACAACAAATATAAAATCGAAGAGATTGCGACCTTAGTAGGCTTTTCCGAACCCAGTGCGTTTATTCGAGCGTTTAAAAGTTGGACTGGCTCGACCCCTCTGGCCTATCGCCATGGTAAACATTAGTCAAGTGAATAGCCCCAAGCCTTTAGATATAATGCATCGCCGTTATAATTAAACCATTGAATTGAAACACCTTGCTTAGAGACGTGATCGCATGACTTGGACAATACTCATTACACTGGCCCTGCTACTATGGCTGATTGCAACCTTGGTTCTCTCTGGGCCCGACCTTAGTCGTTACGACTCCCATGTGGGCGACTATTTTGACGACCACCCAGAAGACCTGCCCGCCACTGAGGAGTGTCTTGAGGTTATCAAGGGCGTGCGGCGAGATGCGGTGAAGTCTAAATCATTAAAAAGAGGGTTTGCCTTGGTTCGTAAGTTTGCCGACGAACTGTCCGATGAATTGCAAACCGATACCGTCTTTAGCCCGGTGACTGCTAACGGCGTCGCCTGTGAATGGGCGGTGGCACCCGGTGCCAATTGCGCTCGACGAGTCTTATTTTTACACGGCGGTGCATTCCTATTTGGCAGCCCGAAGGGGCATAGAAAATTTTCTGACCAGTTGTCGAAAGTAGCCGATGCCGCGGTTCTATCAGTTGATTATCGAATGTTACCCGAAAACAGTCGCATGAAGAGCATCGTCGATTCACAGCAGGCCTATCACTGGATTCTTGAAAATGGCCCTAACGGTCAAGAAGATTTAGATTTCTTATTGGTCGCTGGGGATTCAGCCGGCGGAAACCTAGCCTTAATGCTTTCTAGTTGGAGTAAAGACAGTGCGGCTAAACGCCCAAATGGTGTCATCGGTTTTTCACCCTCTACCGACATGACCCTAGCGTCACCGACCATCAAACGTAATAAAGCTTCGGACAAAATGCTCGGTGAAGGTTTAGGCTTGCTAACCAAGTTGCCTAAAGCCCTCAGAGCGTGGATGAGCCTATTTACCATGCGTATCAACCCAGCGAATAAATTAGCATCGCCACTGTTCGCTGATTTAAGCGACCTGCCGCCAACCCTTATTCACGCAAGCAGCACTGAGATGCTATTAGGTGAAAGCATGCGTTACACCAATAAAGCAATTGCGGCAGGTTCATCAGTGACCTTGCAGGTTTGGAAAAATCAAATACACGACTGGCACTTATTTAATATGGACACCGGCTCTGCCCAGGAAGCGTGGGCCGAAGTTAAGAAATTCATTAACACGCTATAAACCCAATACAAGAACGTCACCGTCTTCAGCTTGGCGGCCTACCTAATTAATGAGATACGGGCAATTAACTTCTAGAATTAGTCGAAGTATTAGCCATTTATAGTAAACTCAGGCCTTAATATTACTATGCCCTGAACTCTAAATATGACATTTCCGCACGCCATCTTTAAAGCCTACGACATTCGAGGGATTGTCGACAACACACTCACCGCTGACATTGCCTTTAAAATTGGCCAAGCGGTTGGCAGCGAGGTCATCGCCAATGGTGGTGACAGCATTGTTATCGGCCGAGACGGTCGCTTATCCGGGCCGATGCTGGCCGAAGTGCTTGCTAACGGTCTGCGTGCAACTGGCGTCAATGTAATCGATATTGGCTTAGCGCCATCGCCGGTTGTCTATTACTCGAGTTATTCCAAAGGCATACCTTCGTGCATTGCGATCACCGGCAGCCACAACCCGCCGAATTACAACGGTTTTAAAATGGTTGTTGATGGCGTAACGCTATCGGCCGAGCGCATTCAAGCATTAAAGCAACGCATTCTCGAAAACGATTTCGCCGAAGGTAATGGCACATACACCCAAGAAGAAATCATCGAAGACTATATTGCGCGCATAGTTGGAGATATAAAGCTTGGCCGTAAAATGAAGATAGTCATCGATAGCGGTAACGGCGTAGCAGGTGCAACCGCCCCACAGGTATTTAGAGGAATCGGCTGTGATGTCATTGACCTATTTAGTGAGGTCGATGGCACGTTTCCTAACCATCACCCTGATCCAAGCCAAATCGAAAATCTTCAAGACTTAATCGCCGCGGTCAAACAGCACGATGCCGAACTTGGCCTGGCGTTTGATGGTGATGGCGACCGTCTAGGCGTGGTTACCCAAAAAGGCGAAGTAGTATGGGCCGATCGGCAAATGATTTTATTTGCCCGAGACGTATTGAGTCGCAACCCCGGCGCCGAAATTATTTACGATGTTAAGTGCTCGCGTAACCTACCAGCCGAAATTGAAGCCGCTGGCGGTAAGGCAACCATGTGGCGCACTGGTCACTCGTTTATTAAAGCTAAACTCAAAGAGACCGAGGCGGCATTAGCCGGCGAAATGAGCGGACATATTTTCATCAAAGATCGTTGGTTCGGCTTTGATGATGGTGTGTATGCCGGCGCACGTCTGCTCGAAATTTTATCGCTCCAAGATCAAACCCCACAAGAAATTTTTGACGCGCTACCCGACAGTATCAATACGCCAGAACTGCGCATGGATTTTGCCGAAGGTGAACACTACATCTTCATGGATAAACTAAAAGAGGTTGCTGATTTCAGCAATGCGTCGGTCAGTAAGATTGATGGCTTGCGTGTTGACTACCCTGATGGCTTTGGTTTGATTCGGCCATCGAACACGACGCCAATTTTGGTCCTACGATTCGAAGCCGATAGCGAAGACGCCATCAATCGAATTCAGAACGATTTCAAAGCCGCTATTAAACAAGTAGACTCGACGATTGCCATACCGTTTTAACTAACCGATAAGCTGCGCCGCGTGAATCTACTCGACACAAAATTTGTTAACTTCATAACAAGAGGCTACGGCCGCTTCTTAGAAGCGCAGCAGGTTCGAATGTCGAGTAACTTCGAGGGCCTACCCTTGTTGGCAGGCCTCGGCCTTGTTTGTGGCCTTATCTCAGGCGGCCTTATCGTGCTTTTTCGGCTAGTAATGGAAGGCGCCGCACATCATTGGCTGCCCAATGGCGACATTGAAAGCTTTGAGGCGCTAAGCGGCGCCGATCGGTTATTGCTGTGCGTGGCCGGCGGTCTGGCTGTCGGGCTGATTTTACATTTTTTAAAGCCTAAAAGTCGTGGCGTTGGGGTGGTGCATGTGATTGAAAGGCTCGACTATCATCAAGGCCACCTTCCTCTCAAAAATGCCGCAGTGCAGTTCGTCACAGGCGCAATCAGCTTGCTGTCAGGCCATTCGGTCGGTCGTGAAGGCCCGAGCATTCATTTGGGCGCGGCGGCCGGCAGTGCCTTAGGCCGGGGCCTGCACGTGCCGAATAATAGCGTACGAATATTAGTTGGTTGCGGCGTTGCGGCCGCAATCGCGGCGGCTTTCAATACCCCCCTTGCGGGGGTAATCTTCGCCATGGAAGTGGTCATCATGGACTACACCGTTATCGGCTTCACCCCAGTGATCATTGCCGCGGTTAGCGCGACCACGCTTACTCGCATCACATTCGGTGATGACACCGCGTTTACGGTACCTGATTTCGATATTAATTCAGTGCAAGAGTTACCTATTGTCGCCTTTATGGGCGCATTGATAGGTTGTTTAGCGGCCGGGTTTATTCAGTTGACACTCTTGACCAGTAGCTTATTTGCCAAACAGGCAATTTGGGCACGCACTACGCTTGCGGGTGTGATTACCGGGGCAATTGCATTTGTCTTGCCTGAAGTAATGGGCACCGGTTACGATACTGTCGATAGCATCTTACTGATGCAGATTAGCGTTGGCACGGTAATATTGCTGACCTTTGCAAAGACAATTACGACCGCTATTGCGGTTGGCCTAGGCATACCTGCAGGCCTTATTGGCCCTAGCCTATTCATGGGCGCGGCCGCAGGTGGCGCGATTGCCTCAGCGATTGGACTGGTTTATCCGGATATTGGCAGTGTCGCATTTTATTCGACCCTAGGCATGGCCGCAATGATGGCCGCCGTGTTACAAGCACCTCTCGCGGCGCTGATTTATCTACTCGAGTTAACCGCCGACCATGCGATTATCTTGCCCGGCATGACCGCCGTTATCACCGCATCGTTAGTAACCAGAGTGGTCTTCGGCAAGTCATCGATTTATCAACACTTGATGCTTAGTCGAGGTTTGGATTACCGCAATAGCCCGCTCTCGAAAGCACTCAGGCGGATTGGCGTTGCGAGTGTAATGGAACGCAATATTATTCAACAACCGAGCATCATTTCAAGGAGTAGCGCCGAGAGTATATTACGGCAAGAACCTCGTTGGATCTTATTAACCCACGACGATGACGACCGTAAAACGTGCTTACTACCAGCGACTGATTTGGCGCGTCACTTAAATGAATTAGATGAACAACCCTCGCAGCACGACCAAGACCCGCAATTAGACCTATTACGAATACCGGCAAAACGGCTGGACGTAGCCGCGACAACGATTGTTGCAACGCTGCAAGAAGCGCATGAGAAAATGCGCTCTGAACACTGTAATGCCTTATTTATTCGTGGCGCGCATGGCGAATCTAAACAGCGAATTTACGGTGTAATTACGCGCGAACATATTGAAAGTAGTTATAAAATTTAATATTCAGTGTGATAGCCAATATCGCGGCTTCTATGGTTGTTTCCATAGACATAAAAAAAGCCGAACCCAGTAATGGGTTCGGCTTTTTCAAAAACGGTGCTTAACAATCAGTAAAACCAGGGGCTAAGAGCTCGCCCTGCCCCTTAATTACCGTACCAAGAACTAAGCCTTAAGAGCCGCTTGTAATGTTGTGCCCATTTCAGACGGGTTAACCGTCACGTGAACACCAGCATCTCTTAGCGCGTCAATCTTAGATTGAGCCGTGCCTTGACCACCAGAGATAATCGCACCGGCATGGCCCATACGTTTACCTGGAGGGGCCGTAACACCGGCGATGAAACCAGCAACTGGCTTAGTCATGTTGTCTTTGATCCACGCTGCGCACTCTTCTTCGTCAGTGCCGCCAATTTCGCCACACATAACAACCGCTTCAGTTTCAGGATCGTCATTGAACATCTTCAATACGTCGATGTGCTTCATGCCGTTAACCGGGTCACCACCAATGCCTACGCAAGTAGACTGGCCCATACCCAACTGAGTTAGCTGATGAACCGCTTCATAGGTCAGAGTACCTGAGCGTGAAACCACACCAATACTACCTTTCTTATGAATGTAACCAGGCATGATGCCAATCTTAACTTCTTCAGGCGTAATGACACCTGGGCAGTTAGGGCCAACAAGAATCGTTTTGCTGCCCATCTTACGCATACGATCACGCGTTTTAATCATGTCAGCAACGGGGATGCCTTCAGTGATACAAATCACCAAATCCAACTCAGCGTCTACCGCTTCGTCAATGGCCGCCGCCGCGAAACGCGGTGGTACATAGATGACCGATGCGTTGACACCGTGTTGCTCTTTTGCTTCAGCAACAGTATTTAGTACCGGAACACCTTGAACAGTTTGGCCGGCTTTACCTGGCGTTACACCAGCCACAAAGCAATCACGGCCGAAGGCGTAGTCTAAACATTGAGTGGTGTGGAATTCACCGGTATTACCAGTGATACCCTGAGTCACAATGCGAGACTCTTTATTAATTAGAATCGACATAATAAGGCCTCTTAAGCTTTAACCGCAGCAGCGATTTTCTCTGCAGCGTCGGCCATGGTAGTAGCCGTTTGTAGTTTCACGTCAGACTGGTCCAAAATAGCGCGACCTTGTTTAACGTTTGTGCCTTCAAGACGTACCACTAATGGCACACTCAAGCCGACTTCTTTTGCCGCAGCAACAATACCTTCAGCGATCACGTCACATTGCATGATGCCGCCAAAAATATTTACCAAGATGCCTTCCACTTTAGGATTGGCAAGCATGATTTTAAATGCTTCAGTCACTTGCTCTTTGTTAGCGCCACCACCGACGTCTAAAAAGTTAGCGGGTTCGCCGCCGTACAACTGAATGATATCCATGGTTGCCATGGCAAGGCCGGCGCCGTTTACTAAGCAACCGATATTGCCGTCTAATGAGATATAAGATAAACCCCATTTTGAAGCTTCGATTTCATTCGCATCTTCTTCCGTCAAATCACGGTATGCCACGATTTCTTCTTGACGATACAGTGCATTGGAATCAATATTAAATTTCGCATCCAAGGCAACAACACGGTTATCACCGGTCACTACTAATGGATTGATCTCGGCCAATGATGCATCAGAAGCAACAAATGCTTGATACAAACCTTCGAGAAAGTCGGCACCTTCTTCAATCGCAACATCTGGGATACCAATTTTAGCGCAAACATCTTTCGCTTCAGCGCGATCTAAACCGGTTGTTGGGTCAACAAAGATTTTAAGAATTTTCTCAGGAGTCGCTTCAGCGACTTCTTCAATGTCCATGCCGCCTTCTGAGCTACACATTAGAACAACTTTTTGAGTTTCGCGATCGACTAATGCACCAACGTAAAGTTCATCAGCAATATCAGCACCCTCTTCTATGTAAAGACGGTTAACCAGTTTGCCTTCTGGGCCTGTTTGCGGCGTTACCAGCTGCATGCCTAGGATGGCATCAGCGTATTCACGCAATTGCTCTTTGTTAGTGGCCACTTTCACACCGCCGCCTTTACCTCGGCCGCCAGCGTGAATTTGAGCCTTAACAACCCATACATTGCCACCTAATTCTTCGGCTGCCGCCATTGCTTCATCTACTGAAAAGCAAGGGATACCGCGAGGTGTGGTGACCCCGTATTTCCTCAGGATTTCTTTACCCTGATACTCATGAACATTCATTATGTCTTTACCTTATTCGGATTAATACGATGGTTGTCTTAGCGTTTACGCAGGAGTGATTTACGTAGCGGCAAAAAAGTGTCGCAATAATACTCTTTTTTGACCTATTTCGGTAGATCTAAAGATAAAAACGAAGCTGAATCTATCAAATTCAATACTTGGAATAAAAACATGCTTACTGCATGATACTGATCCTTCGCTTCTCTCACATGATCTGAAAAAGAAAATTACCCAAATGAGTAAAACTAGTCACTTGTCGGCAACTAGTGCTGGTTTTATATTCGCCATTGCAAGCGCGGCCTTGTTTGCCATTCGGCCGATTTTTGTAAAACTGGTATATGCCCAAGGTGTTGACCCAACAACCTTAATCGCGTTCAGAATGCTGTTTTCAGCGCCGATCTACGCAATCATGCTACTGGTGTTGCTACGCGACCCGAAAAAGCGGTCGCGCCTGAATAAAAAAGCAATTCTAAACACCGGGTTTGTCGGCCTACTAGGGTATTACTCGGCGAGTTTCTTAGACCTAATGGGGTTGCAATATGTAACCGCCCAGCTGGGCCGTATGGTGTTATACGTTTACCCAACCATGGTGGTCCTGCTTGGCGCATTGATATTTAAACAAAAAATAAGCTTGAAAGTGATTGCGTCTCTAGCAATCACCTATCTGGGAGTGGCCATTATATTTGGCCATGACCTACAAGAATTTGGGCCGGATATCGGCCTAGGCGTTCTATTTATACTGGCTAGTGCGCTATCATTTTCGATTTACCTCATTTTCAGTAAATCGCTAATTAACCAATTAGGTAGCCGTGTTTTTACTTGTATCGCTCTATTGTCGGCCAGTGTTGGTATCTTTATCCACTATGCGCTAACCCGCTCGGTGGTGGCTCCAGAAGTTAATGCCGTAGGGCTTTTTTGGATTTTAATCATTGCGATATTTTGCACTGTAATACCGACTTTTTTCACCACCTCTGCGGTGGCGAGAATTGGTGCAAATAAAACCGGTATTATGGCCATGGTCGGCCCTGGGTTCACCAGTGTTTTTGCAGTACTAGTACTTTCAGAGTCATTCACCATTTATCACATGGTAGGAATTGCCGTTACAATGTTCGGCGTCTGGACTCTTAAATTTAAATAGACTTCCCGTGCTAACAAGGTAATAAGGAGTTAGAGCCCAAATAGCATTCTAACTCGTTGGCGCGCACAATACCTATTATCGAGTATCGAGTATCGAGTAAATAATTACTGAGGCCCAGCCGCTGAAGCCGACACTGTATTTATACTTGAAGGTAAATTAATTTGAGAATAAAAAATCGCCTTCAGGAGAAGAGCCATTACTCGTTCAGCACTCGCCGCCGTTTATTCAATCAATAAACAAAAGCTTGAAACAACCACCAACGGAATCTAATCGGTGCTGTAATCGTTAATATCCAAGCTATTTCGACTGGCGCACAGAGGTATCGGCGTCATCGATAACCGGCCTCACATTTGGTAACCCAAAACTCAATGTTGGGTCACCCAGTGTAGTCCAGTTGTAAACCACGCCTTGATGTCGTTCGCTATATTGGTGTATCTCTTGTTTTACTTTGAGCACCGCAGAACCTAGGTCGAGACCCGTTACCGTTAGCTCTTCGAGCAAACGACGGCCAAAGCGTTCGTTATCGCCGCTGCGGCTCAATAGTGCCGCACCGCTGAGTGCTACCGCGCCACTGGCGCTATCGGTCAGTAAGCTTTCAGCCAAAGACTTTACAACCAGGCCTTCATAATAGGTGGTATAGCACGCCAACGGTATCACGATGCTCGGTGCTTGCGAATTAGTGAAGCGTTGTGCCACCTCTGCATTTACATAGCTTTGCCTTCCCCATACCGATGGTGAGGCATGGCCGGAAAACACCGTTAATGCAGGGCCTTGATTAATAGCATCTACGATTCGGTCGCGAGTTACCGCTAACTTATCATCTGCGGCAACAGAATCATCCACGGCAATATCATCAGCAAACACCCGCTGAGGATTTGGCCATGGGTTGTAATCTAAGCCTAATGATGGAATTAGTCGTTCAGACGAACTCGAAAAATCACTTTTGGACTCTTTAGCGCCAGCAATAAACAGCGCTGTTTTTTGATCTTTATGGCTGCCTTGCGCGTGCCAAACTAGAGTCTTATCAACGACATTCTTAAGCTGGGTCAAATCACGAACGGGCCAGCGACCAATCGCTTTATCTGGTCGGCCATCACCATCAAAATCAACAAACGGGACGGCAGTTGGAATCTGCTGCAATATACCGGACAAATCGGCACTTGAGCGATAAAAGCTCGGCAGCAGATTAATTAATGGCTCATTATCAGTGGCTGTATTGCTTAGGTAGTCATAAGTATGACCGCCAACAAGCAGTACATATTGGTAATTCGAACTGGCAGCCTGTTGAGCTAAATACGAAGCGATAGATTGTGGTAACGCGGCCCCATTAGAATATCGATTATAAATATTTTGTGTAGCCACTACTTTTGTTCGGCGACCGAGTTCTTCTTGGGCGTCAACAAAGCGCCGCAAGTCATCGCCAATCAGTGATGCATCAGCAATAACCACATAATCAATATCTATTAAATCTAAGTCCGCAGGGTCTGCCTGACTAGCGGATTCAATCGAACGAGGTTCTAAGTAACCGTCAGGAGCAATAAACCACAGTTTTGCCGGTGTTCGAAGCGAAGAGTTTTGGGGCGACAACACCAGTAGCTTATCGCCATCTTGGCGGATGCTAGTTTCAGCGAAGTTACCGCTGTCATCAGAGCTATAAGCGGCGACGAGTGCGCTTTGCCCAGCGACAACTTCAATCACAGGGTCCGACCCGAGTACGCTAAACGAGTAAGCGGGCCCATCAATCATATTAACCGTTACATAATCAACGCTACCTTCAATAAAGTAGGCTATATCAACGTTGTAGCCATTGTCGGGGATAAGCTCAAGTTCAAGAGTGTTATCACCGTGACGCAATTGCCCTAATGTGGCAATTTCGAGTTCTATCAACTCTATGCCGTTAGAGAAGCCTTCAAATACAGGATCGGCGTGTTCAGTTCTATTTAAGTAGACTTTGTAATGATGATTTGGTTCTAGATCACCGTCACCATCGGCGTCAATACGAGCGCGATTAACAACACCAACAAAGTCCAAAGATAGATGGGCGGCTTGGCTTAAATCGGCGCTAGTCGGCACACTGACGGTAATACTCTTATTGCCTGGCTGGTGTATCGCTCGAATCGATGAGTCAAACCAACCGTCACCTTGCAACGCAAAAGTGTATTGCTTGTTTTCACCAAACTCAATTGATTGACGGTGGGTAGTCGCTCGCAAGGCGTTAGAAAAATCAACGTCATTGCTACGTCGTAATGCCTTGCGGTTAAATTTTTGAGAATTCAGGTTTGGCGCCTCTAGCACTAACTCAGCATCGAGCGACAGACGATAAAATGACGTGTCAATATAACGTATCTCGTTTTCACTTAACTCTCTGGCGAAAAAAATTATTTCAGCACCTGGGCCAAAACGATTGCGAGTGGAAGTTGCGGGCGTCACAATACGTGGCACGGCCTGATTATTGAGAGTCAGCGCTAGCTTATGATTCGGCATGCCTAAATAGTCAATGCCCTGAGATAATAAAGTTTCATAGCTAACACGATAGATACCAGACTCTCCAATTTCTAGCAGAGCATCCTGGTATCGTGCTTTTTGACGGTTATCACGATCAATAATTCGTTGATTCGCCTTAACCCATCGACCGCGCCGTAATACGTAACCCGCATCCTGCATTGATTGATTGTGTGACGCTCTGTATTGCTGCCAGTCGATATACTGCGGCACAGACTCTTCACCATAGCGCTCACCAATCGCAAACGGGCCGTAAAACTCTTCTTCACCGGATGTCGATACTGAAGAGATGCCCACCTCAGTGACCTCGTCATCTAATTCTAGAATATTGATGCGCGAGCGGTAATTCTGAGGCTCGACCGAATCAATAGAATGGCTATTAATTAAACGTTGATTCAATTGCTGCCAATCACCAGCGACCTTTCCCCATAAATGGAAGCCTATGTTAAACGCCTCGCTTGAGGTTTGCCACTTAGCCACTAGCGACTTACCCCGGCGGCGCGTTTCAAATGAACTGATCGTTACAGGCGTTGTATTAGCATCAAGGCAATTACTACTCGAAAGAATCGTCCCTGTGTCTGCGTTAAAATGATCGACCGCCGTTAACACCCAAGTGCCTGTAAAAGGTTCGCCGTTAAATGCCGAAAGTGGTTCGCTTGGGGTCCTGGTGCCGGCAATTGACGGAGCCGCTGCCGAACACTGGTCTTCAGCGGCGGTGGCCGCGGCATCATCTAGCGTGACGCTAACATCGTCGTTCGCACAACCGAAAAAGCTTGCTGGCCGACCCGGTCTATCGAGTAAGGTAACGGTTGTGCCTGCCGGGCTGGTTAACGTAACAAATAAGTCACCCGTATATGTATGGTCGATAGCCAATTGAAAATCCAGATCATCCACATTGCCGTCAAACTCTGGGCCGACTACAATGTTAGTAATCGCTGGTGCGCCTGGGCTATCTACATTAGTACTTGTGCCAAGAGGGATCGGCATATCAGCGTCAGTAGAGCAAACCAGCGCCATAGCAGAGAAACTTGATAAAAAGGCGCCGATAAAAACAATTATGGCCCTAGCTGCTTGGCGACCTCCATGAAATTTAGTAGATAGCTTAGACATCAATCACCTCGCTAAAAGCAACGCCTCTAGAGCTAGAGATGCTAAGCAAGTAATCACTAAAGCAGACTTCAGATATTGTTTTTTTGTCGAACAGACGCGTTGCTATTACTTCCATTTTGTTATCCCCCCACAGGTAACGTAGTGCTTATATTAACATAACTTTAGATAAACAAAAAAACATCATTTTTCTTGTGACGCCCGAATAGATGATGGGCCCTGAGCTGATAATTAATCGGCAATACCGTTAACATCTTCTAGCCGCTCGACCACCTTATCGGCATCGTCAGATACCGCCTCAGCCGACTCATCAATTGTTAGGTCTATCAACGCCTGACGATCGGCTTCAGAAAGTTTTTCGAGTGTTTCTTTACTGACTTCTTCAACTTGGTTAAGCTGCTTAGCGTTAATCTTGCTCATCGAATCTAGCAGTTTATCGTTGATATTCTCGGTACCTTGAATATCGACGGGTTCGGGCTCTTTAACTTCTTGAGAGGAGTCATTACAGGCAACAATCAACGCGCTCGCGGCAAGCAGTAGTGTCAGTTTTATAAATCGTATAATCATAGAGTAAAGATAAACTAAATTTTGAGTATAAAAAAGGCCTCATGCTTACGCAATGAGGCCTTTTTGACACGTTCAGTTTAGCACCAAACAATATCTCGAGACGCAGAGTCACCACTCTCGGGCTTGCGACCACCAAGGATGGTGGAAGTGTCTAGAGTTGTAGGAACAACCTAGACCCCTTCACGGTGTTAGTACATCCTGTACGTTATTTCGCAGCGTCTTTTGCTTTTTGATCGGCAATTACTTCTTCAGCAACATTACGCGGGCAAGGCAAGTAGTGTGAGAACTCCATCGAGAACTGACCACGACCTGATGTCATTGTACGCAAATCACCGATGTAGCCAAACATTTCAGATAGCGGTACGTCAGCTTTGATGCGAACGCCCGTTGGCGTTAGATCTTGTGACTTCATCATGCCACGGCGACGATTCAAATCGCCGATCACGTCACCAACATTGTCTTCTGGAGAGAATACGTCAACGCCCATGATTGGTTCAATGATTTGTGCACCCGCTTTTGGCAATGATTGACGATAGGCACCTTTTGCGGCAATTTCAAACGCTACCGCTGATGAATCCACTGCGTGAAAGCCACCATCTAGCAAGGTTACTTTTACGTCTTCAGTCGGGAAGCCCGCTAAAACGCCCTTGTGCATTGAATTTGCAAAACCTTTTTCAATCGCTGGCCAGAATTCACGAGGCACATTACCACCGGTAACCTTAGACTCAAATGCGAAACCTTCGCCTGGCTCATTTGGCTCGATGATGTAATCGATTTTACCGTATTGACCAGAACCACCCGATTGCTTCTTATGTGTGTAGCTGTCTTCGATACGTTGTGTAACCGACTCACGGTAGGCAACCTGTGGGGCACCTACGGTACATTCAACACCGTGGGTACGCTTCAAGATATCTACTTTAATGTCTAAATGAAGCTCACCCATGCCTTTCAAAATAGTCTCGCCTGACTCTTGGTCAGTTTCAACGATGAAGGAAGGATCTTCAGCCACCATTTTACCAAGTGCGAGACCCATTTTCTCAGTAGCGGCTTTATCCTTAGGGAAAATAGCCATTGAGATAACTGGTTCAGGGAACACCATTGGCTCAAGCGTGATTACGTCTTTCGGGTCGCACAAGGTGTGGCCAGTTTGAACGTTCTTCATGCCGACAATTGCGATAATATCGCCAGCACCGGCCGTTTCTAACTCGATACGATCATCGGCGTGCATTTCTACCATGCGGCCAACACGCTCAGTTTTACCTGTAAACGAATTCAAAATGGTATCACCACGATTCAATTTACCTGAGTAAATACGTACGAATGTCAACGCACCAAAGCGGTCATCCATAATTTTGAACGCTAAAGCTTTGAAAGTTTCGGCTTCAGAAACAGTCGCCAAACGACCTGTTTCGTTACCTTCTTCATCAACAATAGGTTGAGCAGGTACTTCAGTTGGGCTTGGCAGGTAAGATACAACCGCATCCAATACATTTTGCACGCCTTTGTTTTTAAACGCTGAGCCACAGTAAGTTGGGAAGAACGCAAGCTCATTAGTGCCTTTACGGATACAGGCTTGAATTTGCTCCATCGTAGGCATATTGCCTTCTAACCAAGCTTCCATGATGTCGTCATCAACCTCAACGGCTTTCTCGATCAGCAATTCACGATATTCTTCAACCTTATCGACCATATCAGCAGGCACTTCGCCCACTGTAAAGTTAAGCGGGTCACCTGATTCGTCCCAAATGTAAGACTTACGCTCTAGCAAATCTACCACACCAACGAAGTCGTCTTCGATGCCGATCGGAAGGACCATAACCAATGCGTTAGCCGCGAGTACATTTTCGACTTGATCTACAACGCGATAAAAATCAGCACCCATACGATCAAGTTTGTTAATGAATATTACGCGAGCTACTTCTGATTCATTTGCATAGCGCCAGTTAGTTTCAGATTGTGGTTCAACACCACCAGAACCACAGAATACGCCGATGCCGCCATCAAGTACTTTCAATGAGCGATAAACTTCTACAGTGAAATCTACGTGCCCAGGCGTATCGATGATGTTCATGCGATGACCGTCCCATTCACAGCTAGTTGCCGCTGATTGAATGGTAATACCACGTTCTTGCTCTTGTTCCATGAAGTCAGTAGTGGCTTCACCATCGTGCACTTCACCAATTTTATGAATTTTGCCGGTAAGGCTCAAAATTCGTTCGGTGGTGGTGGTCTTCCCCGCGTCTACGTGCGCGAAGATGCCAATATTTCGGTATTTCGATAGGTCAGCCATGTCGATCTCTCAGGTGGAAAGTCACATGCTTTCCGGTTATCTATTAATTCAGTTTTGCTGCAAGCTTCATCTCTATATCTTTTAATATAGAGGATCACATGCGTCGTAAGTTTTGATGCATCAAAAAAACGACGGTGCTAATTAGCGGCTTCCAACCCTTAACTGAAATCTCATCTGGAAAAGGATTAGGTTTAAGCGGCCTAGCACCGTTTGGGGCGCGATAATACAACAACTTAGAGGTTACGTCTAAGCTAAAAATCTAAAATTTTGTTGAATCTCGTCAGTCAGATTTGATGCCAATAGCGATCTCTCCACTGCGTAATGCCAATAAATATCTAAAACACTTGCGCCAAAGCCTCCCATTTGGTAAAAATAGTAAATAACTCAATGGGTTGAGTAAAGTGTAGTTAGTACTTTCGAGCACAGCATCGACGGCCGTTAGAGCCTTTCAGAGCAATGGTGACCTAGTCACTGTGTGTTTAAGTACCATTTTACAGATTAGCCGAAAGTGAATGAATTGTTCCTTACGCTGCCCAGAACATGAGTTAATTCTCAAGCCGTTCGCCGCAGATTTGGTTCCTCGCTTTCACCACGACAAATAAACTGGACAACGCACTAGATTAAGTCACCTTAGCCTATTCGCGTTCATGGTTTTAGCAGGATACCCTACATGAATATTGACCGCCCCGAGTTAGACCGAGCTATGGTTACTTTGTTTTTTGAAATTAAACGCAATATGCCGTACGAGCAGCGCGAACGAATGAAGATTTCGTCGCCAAATATTGGCCAACAATTAATTGCGATCTATGAAGAGTCGAGCAGTCATTCTTTAAAGCGGCTGATTCGAGATTTTATGGAACGCGCTGGAAGTGATTGGGCTAAGAAACTCCGCCCTGAAAAGAAAAATAGATCCTTATTTAGCCCTTCAGCTATTATCACGCGCATCAACCTCGCCTGATTCACAACAATTTCAACTGGCTTAGCAAGAGACCAGCACAGCGCAAGACACCGAGAAGTTGGTTGCTAAATTGTTTATAAAAACACCATGCTTGCTAAGCGGCCAGGTTAAGCTTAGAGAGCGCCGTGGTGTTGTAAGTGCTGTGACCGCACATCGGCTCGGCATCTCTAGTTGATTGAACAATTCGGTGCCCGCTGAGGCTGTCGAAACTTACCCGCTGGGGCTTTCGAAAACTTACCCGCTGGGGCTTTCGAAAACTTAAAAGGACGTTAAGTTTAAAAACTAATAACGGTGCTTAGCAACTCAATGGCCACAAGACTGCGACATCCAATCATCATGACCTTATTGTTGCCGATAAAGTAACGATTCCACCGACCAAAACAACACAACATTCACTAAATCGAGTGTCACGGCAGTAGCTATATTCATTTGCCAGCAACACTCTTACTGATTGCTAAAATTAGAATTTGATGCTCCCCTTGGCGCGCACCGCCAAATCATGCTGCTAATGCGACTAATACGAAGTAGCCCGTAAACATCTGAAAGTAATCCAGATTAATTATTTCCAAGTAGTCAAGAAACACTTTATAATCATAAGTACATGAAAGTGCGATTGATATTTATGCACACCAGATTGTTCTAGTTTTCACTGTGTTTTGTTTTTACAGATTTGTGTTTCATTAGTAATTCGGTTTTGTCATTTACGGCTTGTTTTGTTCAGCTTGTATCTACCCGCTTCATTTCACGTATATTTTCACGCGCCGCTATGCAAATAACTGGATAGCTTACGTTAGGTAATTAGGCAAGTGAAGCAACCGATATTTAGGATTTACTACTATGGCAACATCTACTGGAACAGTTAAATGGTTCAACGAAACGAAAGGTTTCGGCTTTATCGAACAAGAAGGCGGCCCCGATGTATTCGCTCACTACAGCGCGATCTCTAGCGATGGCTTTAAAACATTAGCCGAAGGTGCGAGAGTTGAGTTTGAAGTTAAGCAAGGCGATAAAGGCCCACAAGCCGAAAATATAGTATTGCTGTAATGGCCCGTTGCGTTAACAGCTAAACGCCATAACGTTTTAGATAAAAGCCTTGTTAGTACTTTCTAGCAAGGCTTTTTGTACTTTTAAATGTACTCAAATTTAGCGTCCTAGTGGTGGCACGAAAGTGGCCGCACAAAAATCGTACATACATTCCGATTAGCAAGCTGTCTGCGGCTCGCCAAGAATGATCAACACCCAAGGGCCTGTGATCAGAATATCGACTGCCCAGCCTTATAAATTAGACACGGCCTAACCATATTAACGTCTATCCAAACTACGATAGGCAATCGCCTCGGCGATATGCGGTCGTTCAATATCATCTCTAGCATCCATATCAGCAATAGTACGAGCTAATCGCAGTATTCGATGATAGGCCCGCGCTGAAAGATGTAGTCGCTCACAAGCCATATCTAAAAATTTATGAATGCTGTCATCCAGCTTGCAATGCCTTTCAAGCGATGCGCCGGCAAGGTCACAATTAAGACCCGATTGACGATTCATTTGATGATCTCGCACATGCTGAACACGTTCACGAACTTTGGCAGATGCTTCTACCTTTGACGATTTCTTACGCAGCTCCGACACTGAGATTCGAGGCAAGTGTACGTGCATATCAATTCGATCTAGCATTGGGCCCGACAACTTTGCTCGATACTGATCAACTTTAACCGCGCTGCATACGCAACGATCAGTGCCATCACCTAAGTACCCGCATGGGCATGGGTTACACGCTGTCACTAGCTGAAAACGAGCCGGGTACTGAACAGACTGACTGGCACGAGCAATATGCACCTTACCAGTTTCCAGGGGTTCACGTAATTGCTCCAATGCGGCCCTTGAGAACTCAGTGAGTTCGTCAAGAAATAATATGCCATTGTGGGCTAAAGAAATCTCGCCTGGGCGTGGATAAGACCCGCCGCCTACTAAAGCGACTGATGAAGCTGAATGATGAGGGCTACGAAATGGGCGTTGCAGCCACCGATCCACATCAAACTCACCCTCGGCGATCGACTGAATAGCCGCGGTCTCTAAAGCCTCGTTTAAAGTTAAACTTGGCAGCACGCTCGGCAATCTAGAAGCAAGCATACTTTTGCCGGTGCCCGGCGGGCCGACAAAGAGTAGGCTATGCCCGCCAGCGGCGGCGATCTCCAACGCTCGTTTGGCACGCTGCTGCCCTTTGACATCCGACAAGTCTAAATAATCTATTTTTTTGGCACTAAGAGTGTCACTCGTAGTGCATCGGAGCATGTCTCCTTTCCCAGCTAAGTGTTGACAAACGTTGAGTAGATGCGCGGCTTGCCAAGCGTATGTATCGTCGGCCAAGCTGGCTTCAATAGCGTTTTCAGTTGGCACTATTAATTGATGATCGGCATTGCCACAAGATAATGCAGTAGGCAGCACCCCTGACACTTTTCGCAGATGCCCATCTAACGCTAACTCGCCGATCATCTCGAAATGATCGACTTCAACTCGAGGCAGCTGGCCCGACGCAATCAAGATGCCAACCGCGATCGGCAAGTCGAAACGCCCACCAGTTTTTGGTAAATCGGCTGGCGCTAGATTAACGGTAATCCGCTTTGCTGGAAAATCAAAGCCAGAATTAATGATCGCGCCGCGCACTCGATCCTTGCTTTCTTTAACCGCGGTCTCAGGCAAGCCTACGGTCGAGAATGATGGTAAGCCATTGGCCAAATGAACCTCCACCATTACCGGCTTAGCGGTAACGCCGACAACCGTACGAGTTCGAATCATAGCAAGTGATTTAATTGGATCGAGTTTTTCAAACTCAGTAGTTACAGCATTCATTGACGGTCTCCTTGTCAGTATATTGGTCGCGTTATCAACTCCGCGACGATGTTCTATCTATGAGGTTAGCATCATGCCAACCTCTTTATTATATCACTTCATTGCGGCTTCTTCAGCTTGTATCTCTTGCGCCACTTCTCGAATGACATTGCGGAACCACTTGTGCGATATATTATGATGCAACAACGGGCTCCAAACCATATGCAGCTCAATAGGCGGAATGTAAAACGGCGCTGGAAGAATCGCTAAATTATCGAAATGGTTCACCAGATGCGTTGACCGAGTAGCGACGGTTGCAATCAAGTCTTGTTGTTGAGTAAGTTGAATCGCCGAAATATAGTGGCGTGTGTAGACCGCGATTTTACGGCGCTTATCTAAGTCGTCAAGTGCGATATCAACCCAGCCCAGTTTTTGGATATCGTCAGGATTAACCCCTGTCGCAACGCCCATGCCAGTCTTATTTACCCACACATGACTGGCTTTCAAATATTTTTCAAAATCGAAATTCTCGCGTAAAGGATTATCTTGGCGCATCACACATGAAAAATTGTCTTGCCAAAGCACCGATAGATGCAACGATTGTGGCAGCTGGTCGAAGCGGTTCATCACCAAATCAACATTGCCGAGCTCAATATCTTGAAACGTCACATCACTAGGAGTCAAAATATCCAACGCTGTATCGGGGGCCTCTTTGGCCATACGCATGCGTACTCGCGGCAATAGCGTTGTCTCAGCATAATCACTCGCCATAACGCGAAATAAACGTTTGCTACTGGTCGGATCAAACTCGATGGTCGGTTGAACAAATAATTCTATTTGCGCCAACACGTTCTGCACTAATGGCTTTAACTCTTTTGCTTTATCGGTTGGCATCATTCCATTACTGGTACGAACCAACAGCGGATCGTTAAACACCTTTCGAAGGCGCCGAAGCCCATTACTCATCGCGGGCTGGCTTAAGCCTAAGTGTTCGGCGGCTTTAGTGACATTGCCTTCTCTAAGCAAAACACTAAAATAGACGAGAAGGTTAAGATCGATCTTTGATAAATTCATTCGTTATTCATACTATGAATGGAGTTTTCTAGATCATAACTGAAATTAATCCATCTGAGAACAAAAAAGAGCTGCCATACGGCAGCCCTTTTCTACTCAATACTAAGTTACCTTCGGGGGAAGAGTTACTTAGTAAACTCTGGATACGCTTCCATACCGCATTCAGACATATCCACGCCCTCGAATTCTTCTTCTTGGGTTACGCGAATGCCCATTACAAGCTTCAATACAAACCATACGATGCCACTGGTCACAAAAACCCAGGTGAAAATCGTAGCCGCACCGATTAGCTGACCTGAAAACGAAGAACCACTCGCTTCACCAGTCACCGCGTCTATGACAATTGGGTTGGTCAATGGAACTAATAATAAGCCTAATAAACCCACAACACCGTGAACTGAGATTGCCCCAACTGGGTCATCAATTTTAAGTTTATCGAGTGTCAATATAGAGAACACAACCAACACACCACCGGCCGCGCCAAACAAGGTAGCTAATAGAGGCGTTGGCGTAGACGGCTCAGCGGTAATCGCAACTAAACCGGCTAGCGCGCCATTCAAAGCCATTGTCAAATCGGCTTTGCCGAACAACAGTCGAGCAACCAATAATGCAGCAATCAGGCCACCGGCCGCGGCGGCGTTAGTATTCATAAACACAACCGCTACTGCGTTTGCATTCTCGACAGAAGACGTCGCAAGAACTGAACCACCGTTAAAACCAAACCAACCCATCCAAAGAATGAACGTGCCTAATGTCGCAAGTGGAAGATTCGCACCTGGAATCGCTTTTGGTTTGCCGTCAGCTGAGTACTTGCCTTCACGTGCACCAAGTAACAACACACCCGATAACGCGGCGGCCGCACCGGCCATATGTACAATACCAGAGCCAGCAAAATCAGACCAACCAAGGTCACTTAAGTTATACAAGCCGAAAACAGAACCGCCACCCCAAGTCCAATGACCTTCCATTGGATAGATAAAACCGGTCATAACGACGGCAAAGGCCAGAAATGCCCATAACTTCATTCGCTCTGCAACAGCGCCCGATACGATTGACATCGCCGTCGCTACAAATACTACTTGGAAGAAGAAATCAGCAGACGGCGCATAGGTCGCCGGTTCGGCAGCACCCGTAACACCATCGCCAGTAATGCCGCTCAATAGTGCATTACCTAGATCCGGGTACATAATCGCGTAACCGAAAAGCATGAACATTGTGCACGCAATCGCATACAGAGCGACGTTCTTAGTTAGAATTTCGGTGGTGTTCTTAGACCGAACCAAACCAGCTTCAAGCATCGCGAAGCCAGCAGCCATCCACATAACTAGTGCGCCGCAAATTAAAAAATAGAAGGTATCTATCGCATACCCATGTTCGAAAATTGTGTTTTCCATGATGAAGGTCTCTCTATTAAATAGATGTTGGAATGTTTTATCTGGCGATCTAAATTGCTTCTTCGCCGGTTTCACCGGTACGAATACGAATTACCTGGGTAAGTTCAAGAACAAAGATCTTGCCATCACCTACTTTGCCGTTATTGGCCGAATCAGTAATAACTTCGATAGTTTGATCAAGCATGTCATTAGCGACGGCTACCTCAATCTTGATCTTTGGCATAAAATCAACATTGTATTCAGCCCCTCTATAAAGCTCGGTATGGCCTTTCTGACGACCAAAACCTTTGACTTCTGTCACCGTCATTCCTTGAATGCCAATGCCAGATAATGCGTCGCGCACGTCATCAATTTTGAATGGTTTAATAATTGCTGTGATCAATTTCATAGCACTTCACCCTATTTTAGTTAGTTAGTGTTTTGTTGAACGTCAAACTGGGCTGCTACCGTCGACGTATACGTTTAACAGTAGCCACCCCAACACCCGCTATAGATGCTGACAAAAAGTTTTAAGCAAGCAATGTGCCAACTTTATAAAATAGATCGT
Source organism: Arenicella sp. (assembly GCA_023301745.1). Taxonomy (GTDB): domain Bacteria; phylum Pseudomonadota; class Gammaproteobacteria; order Arenicellales; family Arenicellaceae; genus Arenicella. The sequence continues at coordinate 4,890 of JALZVW010000089.1, read as the reverse complement.
TCTAGGCTATCAAAAGGGCTTGTAGCACTGCATTGGAGCACCCCATGAAAGCCTATGCCCCAAAATAAAGCGACCAAGCCACCTGCCGCCCTAAGTTGGTGCAATACTATTCAATCACGCGTACTAAGATTTCCAAAAGCGCTTAAAGCAACTAAGAACTTGCCCAAGGTAAAGTTGGCACGCTGCTTGCTTAATCAATCACATCAGTCCTTCTGGACCTGATGAGACTAAAAATCAACAAAAACGTTTTCTCGAAGATCACGAGAGGGGCACTATGAAAAACTCATTAAAAATAGCTTCAGCATCACTTTTAGCCGCCGCGATGATGGCTCCAGCCGCACAAGCAGAAATCACGGCCAATGTGGCGCTAACAACTGACTATGTATGGCGAGGCACTTCTCAGAATCAAGAAGACCCAGCGCTCCAAGGTGGCTTTGATTATTCACATGAATCAGGCTTCTACGCTGGCGTGTGGGGCTCAAATGTGAATTTCAGTGGTGCCAGTACCGAGCTCGACCTTTATGCAGGCTGGGGAACTGAGCTAGCGAACGGTGTTGGCGTTGATGTTGGCGTGATTAGATATTCTTACCACGGCAGTGATATTGCAAGCGACCTTGATTTCACTGAAGCCTATGTGGGGATAAGCTATCAAGGCTTAGGCTTTAATTACTCATTTGGTGATGAGCTCGGTGACCAATATGAAATTAGCTACGGCTATGACTTAGAAGCGGTTTCTTTATCAGTTGCTTATGGTAACTATGATGTCAGTGGCGACGACGACGATTATGATTACTATTCGGCCGGCGTTTCGGGCAGCTTCGGCGGTGACTCTGAAATTGGCTGGGATGTAAGTTACTACGGCACCAGCAGTGAAGCCGATTTCATTTTTGGCGAAGAGGCTGCTGATGGGCGCCTAGTACTGACTATTTCTAAAGAGTTCTAAACCCCTCTTTAATCAGTTACAAAAAAGGCCGCTAACTAAGCGGCCTTTTTTATGTGGCAACAAAAGAATCAAACTTTTGCCACCAACACTAATTAGATGTTAATTATTGGTCTGAGAGGATTGCGACTACTTCATCAATTTCAGAAATCAATTCAGCCACCACTTGTCGTTTTACTTGGGTGGTCGGCAAGGCTTGACCACCGGCCTCCATTTCAATTTGGTTTTTTGCGCCACTAATAGTAAAACCTTCGATATAAAGAAGGCTACGAATACGGCGAATCAATTGAACTTCATGACGCTGGTAGTAACGTCGATTACCACGACGTTTGACCGGGTTTAACTGTGAAAATTCCTGCTCCCAGTACCGCAATACATGCGGTTTAACCATACACAGCTCACTCACTTCACCGATAGTGAAATAACGTTTACTTGGTATTGGCGGTAAGGTTGCGTTATCCCCTTGGTCGAGCATGTATTTTTAATCCCGTGTGGCGGTTTTTATTTTGATACTTATAGTTTATTGGCTCGTAGTTTATCAGCTCGCCAATAGTGTCGTATATACAAAACTGTAATTTGACTCAGAATTTTTTTTGAATTTTGTTTAAATTCGACTATTTAGAACAACTAGCTAAAAAGACGCTTAAGTTCACCGGCATTATCTTCAATTGCTTCTTTAAGCTTCTGACTGGCCTTAAAGGTAACGACACGTCGCGCCGAGATCGGTATCTCCTCACCGGTTTTAGGGTTGCGCCCAGGTCTAGCGGGTTTATCGCGCAAACCGAAATTACCAAAACCCGACAGCTTAACGGAACTTCCGTCTTCTAATGCGCCTTTAATTGTCTCAAAGAATTGCTCAACAAACTCTTTTGATTCACGCTTGTTTAGCCCTAGTTCTTCGTGCAATGAAACCGCAAGCTCTGCTTTTGTTATCGCCATTTTTACCCTCGTGGTTCCTCATTACGAGAAACCTTGTTTTAATCCAGTCAGCCGCCTAGGCAAGCTGAAAATACATTAACTACGTAATGTTGCGCCCCACTTTGCTTCCAACAATGTGAGCGCTTGCCCCATCAACGCCTCAGCCTCTTCATCTGTCATGGTTTTATCGTGATGCTGTAAAACCAAACTCAAAGAAATGCTTTTTGCATCGTCAGCGACACCCTGCCCACGATACAGATCAAACAGCTCTACCTTGTTCAGAGCAGACCCTAACTCATCTCGCAGTGAGCTAAGTAAATCAGCAACCGGTAAATCTTGATCAATTAAAACGGATAAATCACGCTTAATGCTCGGGAAACGAGATACTGATTCAAACGCTGGCAGCTGTGAGCTTAGCGCAACATCCAAATTGATCTCGAAAGCGAATACATTATTTACCCCATAGTGCTTTTCAACCGTGGGATGAAGCCGCCCTAACCAGCCTAATATTGTTTGCTCACCATTCAATTCGCGACGAATCAATGACGAACTTTGACCTGGATGCAGAGCAATGTGCTCGAACTCATTAAATATAATGGGGTTTTTATGGCCGGTCAAGGCAAGTACGGCCTCCAGATCAGCCTTGACGTCATAAAAATCAACGTTTTGTGGCTTATTGACACCCCACTGGGTCGGAGCCGCTGGCCCCATCACCACACCAGAGAGTTTTTGTTGTTCACGAAAAGCCTTGACATTTTTATGATAGGTGGCCCCTACTTCGAAAAAACGAATACGATCATGCTGGCGATTAGCATTAAATTGCAGCGCCCCCATCAGACCCGGAATCAAACTTGTGCGCATTACGGCCATGTTGTCAGCGAGTGGGTTAGCCAGTTTAACCGGTTCCTCGGTACTGAAAATCTGCTGCGCTACTGGATCAATAAAACTGTAAGTAATCGCCTCTCGATAGTCGCGTGCAACAAACGATTGACGAACCTGACGTATACCAATTTCATCTTCAGAAGCCGCAATCGAACGCGGCGCGATTCTTGGCATTGCGGTTGGAATGTTATCGTAACCTTTTACCCGAGCGACTTCTTCGACCAAGTCAGCTTCTCGCTCAATGTCAAAACGATAACTTGGTGGCTTGACCGACCAAACGCCGTTATCTCCAGTCACTGAATCGGCAATGCGGCTCAGAATGCCATCAACTTCGATTTGCTCTAAGTCCATCCCAAGCAGGCTAATTAAACGTTCAAGTCGAATTTCGACGGCGGGTTTTCCCTGAATACCCTCGTTGTTTTTTTGCTCAACTACCGGGCCAGCGTCGCCGCCACAGATCTGAAGAACGAGTTCCGTGGCACGTTCAATCGCGCTTGGCGGCAATTGAGGGTCAACACCACGTTCAAATCGGAACGAACTTTCTGTGTGTAAACCATAACGGCGGGCTTTGCCCGACGCTGATTTACGAGTGAAATGAGCGGCTTCCAAAACAATATCATTGGTATCGTCATCAATCGAACTATCAAGCCCGCCCATCACTCCCGCAATGGCAATTGGCGCTTTCGCATCAGCAATAACCAGAGTTTCGCCATCGAGTGTCACTTGTGACTCATCGAGCAAAGTAATTGTCTCGCCAGCTTGTGATTGGCGTACCACTATTTTGTCATTCAGCTTTGCTAAATCGAATGCGTGCATAGGTTGACCAAGCTCAATCATCACATAGTTTGTGATGTCAACAACTGGGCTAATTGGGCGCACGCCGCTGCGTCGCAGACGCTCTTGCATCCACAACGGGGTCTTGGTGTCTTGATTGATGCCTTTAATAACCCGGCCCAAATAACGCGGACAGTTTACGGTGTCATTAAGCTCGACCGTGATCGAGTCATCAATGGTTGCTTCGAGCGGCTCTATATCTAAAGGGTGATAGCTTCCGTCAGCCAGAACCTTCAACTCACGAGCGATACCTTGCACGCTTAAACAGTCGCCACGATTTGGCGTTAAGTCAATATCAATTAGATTATCATCTAATTGTAAGTACTCATCGACTCGCTGACCAATTTCCGCGTCAGCATCTAACTCTATTAGGCCTGCCGAATTCTCTTCTAGACCAAGTTCAGACGCTGAGCACAGCATGCCAATAGATTCAACTCCGCGCACTTTAGCCTTCTTGATTTTCAAGCCATTTGGCAATTTTGCTCCGACGGTCGCCACAGCCACCATCAATCCTGGTCGCACATTAGATGCGCCGCAGACTATATTCAGCACTTGGGCCCCAATATCGACGGTAGTGCAATTCAAACGGTCAGCATCAGGGTGCTTGTCCATAGTAAGAACTTTACCAACAACCACATTGTCAACCGGCCCAGCAACAGACTCAACACCATCTACTTCAAGACCGGCGTTGGTCAAGCAGTCAGCAATCTCTTGGGCGTTTAGATCAACACGAACCCAGTCGCGTAACCATTGTTCGCTAATTATCATTTGAACTGCTCCAAGAAAGTTAAATCATTATCAAAGAAGAGGCGTAAATCAGTCACGCCGTAGCGCAGCATTGTTAAGCGCTCAACGCCTAAGCCAAAGGCAAAACCGGTGTATTTTTCAGAATCGATATCGACGTGTTTAAACACTTCAGGATGAATCATGCCACTACCCAAGACTTCAATCCAACCCGTTTGTTTGCAGATTCGACAACCTTGAGGTTCACCCTGGTCATCAGCGCAAAAGACACAGCTGATATCAACTTCAGCCGATGGTTCTGTGAACGGAAAATACGAAGGCCGTAGACGAATCTTTAACTCAGTTTCGAAAAACTGTTGCAGAAAATGTGTAAGCACTCCCTTTAGATCAGCAAACGATATACCCTGATCGACCATCAAACCTTCGACTTGATGGAACATTGGCGTGTGAGTCACATCTGAATCACAACGGTATACACGGCCAGGTGCAATGATATTGATCGGTGGCTTCTCGCTCAACATATAGCGAGCTTGTACTGGTGACGTGTGAGTGCGCAAAAGATACGAGCCTTC
>JALZVW010000088.1 GCA_023301745.1 Arenicella sp. | reverse complement strand
TCATGCCGCTGATGACAAAAAACTCAAATTCGTACTAACCCTTTTGCCGCATAACTTTGCTGACCGAAGGCGATCGATAGATGGCACGAATGATTCTAGATAGATGCAGGCGATTCTTAACCTCAACCACAAAATCGATTTGACGAACACTATCAGAGCCTTCATGCAAATCAACATGGTTAATGTTTGAACTATTTTCAGCTATCGCAATGGCCACTTCGGCAAATGCACCGGTAATGTGGTGCAACTTCACATGCAAGCGAGCCTGAAAATTTTGATCAATTTCCTTATCCCAATCGACCAATAAGAAATTTTCTGGTTGCTTACGTAATACCGAGATATTAGGGCAATCAAACCCATGTATAGCGAGACCATGACCCGCGGTTAAAATACCGACAATTGAATCACCTGGCACTGGACTGCAACACTTCGAATAGGTAACTAAGATACCTTCAGAGCCTTGAATAACCAGCGCTTCTTGGCCGATCACCTTACCTTCTAGCGTCTCATCGGCGAGCTGCGCGATTTGCCGAGCGACCAAATCAGGAATACGTTTACCAAGACCAATATCGATTAATAACTCGGACCAAGTTTTTAGATTGAATTCTTTGAGCAATAGCGTTTGTACCTTAGACGGTATCTTTCGCCGGCCAAATAATCGCTGCTTGGTTGCCCCGGCGAGCAAGCGCTTTCCCAGGCGCAAGGCATCTTCCTCAGTTTGTGCCTTTAGGTAATTGCGAATCTGGGTGCGCGCCTTGGCTGTGACTACATAATTTAACCACGATGCCGTCGGCCAGGAACTATTTGACGTAATGATTTCGACGCTGTCACCATTATTCAGCGTCGTTGGCAATGACGCTAATGACTTATTGATGCGCGCGCCAGTACAGTGCATTCCGACATCGGTATGTACCGCATACGCAAAGTCGAGCGCGGTAGACCCGCGAGGCATTTTCTTAATATCGCCTTGTGGTGTAAAAACGTAAACCTCATCAGGGTAGAGGTCCATCTTTAGGTGTTCGAGGAACTCAATTGCGTTCTCGGTTTGATGCGCGGGATCAAGTAGATCTAATAGCCATTGCCTAGCCAAATGATTAGAGCTTTGATGGTCCGCCTCATCGGACTTATATATCCAATGTGCCGCAACGCCGGCCTCGGCAATTTGATCCATTTGCGTAGTTCGAATTTGGACTTCAATATTGTCGCCAAGAGGCCCAAACACTACGGTATGCAAGCTTTGATACCCATTCGCTTTTGGTATCGCAACGTAATCAGAAAAGCGACCCGGAATAGGTTTATAAGCGTTATGAATGATACCCAATACTCGATAGCACTCATCAACCGATTGAACAATGATCCTAAAGCCATAAATATCAAAGAGCTCATCAAATGAACGCTTTTTTTTCTGCATTTTTTTGTAAATGCTGAAGACACTTTTTTGCCGGCCTTTTACATTAAACTCTTTTAGTTCCGAGCCTTGCAGCGTTCCTAACAATGAACCTTTAAGCTTTTCAACCACCAGTTTACGGTTGCCTTGGCGTTGCTCTATCGCTTTACTAAGAGCTCGATGACGTTGCGGGTAGGTATACAAAAAACATAAATCTTGAAGTTCGCGTGCCCAATGGTACAAGCCTAATCGTTCGGCAATAGGCGCGTAGATCTCGAGTGTTTGCTTAGAAATTCGTTTTTGCTTTTCAAGCGCCATACTGCCTAGGGTGCGCATATTATGAAGTCGATCTGCCAACTTGATAATCATTACCCGCACATCTTCCGACATCGCCATGAGCATCTTTCGAAAATTCTCAGCTTCGGCTTGTTCTTTGGTATCGAATTTTATTTGGCCGATTTTGCTAACACCATCAACTAGAAGTGCTACGTCTTCGCCAAAAAGCTCGATGATCTCTTCTTTTGTGGCGGCGGTATCTTCTATAACATCATGCAGCAGCGCGGCCATCAGAGTACGCGAGTCCATTTGAAGTTCAGCCAAGGTATCAGCGACTTCAATTGGATGATGAATATATTGCTCGCCTGACTTTCGCGTTTGGCCACGATGACCCTGTTCGGCAAAGCGAAATGCACGGTAAACATCTTCGATCGCGCTCTCAGACAGGTAAGCAGCCAGTCGCCCTTTGCAGACGGCTCGGATGGCCTTTTCAGGCGACGGCGAAAAAAAACGACGTTTAGTTGGTGTGCTACCGCTCACCATTGAGTATCTCCTAACGCTTTGCTCTGAATATAATGTTCTGAATAAGCTCTGCCGACAAAATCAGATTTCGACTTTGCACCGGTCTTAAAAAACAAAAAGCCGAGCCTGTTCACATTAATATGTAACAGTCTCAGCTTCTACTTCGCGATCAACCGCGAGAATTTACTCTGATGTTTCAGTGCTGCTAGCAAGCTCGGCTTGTAAAGCGGCTGTCAAAGCATCAAGCTCAGACGTTTCAGTCTCTTCTGACACTTCAGCCTCTTCCGACGCTTCAACTTCTAGAAACTCAAGAACATCTTCTTCGATAGGGTCTTCTAAAATTTCTCGTGTTACCAAACCTTCAGCGATTTCACGCAATGCTAAAACCGTTGGCTTGTCATTTTCAGGATCAATAAAAGGCTCTGCCCCTAAAGAAATTTGACGCGCACGCTTGGTCGCAACTAATACAAGTTGAAAACGGTTATCTACGTTAGTTAAGCAGTCTTCGACAGTTACTCGAGCCATTACTAACTCCTCAATATGTTCAATTAAATTAAAAAACCCACTACAACAGAAAATAGCGGAGTATATTTCTCTGGTAAAACCTCATTTGTTGGCAAGCCATCAAAATTTGGTTATCACAAGCGATTACATGGAAATTCTAGCGTGGCCTAATTAGGTCACCAAAAAATAGACGTTTGCCTATTTTTTAATTTGGCGCGCCGGCTAGCAGAGCATCCAGATCCACGCTAAGGGACGAGAGTCTATCACTTTCACCGCTAAGTATCAGTGTTAAATCGCTTAAAGCTTGGTTAAAGTCGTCGTTTAAAACTCGAAAATCGGCCTCATTACTGCGACTCATCTCATCATAGGCTTGGCGCATGCGGCTTTGAATCACGTCATCGGAATCGCTGCCGCGACTGCGTAAACGCCGCTCGAGTTCTTCGATAGACGGAGGTAAGATCGAAATACTCACAGCGTTGGGCATTTGTTTGCGAACTAGGCGCGCGCCTTGCCAATCAATATCGAGTAAGACATTGATACCTTGAGCCAACATATCTTCAACAGCAGTTCGAGATGTGCCATAGTAATTGCCGTAAACTTGCGCATGCTCTAAAAAGATCCCCTCTTCAGCCATACGTAGAAATTCTGGCTGACTGACGTAAAAATAGTCGACGCCATCAACCTCGCCAGTACGTCGTTGCCGTGTCGTATGAGAGATCGACATCTTGGCGCTCGCCGAGTTAGCGATAAGCGCCCGAGCCAAGCTAGTTTTGCCAGCACCAGACGGAGCCGAGATAATAAACAGTTTACCGATCACAAGTTTTACTTTTTAGAAATCGTTGAAAAACAATGTTCGATATTCTACTCGAAAGCGATTCAATGGTTAAAGCGCAGAGCGCCGAATCTTGGTCGATATTAACAATATTTTTTAAATACAGACCCAAAAGCGGCTCTATTAAGGCACGCAGAGACTACCAAGCACTCGAATTGAGCGCTCAAGCTCAACGGTCCATGGAATACCATAGCTAATACGAATACAGCGTTTAAACTTGTTGCTCGGAGAAAATAACGCCCCTGGCGCAATGCTTATATTGTGCTCTAATGCGGTGTAAAAGAAGGCTTCTGAATCATTGCCAGCCGGTAGCTCCACCCAGAGAACACCGCCACCTTTAGGATCACTAACGCGTGTACCGTTGGGAAATGCCTCTTGAACTAAGGCGACCATTCGACATTTTTGGCGCTCTAGTACACGACGCAAGGCGAGCACGTTTCGATCATACTCACCGCTGGCAACAAATTCGGACAAGGCCCACTGATTCAACAAAGGCGATGAACACGACAGCGCCCGTTTAAAACGCTTTGCCTGAGCGCTGAATTTTCCAGCTAGTAACCAACCGACCCGGTAACCCGGAGCCGCTGTCTTAGAAAACGAACCACAGCTCAACACCAAGCCCTTCCTAGAGTAAAGCGATGCGGGAGCACCTCGGTTTTCGGTAAAATGCAAATCACCATACACATCATCCTCAATAAACGGAATGTCGTGCTCTTCGAGTATTTCTACCAATATTTTACGTTTTTGGTCTCCCATGAATGAGCCCATTGGATTACTTACAGACGACGAAAACACACACGCGGCAATAGTGTGTTCTTCAATCGCGTGCTCAAGATCTTCAAGCCAGATACCATCATCGGGGCATAATGGAATTTCTAAGGCCATCATACCAAGACTCTCAATCAACTCTAATACGCCGAAATACGTTGGCGACTCCACGGCGATCACATCGCCCGGCTTAGCCACACACTTTAAGGCAATCGCAATCGCCTCCTGAGCGCCATTAGTAATAAGCACTTCATCAGGGTTAACTTGCAGACCTTGATCGAGATAGCGCATGGCTAACTGGCGTTTTAGGGGCATAAAGCCGTCCATAGGACCATAGGCAACCGCCTTAGCGCCGGCGCGAGATAAAACCTGCCGCATAATGCGGGCAAGTGCTTTGTCGGAAGAGTGGGCCGCGGCCGGGTTCGCCACCCCTAATGGCACAACACCAGGCTTGTGAATGGCTTCGAACACTTCTTCGATCAAGGTCTGGCGTTTAACTCGAAGAGGCTTTTGTGCCAACTTCACTCGCTTAGGCTGACGCGCATCAGATACCTGTGCGTTCATAAAATAACCGGATTTTGGCCGTGCCGCGATGACTCCTTGTAGCTCTAATTCGGCGTATGCTTGGCGCACAGTAGGAATACTGACTTTGAGCTTTTGGCTCAGGCTTCTCAAAGACGGCAGTTTGTCGCCCGCGCGCAAAGAACCAGAGCGTTGCATTTCACGTATCATGTCAATCACTTGTTGATAAAGAAACGCTGAATCACTGCGCTGAATCGCAATCGTCATATTATTTAGCTTAGTTTTATTCTGTATAGCTTACATTTATACAAATCTGTATCTGTTATGTAAATAGTAAAGCACTAAACTTAAGGCTCATAAAGCCAATTGCTCGATTTAACACCACGCTGCCTACGTTCCAATAATGAAAAATACACTGTTATACATTGCTACCGTTTTGATATGGGGCTCAACTTGGTTGGCGATAGAATTCCAATTAGGCGAAGTCGACGTGCCGACATCGGTCGCGTATCGCTTTATGATTTCAGCGGTATTGATGTGGGCATATTGCATTTGGGCTAAGGTGCCAATGCACTTCTCACGACGCAATCATTTCTTTATTTTAATACTGGCTCTGTTTAATTTCAGTATTAACTACGCGGTAATTTACTCAAGCCAGCAATACCTTAGCTCGGCCATGACATCGATCGCTTTTTCAACCATGCTATTGATGAATATCATCAACACGCGCATTTTCTTTGGCACTAAAATCGCCGCGAAAACATGGGTTGGTGCGCTGTTTGGTATTTTCGGCATTGCCGCCCTTTTTTGGGATGATCTATCCGCCGCTAGCCAAGGTTCAAACTCCTTATTAGGTCTGGGCTTAGTGATAATTGCCGCTCTGGCCGCCTCACTAGGAAACATGACCAGCGTACGTAATTCAAAAGCCAATATGAATATCTTTGCAGTCAATGCATGGGGAATGCTCTATGGCTCTATCGCACTATGTCTGTGGGTACTGGTGAGTGATGCGACATTCGGGTTCTCTTTGCAACCATCGTATATCGCTTCACTGCTATATTTAGCTATTTTTGGCACCGTCATCGCGTTCGCTACGTACTATGTGCTGCTCAATGATATGGGGCCTGAAAAAGCAAGCTATGTGATTGTCTTATTCCCAGTCGTCGCGGTTGTATTAAGCACTCTATTTGAGGGCTTTATCTGGACCAGCAACACCTTTATTGGCTTCGCATTGGTAATACTGGGTAACGCAATCATTCTTACACCCAACAATTCATTTAGCCGCTTAGTCGGTAAAAACGCAGATTAAAAACAAGGCCTACGAACGTCTGACACACTAGCAACCGTTTCACCAAGCCAGCCTTGAAACTCTTCGGCTAGTTTGTCACCCGCTAAAACTGAGACAGCCCAAGTTGGGCCGTCTCAGTTTTCATACAAGACAAATTGATTAGGAACTATCAAGACGCTAAAAGCGTTATGTTAGTAATCAATTATTAGACTTATTAAAATGTATTTCGAGATGGTGGGCCGCGAGCCGTTTTTCTAGCAACGATCGTTTTAACAACAATTTTTACAGCAATAAATAAAAGGCGCATTGAACGGTTTGAGTTCTTCAAACCTGACCGGCATTTAGTTGCCACGAAGCAACTAAAGCAAGCGTTAAATTATCATCACTGCGAAAGACTTGGTAGAGCTCAGTGGCATCATGCCAAGAACATCAATATTACTAAGTTACACCTAACGCATTATCAAAAACATTTAACACGCTCCTAAGCACTGCCTCGCTAGAGCGTGTTTGATTTGGCGGATTACTTTTAGCTTATTTATTGGGCCGATAGATATTAACTCTAGAGATGCGACGGCTACCCTTAGCGGCTAGCGCACTTCGGCTCAACGAAGGCGGCGTCTTTAACTCTACAGCCGAATGAAACTCAACTAATAACTTGGTGAAAATACTATGTAGCTCAGCGTTATCTGTCAGCCCATACTCACGTACCAAGCTTGTCGTCAAATCTGAATCTTGCAGATTCAGATGCCGACCATTAACTTTCTTGAGTATTCTTGAAAATTGAGACAGTAAAACCAGCGCCCTATTAGACAAGTGACTCGTAGGTATCTCTTCAACCCATTTATAATCATTCATTAGCTTCCAACCCGAATTTATGACTGTACGGCTATTAAACAACGGATAAGCCCCTACGCCTATACGCAATTTAGACTAGGCCACTATGAGCCATGCTATTTACGCCAACCGCTTTAATAGTCTACCAACCTTAACCTATTCTGCGCCGTAAATTCTAATAAATCACTTTGCAAGCAAAGTATTTAACATAGATTTAACGTTTTCGCGGTTTTCGCTTACGGTACGATGGCTTGTTACCCAAGCCGTTCAAGCCTTCAGGAATAACGCTACGACTGTCATCGACCATAGACTTCAACTGATCTTGCAATGGCATCATCAGTTCTTGGTAACTCCCGTTGCCATCGTTAATCGCCGACAATTGCGACTCCCACAACGCGGTTAAATCAGGGTGCGTAGCAAGCGATGGCAATGCATTGACCAGCGATTGACCGGTGCCGGTCGAGAAAATTGTTTTACCTTGTCTACGTAAATAACCACGTTTAAATAATAATTCAATGATACCCGCGCGGGTTGCTTCGGTACCTAAACCATCGGTCTCACGCAGAATTTTCTTGAGTTGTGGGTCACTAACATGCGCGCTAATACCGGTCATGGCCGCCAGCAAACTTGCATCGGTATAAGGCTTTGGTGGTGAAGTGTTTTTTTCGGCTACCTCAGCCTGCAACGACATCAATGCTTGACCGACCACTAAACTCGGAATTTTTTGCTCTATTTCGCCGTTGTCCTTAGACTTAGAACATGACACTGGAAATGCGATCTTCCAACCGATAGCAATCGGCTCTTTAGCCTTCGCGATAAATACGCCGGTGCCAATACTCACCTCGGCTTTCACTGCATAAAACTCATGTTTGGGTAAAAATTGAGCAATGTAGTTACGACAAACTAAGCGATAGATTTTTTCTTCAACAGGCTTAAGCGTGGTTGTCACTTTTCCCGCCGCTAAGGTCTTTTGAGTAGGTATGATCGCATGGTGGGCGCTTACTTTGGAGTCGTTCCAAGCGCGGCTTTTACGGTTCAAATCGAGTAACTGTGTAGTCTCACTTTTCGCGCCCAATAATTTTACAAATTCACCACTTGCCGCTGAATTCTTCTGAATTGCCTCAACCACAAACCGAGCGTCGTCAAGATGTTCTTTTGGGAGATAACGACAATCTGAGCGTGGATACGTGATTAATTTATGCCGCTCGTACAAGCTCTGGCAAACATCAAGCACCTGTTGCGCACTTAAACCAAACGCTTTACTGGCCTCGATTTGCAAGGCCGACAAATTAAATGGTAATGGTGCAGCTTGAACCTTGTGATCTCGGTCGAGCGCACTGACGACAGCACTTTGATGACTAATTCGGCTCGCAACATTATCCGCCAGCGGCTTCGATAGGTTGCGACCTTGCTCATCAAGGTATGGCTGGCATTCAACGCTTGGCTGCCACTTCGCCTTAAACAATTCTCCCGTTTGGGTTTCAAGCTGCGCCCATAGCTCGTAGAACGGGCGGCTAACAAAACACTCAATCGCCTGATCTCGGCGCACCACTAAACCGAGCACGGGTGTTTGCACGCGACCGACTGATAGCACACCACTATAACCAGCCTTCTGGCCTTGTAGGGTATAGGCACGAGTTAGATTAATACCGTACAACCAATCTGCTCGTGACCGCGCTAACGCCGAAGTCGACAAGGGAATGAACTCTCGGTTAGACCGAAGTGATGATATTGCGCGCTTCACCGCTTTTGAGTTTAAATCACTGATCAGGCACCGTTGAACAGCGGCGGTTTTAGCTTGGCTCACGCCGAGAAAGTTAATCACTTCATCAACCAATAGCTGCCCTTCGCGATCGGGATCACCGGCATGTACTAATTGATCTGCCTGTTTCACAAGCTTACGCAGGACGCTCAATTGCTTAGATGTTTTCTTCTTCGCCGTTAACTTCCATTTATCGGGCACAATCGGCAAATGCTCGTGTGACCATTTCTTGTAGGCGGGGTCGTACACCTCGGGCTCTACCTGTTCTAGCAGGTGCCCAATACACCAACTGACAGTGTCGCCATTTGAGGCGACAATAAACCCGTCAGCCTTACGCAGCGGCTTAGGCAATACATCAGCAATAGCACGCCCAAGGCTGGGCTTTTCGGCAATAAATAAACGCATAATTAGAATAACTGTTTTTTTATACAGTATTTTAATTTACTCCAAAATACAAGCATTTCATTGCCTGAAACAAATCTGCACACGGTGCCCCACATAAAGTTCACTCAATCCCCATGAACAGAGAGTGACACACTGGCATACTACTTTTACTGGCTATTTTTATTATTGAGTATGAACAATGAAATTGATTTCGACGGCGCATAGCGTCTTATTGTTAGTCGCTGTTTGTGGGCTAAGCTTCACACAGCAAGCATTTGCGCAGGGCGCTTATGACTCCGCGACCTTTAACGGCGCGAATACGTTAAAGACCGAACTCAAAGTTTTACGCGTCACGCCGCATGGCATCGATGTACCCGCTAGCAATCGCCAGATCGTCTTTAAGTTCGACCAACCGGTTGTGCCAATTGGCGATATGAAACGTCAGCCTGAGGATATTCCAGCAGACATCTCGCCGGCCTTGAATTGCGAATGGTTATGGCTTGATACGAGCTCATTGTCTTGCCAATTAAGCCGGCAAGACCAACTAAAACAAGCAAGCAAGTATTCAATATCATTGCGACCTGGCATCAAAACGGTCGAAGGCCTAGCAATGAGTGACACGTTAAATCATTCTTTTGTCACACAACGCCCTAGATTAGAAAGTCTGCGCCTGCAAAACTGGTTGCGCGAAGGCAAGCCTTTGTCGGTGCTCTACTTCAATCAACCAATCACTAAATCGTCGTTAGAAAAGCATATTAAGTTTAAGAGCCATGATGGTCATTTAATCGACCTTGTCGCTGAACCCGAGGCAAACCCACTAACAGATCGCCATTACCAACAAGCAAATAGTGACAGTGACTTTGTTGAACTCGACTACATCCCCGTCGGTAATACCGAAGAGAGTAAGGCCGCGGCCATTAAACAAGCCAATCTCGAGCGCGGCGGTAGTTTCGACCAAGCGAGAACATATTGGTATGTCGCGCCGGCCACTGATCTACCTGCGAACACCGACATCGACATCGATATTTTATCGGGCATTGAGTCTATCTTCGGCCCCGAAGTCGGGATTGAAAACCTCAAAGCTCATACTTTTAAATCGTTGCCGCCCTTCGAATTTTTAGGTGTGCAATGCAACGATATTAGTCGAACCAAGATCACCATTAGCCCTCGCTATTTATCAAACCAATCGCTTAGAGATTCTGACGGCATAAAAATAATTCCGTCCTTAGAAGAGTGTGATCCACAAAACGCGGTATCACTGATATTCAGCACACCAGTCAGCTATGCGACATCGAAAGAAGCGTTAAAGATCTCACCTGACCTCGCCGGTGGGCGAACTGACTATGACCCGTGGACCGCTAGAAATGATTCGTACTCTATCGACGGATTTTTTGCCTATCGTTTCAATTATGGTCAGAACCAAGCGTACCAAATGCAGTTGCCAGAGTCGCTCAAAGCCTTTGATCAGTACCAGATAAAGTCGAACAGCGCCATGATCGATGAATTAGAAAGACCGATAGCAACCGCTGTCGATATGAGCTTTTTGACCTCACACCGTGCACCTCGTTTGCACTTTAACCATCGACATTCAGTATTAGAAAAGAATTTAGAAACTGAATTGCCGATTATGGTGACGAATTTAAAATCATTGACGGTTAAAGACTATTCACGGACCACGGTCAGCAAGCACGAAAAGTTGAAGACATTCAGCTCAAGCTTAGCGGACGCACAAGATGTCTCATATGCCGTACCCTTAGGCGTACGCAAGATGTTAGACGACCAATCTGGCGTTATTTATGGCTCACTGGCAAGCGACCCTTTACCTGAACATTATCGTTCTCAGTATTATCAATTTATCTCTCAGGTTACGCCATTTCAGGTGCACTTTAAATTTGGTCACTTTAACTCTTATGCTTGGGTCACCGACATGAGCAGCGGTAAACCGGTTGAGGGTGTCGCGCTGAGGCTTGATGTTGACGATTATCAATCGATTCAACCGTTTGGCGACCAAGCCAGTGCGACCAAAACTGATGCCGATGGGGTAGCGGTACTCCCCGGCATAGAATCAATAGACCCGAGCCTTCGATATACCAACCAGTACGGCTTCAACTCTAAACGCATTATGCTTAAAGTCGCTAAAGGCGATGACTTTGCCGTGCTGCCGATTGATTATCAATATCAAGCGTGGTCAAAAGTTCGACCTCAGCTGAAAAGCAAAGACGCTTACTTTCACGCTTGGGGCACCACCGCCCAAGGCGTTTATAAAGCTGGAGACACCATTCAATATAAGTTGTGGGTTCGTAATCAAGATAACCGCCACTGGGTCGCCGCCGAAAAAGATGGCTATAGCTTAGAAGTCATTGACCCCAAAGGGCAAAGAGTTCAACACATCAAAGATCTAAGCTTATCTCAATTTGGTGGTTTTGATGGCGAGTTAACAACATCAGAGTCCGCGTCAGTAGGCTGGTATAACTTTGTCTTGCGTTACAAAGGCAGTGATCAACAGCGCACCCCTATACGGGTATTGGTTAGCGATTTCACTCCATCGCCATTCAGAGTAAACACACAAGTAAATAGCGACCAATACAAAATAGGCGATACGGTTTCTATAAACACGTCAGCCAAAATGCATGCCGGTGGACCATACGCCGACGCCGACACCAGAATTACCGCTCAGTTGCGCGCCAGAACATTCACAAGTAGCCACCCCGAAGCCAAAGATTTCAGTTTCAGAGGCAATGGCAAGGGGCACTCTCAAACAATCCATCAAAGTAACGGCTCGGTCGACAAATCAGGCGAGCACGTTGCTGAATTCAAACTGGATGATTTTGGTGTTCACTTTGGCCGCATCAATATAGAAAGTGCGGTGCGCGATGATCGCGGTAAATACGTCGCCAGCAGCGCGTCGGTAAACTACCTTGGCCGTGATCGTTTTATCGGCTTGCGCAATACAAAATGGACTCACCAAGCCGGCAAGAAAGCTGTTATCGAACACCTTGTGGTTAACGCTTTAGGCGAGCCGGTAAAAGGCGTAGACGTTGAACTTATAATTGAACACTACCTTACACGAGCGGCCCGAGTAAAAGGAGCGGGCAATGCCTATTTAACACAGTACTCGTCAGAATGGGTTAAGACGAATGACTGTCAACAAACCTCTCGATCACGCCGAGTCAGTTGCGAGTTCGTACCAAAAGAGCCGGGTAGCTACCGAGTGACGGCCAATATTAAAGATACTACCGGCCGCCTAAACAGCACTAGCCTATCGACCTGGGTGGTTGGCGCGGCCACCGTTCTCTGGGCCGGGGCAAACAATAGTGATATTCAAATAATCCCTGATGCCCAATCGTACAAAATTGGTGACGTCGCTAAGTTCTTAATCAAAAACCCCTACCCTGGGTCTGAAGCCTTAATCACCGTTGAGCGTTATGGCGTTAAACGTCATTGGCGTAAGACACTAGAGGGCAGCACACCGATTATTGAAGTACCGATCGAAACCGATGATTACCCTGGCGTTTACCTCTCGGTAGTGGTCACCTCGCCGCGTGTCGCTCAACCACTAGGCGACGGCAATGTTGATCTGGGTAAACCGGCATTCAAAATGGGCTACGCGAAAGTCGCGGTCGAAGACACTCAGAAAGAAATTAAAGTCACGCTTAAAACTAACAAGCAGATTTATAAACCGAGGGACATCGTTAGCGTGGAACTTAACGCCAAGCCTCGCGTCGGCGAGCTTGAACCGATGGAGATTGCCGTAGTGGCAATCGATGAAGCCGTCTTCGACCTAAACCTAAGTGGTGAGTCGTATTACGACCCATATCAAGGCTTTAATAAGCTAGAAGGCTTAGGCGTTGGCAACTACAACCTATTGATGAAACTTATTGGCCGTCAAAAATTTGAAAAGAAGGGCGCCAACCCTGGTGGTGGTGGCGGTGGCGAAGACGGCGCAAGTTTACGCAGCTTGATAAAATTCGTCGCTTACTGGAACCCGTCAATAGAACTCGATCGTGACGGTAATGCGGAGTTTGATTTTGAACTCCCCGACAACTTAACTGGCTGGCGTGTGTTCGCCATGGCCGTTACCAAGGAAGAAAAAATGGGTCTTGGCGACGTTAACTTCAAGGTCAACCGCCCTACTGAGTTGCGGCCAGTAATGCCTAACCAGCTAACTGAAGGCGATCAAGTACAAGCCGGTTTTAGCGTCATGAACCGCACTAAGAAAGCTCGCACACTAAACGTTGAATTAAGAGCCGCGGGCAGTGCGTTAAACGAGCCAATACTGAAAACACTAAAGGTAAAATTAGACGCCTTCGAGCGTAAACGACTGTGGTTAGACATAAAAGCCGATACCGCCGGCGAGATCGCATTTTTAGCCAGAGCCGGCGATTCGATAGACAAAGACGCGATAGAGCACCATATTCCGGTTGCCAAACGCCGCGCACTGACGACCGCGGTCACCCACGGAACGACAATCAGTGAGTCTGTGTCTGAGAAATTTGCCTACCCTAACGATCTTTACCAAGACGTCGGAGGCTTGGCGGTTGAGGTCTCGCCATCCGTGATCGGCAACGTTGTGGGGGCATTTCGCTACTTGAAAGATTACCCATACGCATGTTGGGAGCAACGCTTAAGCAAAGGCTTAGCCGCCTCTCAATACATCAAACTAAAACAGTACTTACCAGATGATTTAGTTTGGCCTAGTAGCGCGCCCTTGCCAGACCAAACCTTGGCATCGGCGGCCAAGTTTCAAGCGCCCAATGGCGGCATGACCTATTGGATAAACAACGATCAATATGTCAGCCCTTACCTCAGTGCGTATACCGCGCTGGGCTTTGTTTGGCTCAGAGATCAAGGCTATGAAATTCCAAGCGAGGTTGAAAACAAGCTTCATCGATATTTGAAACATTATTTACGTCAAGATACCAAAGCTAACCAACAATCAAAAAGACGCGCTCAAGCATCTGTGCGCGCCGTCGCATTGGCGGCACTAGCGGCTAGAGGCAAGATTGATGAGGCCGAACTATTACGCTATGAATCACATGTGCCTGACATGGACCTATTTGGTAAAGCGCACTACTTACAAGCCGCGACGGCGCTTAGAGTAGAAGAGCAAAAGCTGGTAGAGTTCAGCCAAGACATTTTGTCGTATAGCGTTCAGTCAGCGGGTAAGTTTCAATTCAATGAAGAAACCTTTTACGGAGCAGCATCGATACACACAACGCCTATGCGGAGTAATTGCGCGATTTTAACAAGCCTTTTAGCTGTGAGTTCGCAATCAAAACTGGGTTTATCTGTGATTGGTGATGTGCCGTTTAAGCAAGTCAGGGCCATCACTCAAGCACGAGGCGGCCGCGACTATTGGGCCAACACACAAGAGAATTTGTATTGCTTAAATGCCTTATTAGCTTTTTCTAAAGTCTATGAAAATGAAACGCCCAATATGCGACTTAGTGCAACGGTGGAGACCCAACGCAATGCGACACAGAGCGTCGGCTCTGCTGAATTTTCTGATGTGCGCGATGCGCCAATCACCATGTTGAATCAGGAGCTGCCGATTGAGTCGGGTTTGAAGGGCACCATGACGCTAAGCAAAGAAGGCACTGGTCGTGTCTATTACAAAATGCGAATGAGCTATGCACAAAAAGAAGACAACGCTGAACGCGTTAACGCGGGTATTCAAGTACATCGCGAGTATTCAGTTCAACGTGAAAATAAATGGCAACTAATCACTAGCCCGATGCGCTTAGAAAAAGGTGAATTAGTGCGTGTAGACTTATTTGTTTCAACCCCAACTGCTCGTCAGTTTGTGGTTATCAACGACCCTGTTCCAGGCGGTCTAGAACCTGTCAATCGCGACTTAGCCACGGCATCATCTGTTGACGCTCGCTATAGCCCAGCGCCAGGCTCATACTGGTTCGGCAAAACCCAGTGGAGCGCTTATGGCCGATACGGCTGGGGCTTTTATCACAAAGAACTTCGGCATGACTCCACGCGATTTTACTCTGACTACTTGCCACTTGGCGATTACCACCTAAGCTATACCGCGCAAGCAATCGCTGGTGGCGAGTTCTCGGTGCTGCCGGTTAAAGTTGAAGAAATGTACGACCCCGACGTCTATGGGCTTGGCTTGCCCGCAACACTCGAGGTTCAGCATGCCAAAGACTAATTCAGTGACCAAACGTGTACTCAAAAAAACATTATTGATAAGCAGCTTGATCATCGTCTGCAGCGCCGTGGTTGTCGCCGGCCTGACACTCAGAGACATGAAAGCGCTACCAGAGAACTTAGCGCAACTCACTCACGCATCGGTAAAAGCTCAACTGCTTGATCGAACCGGTCGGCCTCTGACAATTACGTATCAAAATCAGTGGAATGCACATAGGCTAATACCATTACACCGTATTCCCAGCTTCTTACAAGAGGCGTTTATTCTTGCTGAAGACAAACGCTTCTACGAGCATTCGGGTATTGACTGGCTTGCCAGGCTAAACGCCCTTTGGCAAAACATCGCCGCGCTCGAGGGTGTTCGAGGGGCGAGCACACTGTCAGAGCAAGTAGTACGTATGATTCACAAGCGCCCACGAACATTCTGGGCCCGATGGCTAGAAGGCTGGGAAGCACGCCAATTAGAGGCGAATACCGATAAAGCGACGATCTTAGAATTTTATCTAAATCAAGTTCCTTATGCTGCGCAACGCCGAGGTGTTCAACAAGCGGCGAGTTACTATTTTGATCGAGATGTATCAACCTTAAATGAAAAAGAAATGCTCTCTCTGGCGGTACTGGTTCGTGCCCCGTCACACTTTGATTTGAATAAAAGCACCACACGGCTCGAGGGGCGCCTAACTATACTGCTAGAGCGTGCGGCTAAAGCAGGCTTAGTCGGTGATATTGAACGAGTAAAAGCGAGCAACCTGGTGGTTAATAAACCAAAGGCATTACTCAATGTGTCGCATTTCGCCAGCCATGTTTACGCTAATGCTAAGCGCCAGCCTCACCAAATCAAGACCACGCTCGACTCGAGTTACCAAGGCGTCGCACAGAAGCTTCTGGATCAACGACTGGCGACATTGACTACGCGCCAGGTTGCCAATGCCGGCATGATAGTGGTCGACCATCAAAGCGACGAAGTATTAGTTTGGGCGGTAGGTGCCAGTCAAAACAGTAAAGGCAGTGACTACGACACAATACTCGTAAAGCGGCAACCAGGGTCGACCCTTAAGCCATTTGTCTACGCTTCGGCGATGGAAAAAGGCTGGACGGCGGCAACCATGATCGATGATAGCCCGCTAAAAGAAGGCGTAGGCCAAGGCGTGCATGCGTATCGTAATTACAGCAATAGTTATTATGGAGAGCTTCCATTGCGCAACGCTTTGGGTAACTCTCTTAATATTCCGGCGATTAAAGCCGCGCAGTTCGTCGGGGTAGAACCGCTGATCACTACACTTAACAAACTTGGCATTAAAGACCTCGACCTGGCATCGACTGACTACGGTAATGGCATAGCCCTAGGTAATGGCGAGGTCAGTTTACACTCATTGGTAGGTGCTTACGCTGCACTCGCTAGACAAGGACTCTACCGGCCGCTCAAAACTACGCTAACGCAAGCCGAGACCGGCCGCCAGCGAGTGTTCACTTCACAAGTCAGCTCTATTATCAGCAACATACTCTCGGACTCGAGTGCTCGCGCGCTTGAATTTGGTCATGGTGGCACTCTTCATTTGCCGGTTCAAACAGCGGTTAAAACCGGCACCTCAAACGACTACCGTGATGCTTGGGTAGTGGGCTATAACCACCGTTACGTTGTCGGGGTCTGGATGGGCAACTTAGATAACGAGTCAATGGATCAAGTAACGGGAGCGAGTGGCCCCGCATTGGTATTGAGATCTATGTTCGCCGAATTAAATAGACACTCTGATACGCAGCCGCTCGCGCTAAACCGAACATTGGTGCAGCGCGACGTCTGCATTGATAGTGAGCCAGTCGCTAGCACCAAGTGCACAACTCGTAGCGAATGGTTTAGGCCTGACAAAGTTGCAACAGCAAACCCTAAAAAAAACACGCTCGCCCCCAAAAAACGTTACCGGCTGGCACACCCTATCGACCAAATGCTGGTTGCACGCGACCCTAGAATACCGAATAACTTGGAGGCACTTGAGTTCAAACTCAACCAAAACCAAGGCGTTCAAAAAGTTGAGTGGTATTTAAACGATAAGAAGATCGCTTCAACCAAGGCTCCAACATATCATTGGCCGTTAAAAGCCGGACAACACCGGGTGAAAGCAAAGGTATTTAGTGGCCTCAACGGCGAAGCCACAATGACTCAGAGTGTCTCCATGTCGGTTAAATAGGGTTGGTTAAATAGGCGGCGCAAGCACCGCGCTAAAAACACAAACCCGTTTAACCTCCGTTACTCAATCTTTTGGCGTAAGCTTCAACCGTGAAGTCGCGCCCTAGAAAATCCCTGACAAGTTCTGCCGCTGGCTTTGTGCCGGTTTTAGCTAACACAATATTTCGGTAATCGCTGGCGGTCTTTTTATTTCGTAAGCCTTCTTTTTTGAACCTCGAAAGTAGCTCTTCAGCAATCGAGTTAGACCACTGGTAGGTATAATATTTAGCGCCATAACCATTTAAATGTCCAAATGAGGCGTGCATATGAGTACCATCGTCGTAGCCATAAGGCGAATAACGAGCGAATACATCTTGCTCAAATACATCAAGATCTAGCCCTTTTGGGTTACGGTTATAAAGGTCGAACGATAAGGCTGTAAAGGTAAGCTGGTTGGCAACCCCCAAGGCTTGTCCAAAATATCGAGCTTTATTCATTTTCTTTACTAAGCTTTCAGGAATCACTTCGCCAGCTGAATTGGAGGCAAACTGCTTCAACGTTTGATAGTCCCAAACCCATTCTTCCAACATGGTTGATGGCGCTTCACCAAAATCAGATTCACTTTGAAAACGACTATAGCCAATGTCGTTTTGGCCAGCGAAAATAAAATGCAGCAAATGGCCATACTCATGCAAAAAAGTTTCGACCTGACCATGCTCCATCAAGCCTTTCGGAAAGTTCATAACCAATGCCGCTTGCGGTAAATCTTGACCTTTTTTACCTAATTTAATTCCAAACTGTGCGGCATGAGTGAACTTGCCGTCGCGAGGGTGTGAATCTAAAAAGAAGCTACCGATAAGTTTGTCGTTCTCAAAGACCTCATAGGCGTCTACACTTGAGTGCCAAGTCGGCTCATCAGAGTGCTTGATAGACAAACCAAATAGATCTTCAGACAAGTTAATAATGCCATCACGGACTTTATCGTAGTCAAAATACTCGCGCACTTGCTTAGCATCGAGCTTGTACTCTTGCTCTCTTACAATATTCGCCAAGTAACCGGCGTCCCAACTTTTTATGTTTTTCGCTTGCCCGTCAAGCTTTTGCATCGCCGCCAATAGTTGAGCCTTCTCCTTAAGCACTGGAGCCTCGATTGCGCGGCTCAACTTGTCGGTGAATTCAACCACCTTAGACGGTGTCTTTACCATGGTGCCAAACATATTAGTCACTGCGAAATTGTCGTGACCCAATAATTTTGCCAATTGGTAACGCTTCTTTAATAACTCCATTAAGACCGGCTGGTTGTCTTTTACCGCACGACTTCGGCTCATCAAAGATACTTCTTTTCTCAATGAAGCGTCATGCGCATAGCTACCAATTGGCCTGGTGTCAGAATACGCGGTGGTGATAGTAACCAAGCCATCTTCATCAACCGGGTGACTCTCAAGATAATCTTCGGGCACGCCAGCTAAACGCTCTGGCTTTACCTTAATCTGCTTCACCGCGTCGGTAATGTTCTGGCCAAAAGTGGTACCAATTTGACTAATTTCATCATTCAAAGCCTTGATCTTATCGCGGGTATCGCTGTCTCGGCCAATCCCTGAAGTCTCAAATTGCTCTTTCCAATAATT
>JALZVW010000087.1 GCA_023301745.1 Arenicella sp. | reverse complement strand
TGTAATGCTTGTGGTAAATGTTGTGTTAAGTACAGCAATGGGCGATTGTCGGCCTCGGCCGAGGATATCGCGCTTTGGGACAGCTTTCGGCCTGATATTTCGGAGTTCGTGATCGATGGGCAAATTTGGTTCGAACCGAGCTCTAAGGAATTAATCGAACTTTGCCCTTGGCTAAAGAAAGATCCTGATTCAGCTCGTTATGTATGTGATATTTATCTTGATCGCCCGGAAGATTGCCGCGCATACCCAGCGACCGTTAGAGACATGGTGGCCGATGAGTGTGAAATGCTAGAACCGAACGATTTAAAAGACTTGAAGCAGGCGCAGAAAACGCTCAACGCCATGATGGCAAGTGACAATTAATTTTCACGGCTAGGGCCCGGTCTAAACTTGAATCAGCTGCGTTAGCGCACTATGCGATTGGCCGGCTGCCCGAGTATCAAACCGAGTATCAAGGTAAGTTTAGCTTTGGCTTAATAGCTCAGTAAAACGTTTCTCTAACTCGGCTTGTAGCTCAGGGTCGGCACCCGGTGAACACAACCAATTCAGCTTTAGCTCGGCCAGTGTTTGTTTGCGTTCGGCTGGAGTTTGGCCGATGCCAACGCTCTTCATACGGTCTAGCTGTATTTGCATGCGCAAGGCTTTATCATGTTCGGGGCTGGCAATTCCGAGCAAAATCTCTAAATCAATACACAATAGCGTTCGCGCTTTATTGGCGGCCGATTTGTCCGCCTCTGCAACAGCGAGCAAACGAGCTTCGAATCGTTTTTCTAACGATTTATCACCGATCAACGTACTCTCTAGCTTTTGTTTGATATCAGTAGCGCTGGTATTGTCGCCGCCAATAATGGCCGCCTCTAGCTCGCCGCATAAGTCGGCTTTTTCACGCAATTTGTGGATCACGTCATCTTTGGATGCTTGAATAAGGCGGTCATGCGCCTGTGAATACGCCTCTTCAGCGCGTCTATACTCAGACTCTAATCGTTCAATTAACTTCTCAGGAAAGGTTTTGGGCAATGGAGGTAATGCTTTGTAACGTTCACTTAATAGGGCGAACTCACTGTCTCCGTCGGCTAAGTTAGAGGCCGATTTAGCCACGCTATGAATTTCTTTAATGATATCTCTATAGGCGTCGATCTGTTGATCTTCGAGGGCACGTTTTTGATTGCGTGCTCCCTTCACTTTGTCGAATAAGCGGTCGCCCGCGGCTCGAAACAAGTTCCAGGCTTCTTGGTCTTGCTTACGCCGAGTGATACCAATTTGCTTCCAACGCGATTGAAATAATTTCAACTTGTCTAGTGAATCGTCATTAACAGTACCGTCTGCGAGAGTATTAACTTTCGCAATTATTTGTTGTTTTTGTTCAAAATTAGCATCGTATACAAGATCGAGTTTTTGGTAAATTAAGTCTCTGATCTTGACTAATCTATCCCATTGTTTTTGCCCTGCGTGTCGATCTACATCTTTGATTTTGCGCCATTCATTACTCAGGTTACGCAAGCTTAACTCAACCTGCTTGTAGTCTGGGGCATTATCCCAATCTGTCTGGGTCAGTATTGCGTCCATTTGCGAGACTAGTGGCTCGCGTTTGGCTAAATTATCTTTTTGGGTGATTTTACGTTGTTCAAAAAACACCGAGCAGGGTGCATACGCGAGATCGGCTGCGGCTTTGAATCGCAGCCAATGTTGGTCAGAGATGTCGGTATGGCCGAGGCCCTTCCAATTGTTTTGCAGTGTCGAAATCTCTTTTGCAAGCTTGTCTGGGTGCGCTTTTGTGTCTATCAGTTTTTCCATAGACTCGCACAGTTCTACTAGCTTCGGTTCAATCGCAAAATTTTGCCAATCACTCATTTTTGAAACGATGTCGGCGGCCATTTCTAAACGCTCGTCTAAAATTTTACGCTCTTTGCCATGATAGTGACTAGTCGCTTTGCTGGTAGCCGATAATTCGTGGCGTGCTTTTTTAATATCCCCTTTGTTTGACGTTCCTAGCAAACGATTAATACGTTTGTGGAGCGCATCTAAGTTGTCTTTATTTTGCTTTTTTTGCGCTGAGCTTTGTCGCTTTAACTCGGCTAAAAGGTCACTTGCTTCTGTTTTGGCGAACAAGGTCGGCGCCTTGATCTGCCAATTTATTGCACTAAGTTTGGATGCTAAGTCATTGATATTTATCTCATCTTGTGAGGCGGCTTCGATCAGATCGGACAAGGAGCTGAGCGCTCTCTCGGCCGCTAGAAACCTGGCGGCTAACTCAGGGCTTGGGCTAAAGACATCACCATTTTCTAACCATGTTGCCAATGCTTCGCCGAGCACAGCATTGATGCTAAGGTGTTCGTTTTGAAGCGCGTTTAAACTCAGTGGCGCGAGCGTTTGGCAATAGTGCTCGAGTTTGTCGCTTATCTGTTGCTGGTTTTGCTGCGCATTCTCTTGCTGGGTCTGGCAATCAACCTTAAGCTTTGCTGTATTGGTTGCCGAGTTAAAACGTTGAACGACTGACTCAGGTGGTGTTGACGCTAACGCTGACCAACGTTGGCTATATTGTTTATATTTGCCTTTAAATTCTGAACGCCACTCTGGGTGATTAGCAATGAATTCCATTTGTTCGCACAGATCGAGCGCCGCGTCATTGATCTCGTTTTCGAGCTTTTGTTGGGAACGGTGTTTCTCAAGTTTTGCTCGGATTACTTTTTCAGCGTTTTTGTCTTTGCCTTTTAGCCGCTGACGTGCAATTTCAAGGGCCTCAATTTGGTCTAGCGTTTGTGCAACATGAAGCCTTGTTTCGACATAGTTAATCTCGGCAATCGCTTGAGCCTGCTCGGTCTGGCTTAGTTTATCTAATACACGAATTCGTAAGCTCGGGTGAGGGCAATGTTGTGCGACTAGCTGGTTGGCGTCGCTGTGGGTCGCTAATAAGGTTTCAAAGTCGGTTTCACTGAGCTGACTGTTTCGTCCAATCAGCGCACAGAATGCGGTTTTGGCGGCGGACTTAGTTACGCTATCATGCTGAACGCTGTAAACTTTGAATAACGAACCAGGCAAGCGCAGTTGTTTAATACACGCTTGGCGAACACTTTGAGCTGGGTCGTTAAGAGCCAGCGTTTCAAAGATCGCCTGGTTAGACGTATCTTCTGTATTCATTTTTAGTATTGACGAGCAACGCTTTTCAGGCGATTCGCTACGCCAACCTGCCTTTAGTAGACCGCCTAACATCTTGCGCCTCGTTTATTTAGTATTATTGACAGTAGCATTGATTAAATAGTGTATTAATTCTTTACAGCTATTTTAACAGTTAAGGTAAAATACAGCTGTAACTTTCAATAGCTAATTACGTTCTTGGAGAACCCACATACATTAATTTATGAAATTTCTATCGAATTATTATTCAGTCTCGCAAGACCAACAGCTTTGTGTGAGTGCTGAGCAAGGTAACAATTTTGCAAAACATGTCGCTGACGACTTCAACCCAATTCATGATACTCAATCGAAACGCTTTTGTGTGCCGGGCGATTTACTGTTTGCAATTGCACTTGAGCGTTACGGCTTAAGAGAGTCGATGAGTTTTCAATTTCGCGGGCTGATAAAGGCCGATACATCGTTATGCTACCCCGACCAAGATTCACATGAAGCTGAGTTCGATGTCTCTTGCGACCGATCTAAACCGGTGCTTGGAATTCAATACAGTGGTGCGAGTTCGCACAATGTCGAAAAAATTGAGCAGCTAATCCGAAACTACGTGGTTTTTTCAGGGCAAAATTTCCCTCATATACTGGTGCCTTTGATGAAAGAGCACAATGTAATGATCAATCCCCAGCGCCCTCTGGTTATCTACGAAAGCATGTCTTTAGCGTTTGATAATTTAAATTTTGATGAATTGAGAATTGAACTCAGTGCTACTGAACTCGAGGTACTGGGCAAGCGTGGTAATGCCCAACTGCATTTCGATCTCAATGATGGCGATAAAAAAATCGGCACAGGCTTAAAACGTTTAGTACTGAGTGGTTTGCGTGAATACCAGCAAGCATCAATTGATGATATGTGCGAAAAATATAATTCTAGTAAAGTGTTGTAGCGCAAATTTTAAGTTAAGTCTAACGCCGGTTTAACATCGTTCGGGTTACTATTTACCGATCAACAGTCCAATTCCGCAATTAAGGTTATTCAAATGACACACAGTGCCCAGCTGGTTTACAGTCTTCTTTTCTTTGTTTTAGCATCGAGTGTGGTTCCAACGGCTCAAGCCCAAGACAAACCGGTGGTCGCGGTGCGTAACCCCATTGCCGATGCAGATGCTAAAGACTATCTAGATAACATCAAGTTGCCCAAAGGCTTTGCCATTGAGCTTTATGCTCAGGGGATTGAGGGTGCTCGTTCTATGGCACTCGGTGATAAAGGTACTGTGTTTGTTGGCACTCGCGGTAAGCGCGGTGACTCTGAGCGAAAGGGGCCAGTGTATGCACTGGTTGACTCCAATAATGACTATAAAACTGATGCGGTCTATACCATTGCTAGCGGCCTGTTCATGCCTAACGGTGTTGCTTTTCGCGATGGCAGTTTATATGTTGCCGAGCCTAACCGCTTAACACGTTACGATGATATTGAAGAAAATTTAAAGTCGCCTCTAGCCCCCGTTTTGTTGACTGATTCCTACCCGTCAGATGCTCATCATGGTTGGAAATACATCGGCTTTGGCCCTGATGGCAAACTCTATTTACCTGTCGGTGCTCCTTGTAATATCTGCGAGTCAAGTGATGAATATGCGGTTATTACTCGAATAAACCCTGATGGCACTGGAAAAGAAACGGTTGCCAAAGGTGTGCGTAATACGGTCGGCTTTGACTGGCATCCAGTCACCGGGCAACTCTGGTTTACCGACAACGGTCGTGATCTGTGGGAAGACGATTTGCCACCAGACGAGTTAAACGTGGTCGAACAAGACGGTCAGCATTTTGGGTTTCCCTACGAGTATGGCAAGGGCATTCGTGATGGCGAGTTTGCTATCCCTGAAGGTCTCGAGTTTGCTCCATCTGCGGTAGAGTTAGCCGCACATACGGCGCCATTAGGAATGGCCTTTTACCGAGGCGACATGTTCCCGGCGAAGTTTAAGAATCAAATTTTGATTCCCCACCACGGTTCTTGGAACCGATCAATCGCGGCCGGTCACTATATAAATTTAGTTACCTTGGTTGACGGCAAACCTCAAGAACCCGAATTATTCGCCAGCGGCTGGTTACTAGAACAAGGTGATTGGGGGCGACCAGTCGACATTTTAGAATTACCTGACGGCTCTATTTTGGTGTCTGATGATCAAGCGAATGTGATCTATAGGATCACCTACAATAAGGGTGACGCTTAATCATGAGAAGGCTCTCGATGCTGGCTTTTGGCCTCATGTTAAATCTGCCGTTGCAGGCCCAACAAGCCGATAATTTTGATTATTTTTCGGCAAACCGGGGAATGATTCGAAATGGGGTACAGGCGGTGCTGACCTGTAACGGTTTATTTACCTCCAATAGAAGTATTGAGCAAGTGTTTAGCCAAGAGCTGGCTTACCTTGCCGAGCCGCTGGGTGATGCCAGCGGTGGTAACTATGAGGTTGATCGAGAGAATAAACTGGTCTCTGTTGGTGGTGGTGAAGACGGTCAGGTGGTGCGTGCTGTGTTTCGACAGGGCATTGCTTGTGTCGTTCTCGGGCCGCAGCAAACTGTTGAACATATCGGTGAATTACCATCGATAACAATACCGGACATAGATATTCAAGCTAGTGAAGTCGCTTGGCCGCAAGGCGACTTAGTGGGCGCTTTGCCAGCGCCTGAATACGTGGATGCTAACGCCATTAATGCGGCGTCAGCGTGGGCCTTTGAGCGAGACTCGAATGAACAAGATACCTTAAGTTTGATGGTTGTCCACAAAGGCCAAATTTTGCATGAACGTTATGCTGATGGCATTGATATCACCACGCGCACTCGCACATGGTCAACTGCCAAAAGTATCGCGGCTAGCCTAATTGGTAGTTTGGTGGAGCAGGGTAAGATGAGCCTTGATGGGCCCCTTAACCTTGATTGGCTGCCAAAAGTAGGGCAACAAGACGCTGACCCTCGAGATGACATTACATTGCGGCACCTTTTAACGATGTCGAGCGGTTTGTATCCGGTTGATAGTTTCGGCATGGAGTACGCGACCGGTTCCGGTTTGTCTTATTGGGCCGGTACAAGCTCGGTCAAAGGCGCTTTGAAACGCGGGCTGATTCGTGAGCCAGGCACGTTCTGGGACTACGAAAACTACGATACCTTGTTGGCTGTTTGGGCCATGAAGAAGGCGCTTGGTAGCCAGCAGGCTTATCACCAATTTCCGTTTACGGAGTTATTGCATAAGATTGGCATGCATAACACATTGATCAGCACAGACCGCTTCGGTGATTTTATTTTTAGTAGCCAGATGTATACCAATGCTCGTGATTTAGCACGGTTCGGCATGCTGTATCAGCAAGGTGGTGTCTGGAATGGCGAGCGGCTTGTGTCTAAAGATTGGATCGAATTTGTACGATCACCTGCGCCGTCAACAAAAAATACAGGTAGCTTCTATGGGGCTCAATGGTGGTTGGTACCAGATGATCGCGACGATGTTCCCAGCGACGCCTATTCAACCGCGGGTAATCGCGGGCAGTACGTTATTGTAGTGCCGTCGCATGAACTTGTGATCGTTAGGCGAGGGCTCGATTATGGCAAACAAGGCTTTAATCGTTGGGATTTAACGCGAGAAGTATTAAAGGCGTTTCCCGCTCAATTGAAATAGAGTAAGTTCGCGCCTGTTCAACGCTGTGGTTTATGCCCCTAGTATGCTTTGCCCGCAAACTCGGACGACATTTCCGTTGACCCCATTAGACTCAGGGCTAGCGAGCCAGGCGATTGTCTCGGCCACATCGATTGCCAGGCCGCCTTGACTCATAGAATTTAAGCGCCTGCCTGCTTCGCGCACAGCAAATGGTATAGCGGCCGTCATCTTGGTTTCGATAAACCCCGGCGCGACAGCATTAATAGTAATGCCCCGATCGACTAATAAAGGGGCCATGGTCTCGACCATGCCGATAACCCCCGCTTTTGATAACGCATAGTTACTTTGCCCTCGATTACCCGCGATACCGGAGATTGACGATACGCAGACAATGCGACCTCCATCTCTTAAGGCGCCACAAGACAGCATTGCATCATTGATGCGTTCTTGACTCGACAAGTTGATGTTAACGACCGATGACCAGAATTCGGGTTTCATGTTTGCGATGGTCTTGTCGCGCGTAATACCTGCGTTATGCACAATAACGTCCCAGCCACTATCCTCTTTGGCGGCGTCAACTAAGAGCTCAGCGGCGTTGTCGGTGCTCAAGTCTAGTTCGATCGCTCGCGCGTTTAAGCGTTTCGTGATTTCGCTTAGCGCAACACTCGCTTGGGGAGTATCTAGGCACACTAGCTGTGCACCTTCGCGAGACATTACCTCGGAAATAGCGGCGCCGATGCCTTGAGACGCTCCTGTTACTAGGACCTTTTTATCAGCCATTGATAGTGACCAATTAAATGTTGGGTCAGCTTGTTGTGTTGATTTTGATACCGTTATAACTTGGGCCGAAACATAACTAGACTTAGCCGACAATAAGAACCGAAGAGTCGACCCCAATTGGTTTTCAGCGCCTTGTGCTACATAGACTAATTGAACTGTGATGGCTTTTTTCAGTTCTTTTGCTAATGAACGACTTAACCCTTCTAGAGATCTTTGCGCTATTGCTTTACTGGGTGTTTCACAATCAGACGGTGGTCGACCAATTATGATAACTCGCCCATTGGGTAGCACTGAACGCACTGTCTGGCTAAAAAAGGCATGTAGCTCACCAGATTGTGAACTGCGAACAAAGCCACTAGCATCAAAGACTAACGCCTTAAT
>JALZVW010000086.1 GCA_023301745.1 Arenicella sp. | reverse complement strand
CAAGACCCCGCCGATGACGAAGCGATTAAAAACTTCTGTCAAACCAACTATGGAGTCACGTTCCCGGTATTTGCTCGAGTAACCGTCAACGGGGCAAAACCACATACTTTGTTCACCCATTTAAAGGAGTCGGCCCGGGGCCTTTTCTGGAGCAAACGTATTAAATGGAATTTCACTAAGTTTTTGGTCGACCATGAAGGCAAAGTCATACGACGATATGCGCCGGCCACAAAGCCGAAAAAATTGAAGGCTGATATTGAAGCCTTATTAGCCCAAATTTAGCTTAAGTGACCGTGATCATTATCGACTGGGCATGAAAAACTAAGCAACCATTGAATGAATTGCACTAGACTAAACTGGTACTCGCAGGGACAATGTCGCATCAGTTGAAAATTTGAACACGCCTTTTCGAAAGGCCGAGCTAAATAACATCATGAACGACATACCAAACGCCGCCGCCGACATCATTCAACGCATCATGCTCACCGCTAAAGCCGCTGTGCCGGAGTCGTTGAGCAATGACGTTCGTGAGAATGTTAAAGCCGCTATTCAAGATGTGATTAGTGATTTGGATGTTGTGACTCGAGAAGAGTTGGATATTCAGAAGGCTGTTTTGGCCAAAACTCGTGCTAAGGTTGATGAGATGGAGTTGGTTATTGCTGAGTTGGAGAGGAAGTTGGAGTTGTAGTTTTTTTTGATGTATAGATCAGCGTCTACTACTTAGAACACAATTTTTATTTAGAGTAACGCAGGAGCAGTTGCCGAGAGGCAATAAAGAAAAGAATGAGGTACGCTAAATTAAAAACAAAACGCCAACGCTTACTAAGCGTTAGCTAAAGCCAGCTCCCCAGCAATATGCTCAACATACCGATCAATCAAATGATCACTAAAATAATCAATCTCGCGCCGTTTAATCCCTAATACCAAGCCTTTCCACATATCGGCTCGCCGTTCAATGCGGTTGAATTGCTTTAACTTGCCGCTGGCATCAAGATACATCTCTTGGCCTGAGTGTCGATAGCCAAGCCATGCTGGCGGTGTTCTTGGCACAATATCGTTATTATTTACCCATCTAAAATAATCTACCTTGGCGTGATTAATATAACGTTTGGTGCCAACTCTTGGGCTGCCAAAGGTATGCACTTGTTCGGGTTGAGTATCAATGTGCGATAACAGGCAACGCCCCGCGCAGATAGACGCCATAGCGCCACCGAGTGAGTGGCCGGTGAACCAAAGTTTTTTAGTTACGTTTTGTTTGTTTGATACCAGCATTTCTTCTAGTTGAGGCCATAGATCGTCTACCTCTTTTTTAAAGCCTCTGTGTACGTGCCCAACCGTCTCGGCAAGGGCTTTTTTTGCATCCATATCGGCTTTGATATCATTCCACTCATTAGGTTCAGTGCCACGAAATGCGATAACGATATCGTGATCATTGGTGAATGAGTAAGCTTGTGAGCCATCATTATTGTAATAGGTGGTATCGGTAAACCCTAGTCGCGCCGCGGCCGCCTTGGTTTCGCTGGGGACTAAATAAGCTATCATTGATAGCTCTGCAAATAGCAATGCTCGTTGAAGGGTAGTGAACGACGTTATGTCGTCATTAATGTCGGCCCTAAAGTCTGCAGAGCGTAATGTTAATTGGCTGGCGGTTTTATCGGAAACCTTAGATGATTCGAGTGTCATGAGCTGGGAGTTAAAAGTATTTTTCGAGAACTAGAGTTTAAGTCTACGTTTATTTCTTAGAATTCTCTGCCTAAATTAGATGCTTCATAGGGGCAAACGTTATTTGCCATGTATTTATTTAGTGCTTAACGAGATAAAGGCCAATCATGTGATTGGCCTTAAAAATATCGACAATATCTAAGAACGACTAGCTGTCTGATTTCGTCTTTTTCTTTTTCGTAGTTTTAGATTTTTTTGGCGCAGTCTTTTTCTTAGTTGTTGTCACTTTTTTCTTAGTGCTAGTGGCTTTCTTAGTGCTAGTGGCTTTTTTAGTGGTCGTGGTTTTTTTAGGGGTAGACGACGCGGCTTTTTTTGTAGTCGAGCTTTTCGTTTTGCTTGCTTTGCCTGGTAGCGCCCGACAATGTGCTTTAGTTTTGTTGCCGTTCTTGTTCACCGACGCTTTACGCCAGGTGCAGGTCGAGCTTTTCGAGGAACATGCTGAGCTGCTTAAACCAACGCAGGCGCTTTGTGCTGTTGATGTGCTAATGTAACCAACGCTTAATACGCATATCGCACACAGTCTAATTAATATCTTTTTCATTGCCCTTACCCTTCATCTAAATTGTTAATTCTAGTTTAGAGTATAAAAGTAAATCAGGTTTTCAATTGTCATACAGTGATAAATATTAAATAGGTGATTTGCGCTCATCGAGGCCATTGACTGATGAATAGAGAAAAAGCGACTCAATAATTAGATGTAACTTAATGTATGCGGCTGGCGAGAACAACAAGCAAGACTGATTGCCTGATAGATGTTTCGGTGGCGAGTTATTTTAAGGCAAGCCTCTAGCCAAACTACGTTCTACTAATTGTTCAATAACCAAATGCGGTTCTAATTCGTCGATAATCGTATTGAGGCGAGCGCGAGACGTACTTTGGTCTACGGTATAAACCCAGCCCGCTGATTCGCTTAAATATTGATAGAGGTAACCCATAAATGAGTCGCCAATGATCAATACCTTGGTTTGATTTGAATCACATTTGAACAAATTTGTGTCTGGGTAGACTTTAATATGGTTGATACGATCCGTGCACTTTGGAAAGCTGACACTCGGTTCGAGAGACCCAAGCTTATTATTTAAGCCGATGAACTGAGCTAAATCGCCGCCCCCGTGTGTGTAACGGCTAATATCGTGTGGTTTTTGAACCAACGGGATGTTTGGCCATAATCTTTTTACCCTATTATTAAGTTCAATATATGCATAGCTGGACCCTAAGAAATTCCAGTGCGTGTCGTTTTTGAAATAAAGGCCAGTCTCTGTGTGTGAATGCTTTTTTTTCAGGAGTGTAGTGTCACTGTGGATAACATAGTCCGAGGCGTCTAATGTAGTGGCTTTAAAGTAATCAAGAGTCTCGCTGGCTTTCGCTAGGCTATAGATGTTGGGTAGATATTCAGAATAAACGGTCGCTTTGTTTGGAACAGCTAAAAATAGATACCCGATGCCTTGTGCACTCAGCCGGGTATGCATCTGCTTAATGTAAGCCGCTCGGGCTTCAATATTATGTCGAGCTTGCTTTCGCACCTCCAAATCTTGACTAGCGAGGGGGTCATTGATCTTCAAAAAAAGCCAGTCGTCTTGCCCTCGAATGACGTTTTTGGAGGGTGATTGACCAATCCAAAATTTCAAAAACTTATTCAACGAAATCAAGTTGTCTCGATAGCCAAACTGATCATTGGTGTACTCAGTCAACGACGAGAAGTACGCTTTTAATGATTTAGACTCATCGAAGCTCGGCCATTGAGCTAATTTTCTTTTCTCTTCGAGCGATGTTGTTCGATCCACCTCAATAACACTCTTGACCATTGGCGCCGAGATCATCGCGACAAACAATAATATGACCACTCGAGGTAGTTGTTTAACTATCATTGAATTAATCATCTAGAACCGAAAATATATAAATGGGTTGTGAGTCGACGCTGCGAGTTGCATCATCACTAGAGTTAAAAGTGTGCCCGCAATTAAACACCGCAGTGTGCTACTCACTAATGCCCTGATGGACACAGAGCTTGCGTCATATACCGGCATTTTTTCTTTTAAAACTCGATACACAGGCGTGCTCAATAGTAGGCCGGCGATTAACGCGATAAAGAGTTCAATATTTAGTATATCTAAAACTTCGAACGGCACACTAAAGAAGTCAAAACGATACATCATGGTCAAATATTCTACCGATTGTTGCAAGGTGTCGGCCCTAAAAAACACCCAAGATGTCAGAATGACGATCAATAAGTATGCATGTCGAACAGGCGTCCAGGTACGTTTCATTAATCTCCCGAGTCCCATTCTTTCAATCGACAAAACCCCTCCGTGGAACAAACCCCATATCAAAAAGTTCCAACTCGCTCCATGCCATAAGCCACATAAAACGAATACACACGATAAATTGAGATAAGTGCGTAGAGGGCTTCCCCGATTTCCGCCTAAGGGAATGTAGAGGTAATCACGAAACCAAGTGGATAAGGATATGTGCCACCGGCGCCAAAATTCTTGAAGCGATTTAGAAATGTATGGGTAATTGAAATTTTCTAAAAAACGGAAACCAAGCATTTTTCCTAAACCGATTGCCATATCTGAATAGCCCGAAAAATCAAAATAGATTTGCAATGCGTAGAGTAAAATTGCGAACCACAGAACATGCGTTGGCAGTGTTTCAATTGGCATGGCAAAAATCGAATCTACCGCGTAACCAAGAGGGTTAGCGATCAACATTTTTTTAGCTAAGCCTAAAATAAAACGTTCGGCACCCTCTAAAAAGTTTAGGCTAGTGACTTTTCTTTCGGTGATTTGATTATTGATTGTTTGATAGCGAACAATCGGCCCCGCAATTAATTGCGGGAATAGAGATATGTATAGCCCAAGATTTAGTATGTTTTTTTGGCTTTCTATTTCACCGCGTTTAACATCAACCAAATATGAAATAGCTTGAAAAGTGAAGAATGAAATGCCAAGAGGTAAGTGAACAGGCGCGAGATCTAACTCGCTGACGCCCAAGCCTGACAGCAGTATATTTAAGTTATCAACTATAAAGTTTGAGTATTTATAACTCACCAAAATGGCTAAGTTGAGTGATACTCCGGCAAAGAGATACCTTAACTGGTCTCGCTGGGACTCTATTAATCTACCAAAGGCGTAATTCAACGCAATTGACATTAGCATCAGTATTACGTAAAAACCCTCTCCCCACGCATAAAACAGCAAGCTTGCTAGCAGCAGTAATGAATTTTTAAACCGTTGAGGTGAGCAATAATAGAAGACTAGTAAAGTCGGTAGGAAGAAAAACAGAAATATGGGCGATGAAAAGACCATTCACAAACTAAATTTAGAGTGACACATCAACATAATTATACACTTGTAAATTGCCTTTGTGAGAGTGTTTAAACTTTGAGTAGTTTCTTTGATAGAAAAAACGAGCCTAGCATTTTGCCCCTAAATTTGGGCCTATGAAATGTTAGCCTAGTATTATCTCTAGCTCCAGTTAGCCGAAAACTAAGCGGCGTTGACTATTAAAATTTAAGAGCCTAGTCAGCTAAAATACCACCACAACTACTGCCAGCACCCGCCGTGCAGCCAAAACAATGCCTATTGGTTGCAATAGAGGCTCCGGCGATATCGTCAATATTTATGTCCCATAAATGGCGTTCTTCACCACCACTCATTGGTATCTCTAACATTTGATTAAAGTCACAATCAAATACTCGGCCTTCCCAGTCTAGGTTTATTAGGCTTTTGCACATGAGTTGATCGACGGTCATCGGATTGAAATTGCTTACCAATAAGTGTTGGTAGTCGTCTAACTCGCCGTCACGTCTGAGTGCGTGTGCGAAACGGTTAATAGGGATGTTAGTAATAGCCAACAGGCTGGAAAATACGATATCAAAATTCTCGCCAAGCATGTTTCGATAATCGTCTTCAAGTTCGGCTTGATCGGGCGGTAAGTGTGCGCCAATCGGGTTATAAACAAGATCTAAACTAAGCTTCTCGCTTTTCCCATAGCCAAGCTTATTGAGTAGTTGCAGGCCGGCAATACTCTTATCAAATACGCCTTTGCCGCGTTGAGCATCGACATTGTCTTCGGTGTAGCAGGGCAGGGAGCAAACTAGGCGAATTTCCCGGTCTTTATACCACTGGGCGAGGTCTTCTTGGCCGGGCTCAAATAGTACGGTGATATTACATCGCGAGGTGATTTGAATGCCCATCTCTATCAGTGCATCACAAAACTGGCGAAAATGTGGGTTCAACTCAGGTGCACCACCGGTAAGGTCGGCGCGTTCAATCTTCGCCGTTTTAGCCCACGCTAATATTTTTTCCATAACCTCCCATGTCATGATTTCGGTACGTTTTGGGCCGGCATCTACATGGCAATGGTGGCAGGCTAGATTACATAGCTTGCCGAGATTCATTTGCAATTCGTTTGGCTTTTCATGAACTAGATTAAGTTCATGCTTATTTAGAACCTCATGAAAATGGGGGCCGGTAGTGGGAATATTGATGGTGTTCTCTATTTCCACATCTTCAGGCACAAACTGGCCGTTTTCAAATCGTATGCTTTGCGCTGGTGGAATGCTAATTTCGTTCATAATTTTGCAATATTGGTAGATCGGATATTAAGACCTTAGTGGGCTACTATATCATGCAAATAAAACTGATACGGTAGCATGATGGCGTTGCAATGCCGGAGCTTTGAATCCTGGCGCAATCTCTGAGTTACCGTAAAAGCCAATTAGAGGTATCCCTGGAAAAGCCGTTTTAAAGGCTTCTAGGTCCATGTCTATGCCGCCAAAGAACTCGGGGCCACGAGTAACATTAGCAAACATCAACGCGAATTCCGGTTGCTTGTTTAATCGCTGTTTGGCATTTTCTAGCTCGTTCTCAATGCTTGCTTTGGCCGATGTGATATTTCTTCTGGCCCAAAATACATGGCGCCCAGCTTTTACTTCGTCTGCGAGCTTTATGGTATTCGCGACGCTATTTATATCGAGCACATGAATGAGCTGATAGTGCCCCTGCTCAATCGATTCAGGGTCGTTGGTCTCTGAGACGGCGCAAAACAAGTCGAATGGTGATGCAACGCTGACGTGACTAGATATGTTGTCGCACGCGCCTTGTAAATTAACCTCAAATAAGGTGTTACCTTCGGAGCGGTTAATCTGCATGACTGGCGACAAGCGTTCCACGCCTTCAGCTAAAATAAGTTCAGGTACTAATTCGTTGTTAAATGCGGTTTGACAAAATTCTTGTTCGACAATTCGGCCACCTTGCCACACTGAATAGGGGCCTTGGCCATATTCATCGCTGGTCACCGAGCCAAACTGTGGCGAGTCGCATGAGCTGATGGCCATTTCAGCGGCATTTGGGCTGGACAAGGTAAGTACTAACTTAGGCTTAATTCCTTGAGGGATTAGAACTCGCAGCGGTTGCATACTCAATTCCTGTGGAAAGACCATCGCTACTGCGCCCTCTACATCGAGCAGCCACTCTTCTTCGGTTAAAAGGCCCACCGCGCAACAGCCAAAGACTAAGGGTGTGCCAGCGGCTTTTGCCGCCTCTTTAATCGCATTCTGGGGCGCGTGTGCGTACCCGTTACTCAAGAACAAAAGTACGCTGCCAACGGTGCATGGCCTCATCTTCGCCAGTGCCTTGCTTACCGCTTCACGAGCGTACTCATCTTGGGCCATAGCGCCATAGCTTGCGCCGGTTGCGACACGTCGTTTAATCATCAATAATTTTATCTTTGTATTCGCACAGGTCACTAATAATGCATGAGCCACAGCGTGGTTTACGAGCGATGCAGGTATAACGTCCATGTAGGATCAGCCAGTGATGAGCATCGACTAAAAATTCTTTTGGAACAAACTTCATTAAGCCTTTTTCGACTAATAAGACGTTTTTTCCTGGCGCAATTTTAGTGCGGTTAGAGACTCTAAAAATATGCGTATCGACCGCCATTGCTGGGTGACCAAACGCGGTGTTCAGAACCACATTCGCAGTCTTTCGACCAACACCTGGCAGCGCTTCAAGCGCTTCTCGGTCTTCTGGTACAACGCTGTCGTGAAGGTCGATCAGCATTTTACAGGCGGCGATTACGTTTTTTGCTTTGCTATTGTAAAGGCCAATTGTTTTGATGTAATCGCTTAGGCCGTCTACCCCTAAGGCATGGATAGTCTCAGGCGTATTGGCCATTGGAAACAGTTTATCGGTCGCCTTATTTACGCCAACATCGGTTGATTGAGCGGATAAAGTAACGGCGACCAATAACTCAAAGTTTGAACTGTAGTTGAGTTCTGTCTCTGGTTTAGGATTTTCGTTTCGAAAACGGGTGAATATTTCTAGACGTTTATCTTTATTCATTTTTGCGGTCTAGTCTAAGTGTTGCGTGCTTTAACACGCGCAATGGACGCGGCGATATCGAGTTTAATTTTTTCGCTGCCAGCTTCTTTGTTAAGTTCTTTGAGTTTTTTCATAGAACTCTTCGCCTCTTTGCGTTTGGCATCACGCTCGATTTTGGCGTTAGTTTGTTGGCGAGCCCGATCGGTTGTTTCAGGCGAATAGTCTTGCCAGCGCCACTGCGGCTCCGGCATTTGAATTTGATCAACCAGGTCAATGCAGTCAACTGGGCACGGTTCTAAGCAAAGCTCACATCCGGTGCAATCGCGCTCGATAACCGTGTGCATGACTTTGGCTGCCCCAATAATCGCATCGGTGGGGCAGGCTTTAATGCACATCACGCAGCCGATACAAATGCTTTCATCAATTACCGCGACTTGTTTGGGCTTATGAGTTCCGAATTTAGGGTCGACTGCTTTACTAGGCTTACCCAGTAGGCTTGCGAGCCCAAGCACTGTGGTCTCGCCGCCAGGAGGGCATTGATTGATGTCGGCTTCACCGCTCTCAATCGCCACGGCATAATCGTGACACCGAGGGTAAGTACACTGAGTGCACTGAGTTTGCGGTAGCCATTCATCGATGGCTTTTATTTTAGCGTCGCGCTCCATTATTTAAGATCGGTGTCTGCTATTTAACACGCATGCCGGGCTCGGCGCCTTCATCAGGGCTTAAGACAAATAAGTCAGAGCCGCCTGGTCCGGCAGCCAACACCATGCCTTCTGACATGCCAAAACGCATCTTTCGTGGGGCCAGGTTAGCGACCATTACGGTTAACTTTCCTTCGAGATCTTGCGGCGCATAGGCTGATTTTATACCAGCGAATACGTTGCGAGTTTCACCACCAATATCCAAGGTTAATTGAAGTAGCTTGTCGGCACCGTCGACATGCTGGGCTTTGACGATTTTGGCGATACGAAGATCAATTTTAGCGAATTCATCGAAGCTGATTTCATCAGAAACTGGGTCTTTAGCTAATGGTGATGCTGGGTCAATGTTAGAGACTTCTTCTAATGATTCTTTGCTTTGTTCGATCATACGTTCAACGGCATCGCTTTCGATGCGGGTCATCAATGGTTTGAATTTATTTATCTTGTGATTAAGTAGCGGCGTTTGCAGATCATTCCACACCAGCTCATCAGTGTTTAAGAAAGCTTCGGCCTCGCTCACTAGGTTTGGCAGCACTGGTTTTAAATAGATACACAGCGATCTGAATGCGTTTAAACCTGCGGTACAAACTTGCTGAACCTCATCTAGCTTTGTTTCGTCTTTAATCAGAATCCAAGGTTTATGTTCGTCAATGAATTGATTCGCTTTGTCGGCTAGCGCCATGATGTCGCGCATGGCTTGTGAGAATTCACGCTTTTCGTAACGCTCGGCGATGGCATCGGCCGCATTTGCGAACTCCAGGTGTAATTCTGGAGCGGCTGATTGTGTGGCGAGCATGCCATCAAAACGCTTGACGATAAAGCCCGCACAACGTGAGGCAATGTTAACCACTTTACCAACAAGGTCGGAATTAACCCGGGCTGAAAAATCTTCGAGATTTAAATCCATGTCGACCACATTGTTACCAAGCTTCGCGGCGAAGTAATATCGCAGGTACTCAGGATTTAAGTGTTCTAAGTAAGTCTCGGCCATAATAAAGGTGCCACGTGATTTGGACATCTTGGAGCCATCAACCTGCAGAAAACCATGAACAAAAACCGCTGTCGGTTTACGGTAATCGACGGCCTCGAGCATCGCCGGCCAGAACAGCGAGTGAAACCGAACAATGTCTTTGCCGATAAAGTGGTAAAGCTCAGTGTCGTTACCTTGTTGCCAATAGCTATTCCAGTCGTCGCCTGTTTTATCACAATGAACCTGATGACTCGCCATATAGCCGATGGGTGCATCTAGCCAAACGTAGAAATACTTTCCTGGTGCGTTCGGTATTTCAAATCCCCAATAGGGCTTGTCACGGCTGATGTCCCAATCGATTAAACCGCTTTCAAACCATTCTTCGAGCTTGTTGGCTATTTCAGGTTGCAGGGCGCCTGAGTTTTTCCATTCGCTGAGCATGCTTTCAAAGGCACTCACCTTAAAGAAGTAATGCTCGCTTTCTTTTTCGATAGGCGGTTTGCCTGAAAGCACTGAATAGGCGTCTATTAAATCGGTGGTGTCGTAAGTCGTGCCGCAAACTTCGCAGTTATCGCCGTATTGATCGGCGGCTTTACATTTAGGGCAGGTGCCTTTGACATAGCGGTCAGGTAAGAACATGCCTTTTTCTTCGTCAAAGGCCTGTTTGATAACGCGCACATCAATATGCCCGCGTTCTTTGAGTTTAGTGTAAATCTCAGCACTGATACGCCGATTTTCGGGGTGATGGGTGCCGGTGTAATTATCTAAGCCAATGTTAAAGCCGTCTAGTGACTCTTTGTGCTTGGCTTCAACGTCATCAATTAATTCTTGAGGGGTGATTCCTTTTTTCTCAGCGCCCAACATGATGGGCGTGCCATGCTGGTCATCGCCACCGACGAAGGTAACCTGGTGGCCGCGAATTTTTTGAAATCGAGCCCATATGTCAGCTTGCATAAAGCCAACCATATGGCCTAGGTGTAGGGGACCATTGGCGTAGGGCAAGGCATTGGTAATCAGTATTTTACGAGTATTTTTTTCAGCAGACATTGGGCGAAATCACTAAGGATCATGAACAACAAATTAGCCCGATAATGTAACTGTTTTGAGTGTTTTAAACAATGACTGAGGGTGATGTGTGGTCGGCAAATATCGCGTTTCTACTCTGGCCTAGCTAGCCGATCGACAACTATTGTTGCACGAGATCTTCCATACCCAGACCGGTCAGTTTTTTTATATTACTGAATACATAAAACATAGCGAACATGGTAATGACCATGCACGGAACCACAATGACCGGATAGCTGTAAAGATTCATCGTGCCTAGCTCACTGTTAAACGCGTCGGTGCCCGATTCACTCACAACAATCCATTTCGCCAGGAAAAAATTAAGCGCTGATGATAAGACAAAAGAGCTGGCTAGCATCCAGGTGGCTTTCACCATCATATGGTCAAATGCTTGTGTTTGTCCGCTTTCGGCAAGCTTCGCCGACACTTTGTCGGTATCCATAAAGGTGTCGTTGTAGAGAAAGGTTCGTATTAATGGGTATTTTGTATACGTTGATATCACGGTAGCAATGGCGATCAATCCTGGGATCAATGCCTCTTTGTACGCAATGTATTCCTTAGGTAGCTTAAGAATACCGATACTGCCAGTAAGTAAAATACTGATAAACCCTAAGGCTGGTACGAAACCGACTTTACGGTCTGATATAAAGCCCCAAACACCCACAATCAAAGGTAAGGCCAGTGCGGCTATTAATGCGTAGTTTGGGCCAAGCATGTCATCACCGCTGAACTTCTTGAGTATCAGTGTCGGAATTAACATGCAAACGACTAGGTCGACGAAAATACGATTCGAGCTAGACTTTTTCTTGGCATCACCGTTAATATCAGCCGCCTCAAGGTTTTGATTCATTATTTTACTAAGGTCGTTTCTTTATTTTACTGCATCGACTGTCTTGGATCGAGCCTTCAGCCTTGGATCGAGCCTTCAGCCTTGGATCGAGCCTTCAGCCTAAAGGTAATCAACACTTCGATTAGAAAGTATAACGCACACCGATCGATGTGGTGTCGAAGTCAACCGTAATATCGTCTTGTTCAGCTTCAATCGTTCTGTAGTCAAACGTCACGCCGAAGTGTTCGGTCACAAAAAACTGAGCTCCAACGCCGAAACTAGTGCCTTCATCTGTGCTTGGTTTGCCTAGGTTTGCATTGATTTCAAATCGGTCTGTTAGGTTTATTCGTGCGCCTACTTCAGCACCGACAATGCCACCATCTACCTCGTCGTCTTCAAAAAACGTGCCGCCTCGTAGCTGAATGTCGTCGTAGCGTGCGCGAACTAAACCGTAAAGCTGTGTGTTCGGTAATTCGAACGTGAGGCCTAAGCCTAAGGTGGTAATGCTGTCTTCAATCGACGCGCCGCCTAAAATGTCATCGCTTTCGAGTTCTAGCTGACTTAATTGAATCAGAAAAATACCTAGCTCTGCGCTTGCGTTGACCGCAAAACCATCGGTATCTACGTCAATAGAGAGCGAACCGTCAGATAGGTTAATGTCACCTGAGGCCACATATTCAGCGCCCACATACGTGAAGCTAGGTGCCTCTGCGTAACTTTGAAGGCTGACGATCATCAGCGAAGACGCTAATAAGACTTTTAGGGATTTTTTCATAATATTGTGAGATTTTTGCTTGGGTAACCCGATAATACGACAAAAACCAAATTATGCGGAATTAAAGTTATTTATACTTAAGCCCACATTCATGTTGGTATCGCTCAAATGGAACAAAAAACTACGCCCAAAAATATTATTATCGAAGGGCCTATTGGCGTCGGTAAATCGAGCCTCAGCAAGAAGCTTGCCGCGAGCTTAGGTGCTTCTTTATTGCTTGAAAGGCCGTCTGACAACCCGTTTTTGGAACGATTTTACAAGTCTCCAGATTGTTATTCGTTGCCAACCCAACTTTTTTTCTTGTTTCAGAGGGTCCAGCAATTAGCTCAAACTAAATCACAGGCCTTAGCTGGAGCCGGTCAAGTTGCTGATTTCATGCTGGCGAAAGACCCGTTGTTTGCCGAGTTAAATTTAGATTCTGATGAGGTCCAGATTTATCGACAGGTTTATGA
The DNA here is from genome assembly GCA_023301745.1 of Arenicella sp. GTDB lineage: Bacteria > Pseudomonadota > Gammaproteobacteria > Arenicellales > Arenicellaceae > Arenicella. The sequence goes on along the minus strand of JALZVW010000086.1, from coordinate 27,808 downwards.
CAGCCTCAGTGTCGATACCGCGAAACCAGATCTAATGATTTACCTTCAAGCGCCTGTACCAGTGTTGCAACAGCGTATCAAGAAGCGCAATGTGAAATACGAACAGAGCATTAAGGCTAGTTATCTGCAGAGCCTAAGCGATGCTTACACGGTCTACTTTCACCATTATTGTGATTCACCATTATTGATAGTCAATGCCGCGGATATAAACCCAATCGATAACGACGACCATTATCAGGCCTTGTTAACTCATATTAAGCGAGTTGACGCGGGCAAGCATTTTTTTAACCCATTAGGGTAACTTAGGCTGACGGTAGTGTCGTTAACGTGCGTTGCACCGGCGCTGCCAATTACAAAGATAATTGACTATAGTTTGTCGAGCTTTTCAACTCGTATAAGGTAAACTCTGTCACGAGCAATTTTTAGGAGAAGACTGATGTCGGTAACCGTTACCACACTCAAAAAAATGAAAGACGCTGGGGATAAAATTACCTGGCTAACGGCCTATGATTATAGCTTTGCTAGCTTAGTTGATAGTGCCGGCGTTGATGCAATTTTGGTTGGTGACTCGCTGGGCATGGTTATTCAGGGGCATGACACTCCCATACCCGTAACAATGGATGAGAGTATCTATCACACCAAATGCGTTGCGCGTGGCGCTCCAAATTCAATGATCGTAGGTGACTTGCCGTTTGGTAGTTATCAGCTTAGTAAAGAGCAGGCCTACGAAAATGCTGTGCGATTAATGCAAGCAGGAGCCCACACGATAAAGCTCGAGGGCGGCGAACTGCAGGTTGAGACGATTAAATTTTTAGTTGAACGTGGCATTGCGGTTTGTGCACACATTGGTCTTACACCACAGTCAGTTCATCAACTCGGTGGATTTAAGATTCAAGGCCGCGGCGCGGCGGCTAAGCAGTTGCTAGAAGATGCCATTGGTGTAGAGCAAGCGGGAGCGTTTGGGGTTGTATTAGAAGCGATTCCACAGGCGTTAGCGGCTGAAATCACACAACGTTTGAGTATCCCGACTATCGGTATTGGTGCTGGGCCTGAGTGTGATGGACAAGTGCTGGTTCTTCAGGACATGTTAGGAATTTACCCTAAGAAGAGCCCTAAATTCAGTAAAAATTATATGAATGGCGCTGAAACCATCAGCGCCGCGGTTGAGAACTATGTGAGCGAAGTTAAAAATGGAGAATTTCCAACGCAGGAGCACAGTTTTAACTAGCTAATTTCATTGCAATTCTGGTTTAATAGGCAGCCTTAATGTGTTGCTAAAGCTCTAATTAGGGAAGAATTTTGGTTTTCATTACTCACGAATATCGGGGTTAGATAACTGAAATTTAGGTTAACGGATAATACCTTTAGGTTAAAGAAGTGAATAAAGTACAACGAGTTTCATCACTGCGTGCCGCGGTACAAGCGGCACGCAAAGACAAGAAAACAATCGGTTTTGTGCCGACCATGGGCGGCTTGCATGAAGGCCATTTAGAATTGGTGCGTGTCGCTAAAAGGCGCGCTGATTTTGTGGTTGTGAGTATTTATCTAAATCCGACTCAATTTGGCAAAAACGAAGACTTAGATAATTATCCGTCTACCGACGAAGAAGATGCGCGTAATTTAGCTGAGCTGGGTGCAGACCTGCTGTTTCTCCCTGAGCAGCAAACCATGTATCCAGGCGATTTAGATGAGCAGACCGTGGTCTACGTACCAAAAATCGGAGATATGTATTGTGGCACAGACAGACCAGAGCATTTCTATGGCGTGACCACGGTAGTAAGTCGTTTGTTCAACATGGTGCAACCTGATGTTGCTATTTTCGGCAATAAAGATTACCAGCAAATTGCCATCATTCGTCGAATGGTCGAAGACTTAGCTTACCCGATTCAGGTTGTCGGTGTTGACACGGTGCGATCTGAAGACGGCTTAGCGTTATCATCGCGCAATGCTTATCTAGGCATGAAAGAAATGGCTGTTGCTCCTAGTTTGCAGCAAAGCTTACGAGACATGGCCGATGTTTTACGAGAAAAAGCCTCGGTCGTTTCTAAAAACGCACTAAAAAGCCTCGAAGACAGCATTAAAACGAGCTTAAAGAAAAAAGGCTTTAAGCCTCAATACATTACAGTTTGTCGTCGTAGCGATTTAAAGCCGGCTAAGAAAGGTGACCAAGAGCTGGTCATCCTAGCGGCCGCACAGTTAGGTAAGGCTCGCCTGATTGATAACCTGGAAGTCACCTTAGGCGAGGTTAAGTAACTTTTCGCTTGCTAGGCAATATTCATTCTAGGCGTTGTCTATTCAGCCGAACAAGCGACAAACGAACAAGCCTATATCTTAGGCTTGAATGTCTTGGTCTTTAAAGCCAAGTAAATAAAGGATGCTATCTAGCCCATGGGTCGATAGTGACTGTTTTGCCGATTCTCGAACTAATGGCTTTGCTCTAAAGGCGATACCAAGACCGGCCGCACTGAGCATTAACAAATCGTTGGCGCCATCACCCACCGCGATTGTTTGTTGTGGGTCCAAACCTTCGTCTTTCGCTATTTTTCTAAGCAATACGGCCTTTCTCTCAGCATTGACGATTGGCTCGATCGCTCGACCGGTAAGTTTGCCGTTCTCAATTTCTAAGGTGTTAGCATAAACATGATCAATGCCTAGCTTGTCTTTTAAATAATTTCCAAAGTAGTTAAAACCGCCGGATAAGATGGCCGTTTTAAAACCAAACGCCTTTAAGTTACGAATTAATTTTTCGGCACCCTCCATCATTGGGAGATTCTGTGCAATCTCTTCGAGCACGTCTTCGCTTAAGCCTTCTAATAGCGCCATGCGTTGAGTAAAGCTCTCACTGAAGTCAATCTCGCCTTGCATTGCGCTTTCGGTAATTTTAGCAACCTGTTGGCCGACGCCGGCGCGCTTTGCTAGTTCGTCGATCACTTCGGCTTGAATTAACGTAGAGTCCATATCAAAACAAACCAGACGGCGGTTTCTTCTAAAGGCGTTATCTTGTTGAATCGCGATATCAACATCGAGCTCACTGGCAATACTTAAAAAGCTAGCACGCATTGCGGAAGGGTCTTTGGGTTTACCTTGAACGGTGAATTCGATGCAAGATTTTGTTTCATTGCTTACCGGTTCGTTTAGCGGTGTTCGGCCGCTCAGGCGGGCGATATCATGAATATTTAGGCCTTGTTCAGATGTCACTTTGGTCACACGTGCAATTTCTTCTGCGGTGACTTCTCGCGTTAACAAGGTAAGAATGTAGCGGTCAGCGCCTTGTTGTGATACCCAATGCTGGTAATCATTCGGTGCGATGTCGCGAATTTTGACTTTCAAGCCAAGTGATTCGGCTTGTTGTAATAATTGCCACTTTAATTGCCCCGAATTTTGGTCTGCCGGCAATTCAAGCAACATGCCTTGTGACACGTGGTTATGGATGACCGATTGCCCGATGTCTAGAATTCGAACGTCGATTTTTTCGATAACCGAATAGAAATCAGCCGACAAACCAATGCGGTCTTCACCTGAAATATTGAGTAATATGATGTTTGACACGTTAAATAGCCGTATTTTGCGAGGCGGTGGGTCAGGTAAATAGTAGTTTAAGTTTACACTAAAGACGCGGCTTATCCTTAGTCGAGTTAACTACTTTACTTGATTTGTCTGGTTTAATTGGCTGCTGAGGTTTTCTTGCATTTTGCTCATCAAAATCGAACGATCGACCTCCTCACTAACCCCAAAATTGACGTATAATCGTTACAATACTATTTTTCTATGACAACGCTCTGTCTTAAAGTTGCTGTTAATAGATAAGAATCAACGACCTTCATTGGCTTACCGGCCGTGATCGTTAACGACATTAAGTTAGGTTATGAGTAAAAAAACCAAAGTAGGCGTGGTCGGAGTCGGGTATCTCGGGCAAATTCATGCAAAGATTTATCATGAAATGGAGAATGTTGAGCTAGTGATGCTAGCCGACACTCATGCCGATACTGTTTCTGAGTTGGCTCAGAAGTACAACTGTGAGTACACCACTAACTACCTGGATATGATTGATAAGGTTGACGCCGTTAGCGTTGTGGTGCCTACCTCATTGCATTTTGATGTCGCTCAACCGTTTTTAGAAGCGGGCATCGCGACCTTGATGGAAAAACCGATTGCGGCGACCGTTAACGAGGCACGCAAGCTAGTAGATTTGGCGGCTCAAAATGAAGCACCCTTTCTCATTGGGCATTTAGAACGCTATAACCCGGCTTTACGAGCTGTGGCGAGTAAAGTTACTGAACCAAAGTACATTGAAGTTCATCGCCTTGGAACATTTGTCGAGCGCGCTACAGACGTTGATGTTATCACTGATCTAATGATTCATGATTTGGATTTAGTGCTGTCTCTTGTTGATGAAGAGCCAAGTGACGTGCAAGCGATTGGCTCGTCGGTGATTACTGATCATGTTGATTTAGCCAATGTGCGCTTGTCTTTTCCAAGCGGTGCGGTGGCTAATATCACCGCCAGCCGAGTATCGAATAAACGCTTTCGTCGCTTTCGAGTGTTTGGCCCTGAAGGCTACTACGGTATCAACCTGATGGATCAAGAGTTAGATATTGTTACTAAAGGTGACGCGCCTGAAGGCAGCGAATTTCCTGGCCTGGAGGTTGATCATATCAAGTTTGATACAGAGCAACCGTTGCAAGTCGAACTTGCTCATTTTATCGAAGTGGCCCAAGGTCAATCGATGCCAATGGTGACCGGCCTTCAAGGTTTAAGGGCGTTGCAGTTGGCTGAGCAAATTCAGGCAATCATGCGCGATTCAGTTTCATAAATAGGTTAGATAAAATGACGTTTACTCGCTCTTTGTTTTTTTTATTGGCATTACTAACGGTTTCTTATGGGCATGCCCAAGTTGATTGCGAAACAGATAATGTGCGCCTTCAATCGATGCCTTTGATCGATGTAACGCTGATTCGTGAAGATGGCAGTCGTTATACAATGCCTGCAAAATTAGCCGATAATAATCCGAATAGAGCGGCCGGCTTTCAAGGTGTTTGTGAATCAACGATTGAGTCGATGCCAATTTTATTTGTGTTTGAGCGTGAAGCACTCCCAAACTTTCATATGAATAATGTGGTGGCTTCAATTGATATTGCCTTCATTGACAAGAGCGGTGATGTAGAAAGCATTCAGTCAATGAAACCGTACAGTCTAATAGAGCTAAAAAAGAAACTTTATAGCCCTAAGCGCCCAGTGCTCTATGCCTTAGAAGTGCACAAAGGTTTTTTTGATCAGCACGACATATCTCTCGGAAGTAAAATGACCTGGGCGACGCGTGGGCTGACTGAGTAAGGCGCTTATATAGATTTTCGGAATCATGATGGATTATCTCGACTGGCAATCTGAAGTATCGTTGGATCAGGTGTTTGCTGACGGTGAACAATTTTCGTATCCCTCGATAGCCTCGAACTTAGGCACACTGTATTTGACCAAGAGTCGGGGCGACAATCGCTCGATTTTAAAGCTAAAAAGCAAGCGTGATAATCAGTCTGTCACCCCAGCGCCCTTTAATTTACAGACCCGAGTTAATGAATACGGCGGCAAACCGTTTTGGGTGTTTGAGTCATCGGTGGTTTTTGCCAATCGCTCAGATCAATGCCTTTACCGCCAAGAGTTTCAGCGTAACAAAGAGCCTTTAGGGCCTACCCTGAGTGCGCCTGAGCGCATTAGCCTGAAGCCAAGCGCTGACAAACGGTTAATGTACACCGATGTACACGAGCTCAACGAATTTGAGTATGTATCGATCGTAGAAGTAGAGTGTTCAGCGGCCGATCATGCCAATAACCGTATGTTTATTGGTACATTTAGTAGACGTGCTGAAGCGGCCCCTATTGTATTGATCGACGGCGCCGATTTTTATAGTAATTTGGTGATAAACCCGGCTAAGAATAAAGTCGCTTGGGTGCAGTGGAATCACCCCGCTATGCCGTGGGACGACACCGAACTCTGGGTCGCCGATCTGGTTTTTCAAGATGGCGAAGCGTCATTTCAAAATGTCGAACAGCTTAATGTCTCGATCAGTCGAGGCGGTGGTGCTAGTATCTGCCAGCTGCTGTTTAGCAACAATGATCGTTTGTTTTTTTCAGCCGATTATCAGCGCTGTTCTGGCAGTCAAAAAGATACCGCGAGTGGTAAGTCTGTCGATGCGAATAATTATTGGAATGTACACGTTTACGATTTCACCAACCAAGAAATTAAACCAGTCACGTCTGATGCGTTTGAGTACGGCTATCCGCATTGGGTATACGGTGACCATCGAATTGTTCAGTTCACAGACACCCAACTACTGACTGTTGCCAGCGCCCCAGAAGGCGACGCACTGGTGTTGATAGACCAAGTAAGTCTAGAGTCTACGCGGTTTCGACCTGATGCGGCCCCCAGTACCTTGCAGCATTTAAACAGTGATGGTAGTGGCGTTTGTGTATTAGAAGAGCTTGGCTTCGGCGCCGGCGCGAGTGTCATTAAATTGACCTTGCCAGAGTCGGTTGATACGGTTAATTGTGTCACTGTGATTGCCTCGACTCGCTGTGCCATCGATGTCAGTAGTGCTCAGCCAATAAGCTTTAGCACGGCCGATGGCGAACAGGCTCATGGGTTTTATTACCCACCAACAAATCAGGCTCAACAAGCGCTAACCTCGGCGAGTGCGCTACCTCCTTTGCTTGTGATGGTCCATGGTGGCCCGACCGCTCGCGCGTACGGGCATTTTGACTTGCAAAAACAATTTTGGACCTCTAGAGGCTTTGCCATTTTAGATGTTAACCATCGAGGCAGCACAGGTTATGGCCGAGCATTCCGAGACTCTCTATACGGGTACTGGGGCGAACGAGATACCAGTGATATTGTTGACGGTGTTCGTCATTTGATCGACCAAGCAAAGGTAGACCCTGAGCGAATTTGTATTCGCGGAAAAAGCGCAGGAGGCTACGCTGTACTAAGAGCCTTAACAGAGTATCCTGAACTCTTTCGAGTGGGCGCCTGTTACTACGGTATTGGTAACTTAATCACCTTGGCTGAGGCTACCCATAAATTCGAGAAACATTATACTGATCGCTTGATCGACGAAGTGTTTGACGCCGAGCACGCCAGAATGCTTGAAAGTAAATTTCATCAACGTTCACCAATTAATAAAATGACTGAGCTTAATAGTGCGATGATCGTTTTCCAAGGGGCACTTGACCGAGTCGTGCCACCATCAGTAGCGCAAGAAATTATCCAAGTACTGGTTGATGCAAATATTGATCATGAGTATGTAGAATACTCAGATGAAGCCCATGGTTTTAAACAAGCGGATAATAATATTGATGCATGGAAAAAAGAATTGGCATTTTATCAACGTGTGCTGCGGCACTCAGTTAGAGTGTAAACGCTTAGAGAATAACCTTAGAGAACTGCACAGTCGTTTATGACTGAATGAGCGCCTTATGAATATGATTGAAGAACGAACTATTGCGCTGGCTGGCGTGCTACAAGCTTGTCAGCAAGTACAAGCTTTGGCACGGACCGGTGTGGCTGATGAATCAGTCTACAGTAATAGCATCCAATCTGTATTGGTGCTTGATGCGCTGAGCACGCCCGCCGTGTTTGGCGGCCTGGGTGGCATTCGTTCAGGTTTGCAGTTGCTAGAAAATGGCGTTTTAAACTCCCCAGCGGCCGATGACTTGGAAGTGTTGCGTTATATGATGGCAACCCTACAACTACAAAATCAACTGTATAAAGATCAACAAAAGTTTAATGCGTTTGGTCAAGCGATAGAACGTTTAAGCGGTTTCTCTAAGGATGAACTCGCGGTTGCTTGCTCTGACGTTTATCAAGCTCACGTCAGTGTCCTACAACCCCAAGTCATCGTTCAGGGCGAACAAGAGCACTTGCAGAATGATGGCGTGCCAGAACAGGTGCGTGCAATGTTGCTCGCGGCCGTTAGGTCGGCGGTGTTGTGGCAACAAAAGGGCGGAGGGAAGTTTCGTTTAGTGTGGGAGAGAACTCGAATGCAAAATGCCGCGAAGGCTCTAAGAGCACAACATTGACGCACCAATTTACTGACTGGCCGCGGTGCTAGGCTAGCAACTTAATCGAGAATAAATATGAAGATCTCACTGCTCCTGACTGGCAATGAATTAATGAGCGGCGACACCGTCGACTCGAACTCGGCGTACATCGCGCAGTCGCTTAAAGACCTAAGCTTAGTGCCCTATATTAAGAAGGTGGTTGGCGATGATACGCCATTACTGGTCAGCTCAATTAAAGAACTGAGCCTTGTGTCAGACGTGCTTATTGTCAATGGAGGCCTAGGCCCAACGGTCGATGACCTGACCGCGCTTGCCTTGTCTCAGGCAATAGGCTCGCCATTGGTTCGTAATGCCGACGCCTATGCGAAGTTGAACGAATGGGCAACTCGACGCGGTTTTGTCATGACTGAATCAAACCTCAAGCAAACTAATTTACCTGAGGCGTGCCGCATCATCGAAAACCCTGTAGGTTCGGCGGTTGGCTTTCGCTGCGTGTTCAATGACTGCTTGATTATGTGTACTCCTGGTGTGCCAAGCGAGCTCAAGCCAATGGTTGAAAACCATTTGTTACCATTGATTCGTGAGCACGGAAGCATCGAAGCCACGAGTCACATCACGAGGCTTCGATTGTTCGGCATTACCGAATCGGGTTTACAAGATACCGTTAACGAAGTTTTCCCTAATTGGCCGGCTGACGTTGAGCTTGGTTTTCGCGTTCAGTTACCTGTTATTGAAGTCAAGTTCGCGACGGTTGGTGACCAGTTTCTTGAGTTAAATAGACAATGGGCTAAGAAATTTGAAACGCATTTTTCCGATTATGTAATAGGCCGCGATAGTACACGCCTAAGCCAAGCGCTTAATAATGCATTGAGTGAGAAAGGCTTAGTGTTAACCTCCGCCGAGTCTTGCACCGGTGGTCAAATTGCCGCCGCTATTACCAGTGAAGCCGGGGCGTCGTCGGTTTTTGAAGCGGGTTATGTGGTTTATTCAAACCGTATGAAGCAACAATCTTTAGGGGTGCTTGAGCAAACCTTGATTGATCATGGTGCGGTAAGTGAGGCTGTGGTGGTCGCAATGGCCGAAGGGGCGCTAGAAAAATCTGGAGCTGATATTGCCATCTCTATTTCAGGCATCGCCGGGCCTGACGGAGGCACAGATGAAAAGCCAGTAGGCCTAGTTTGGCTGGCGTGGGGGCAAGCGGGGAAAATACATGCGCGTAAGTTCTTTCTGCCAATGGGTCGCCAAGGCTTTCAGCGAACGGCAACCGCCTTGGCAATGGACTTGGTACGACGTGAAGTCTTAGGCTTGCCGACCAACGTCGACTACTTTAGCGAACTGAAGAAAAAGCGTATAGCGAACTGAAGAAAAAGCGCTGAATAAATCTGCAAGCAGCAGATTACTCACTAGTTCGAGGTTTTAAACTCTCTGGTTTTTAAAATAGACCTCCGAGCTAGAGCCGAAAACTATTCGTCAGTGTGGCTACTGATTGCGAATTTTTGAGTTATGACACTCGCAATCAGCAGCTAAAAACACTGAGTTTAGATCTTACTGGATTGATACCCGTTGTATGCGGACTCCAGGCGCGACAACACTGGCGTCACTGGTAAACCTAAAATGAATCTGAACATCCGCTTTACCCGCGAATTCAGAAATATCAAAATCATAGGTTTGTAACGGCTGGGCTCCACTTTCCATCAGTAAAGGAGTGTTCCCGCCGTCGCTATCCGTTACGAATACGTCAACAAAATCAAAGCCAAGCTCGGTATCGACTTCAAGGTCAAAGCTAAGTTGCGCGCTTTGCAAAGCCGTAAGATCAACAGCCAGAAGGGCATCGGAATTCACATTGTCGGCATACGTTGGGTTGTAGCCAATCTGGAGTGCCGGGCTGACAAGATTCCAACCATTTTCTGCTGGGTTTGAATTCACTATGGAGAAAGGTGCCACGCCAGCCGCTGTCGCAAAGTCAACTTCAAAACCGTCGGCACCAATAGCGATTGGTTCTTCAAGTACAACCACTTGACGCTTCAAGTTCCAAAGCCGTGTACCAGAGTAACTAAGGCCTTCAATCAGTACTGCGTTTGTATTGCCAATGATCAGTGAGTCAGGAAAGCTGTAGTCAATGGTAGTACTGCCAAAGAACCTTCGGCTATAGATCTCATCGACCACTTCACCGTTAATAGTGATTCTTACTTTTGGGGTGTTTCGCACCTTTAAAGGGAAGCCTAAATCACCCCTGGTACGCAATTGTAAAAAATCATTTGATGGTGCGCGAACAGACGACCGATAGCGCGGGAAGAATGAAAGGTATGTAAGCGCAGATGTGATTTTAGTGATTTGATCTTCACCTCCATCTAACAAATCTGACAAGCTTGGGCTAACTAATAGGTCAGCTTCACAGCCGAAGTCTTCAATAAACGCTCCCTCATTTAGACCACTGCGAACAGCCTGACCAAATGAAACTCTTGATCGATGGGTGCCTGGCAGAGGAGTAAAAACCGTTGGCACATTGTCTGAAAAAACCGTGTGCTCAAATACATTTGCGCCACCGGCACCTGTTCGTGGTTCCTCGCCAAATAAAAAGCCTGCTCCCGAATCTTGCATTTGGCACGAGAAAAAGTCAGATGCCGAATAGCTATTTGAGTTTGCCAGCACGGCAACCGGGCCATTATAAACTTGGCCAAAAGTATTTAAGCCTGGCGACCCAAATAGACTGAATTCTTGCGTATGAGTTGCGTCAGTACCAGCGACTTCGTTAAGGGCTTCAAGGCCTTCTGGAAAAGCTAAACCAAACACCGACTCATTAAATATTCGAACGTTCTCTTCCGTATTAATTAATCGGTCTTGACTTGTTACGGCTTCGTTTCGACCAAATAATTGAGGCAATTCGTCTGAAAATTGCCCGAAACCACCACCGTTATCACGAACATCAAAGACCATACCTCGTGTTCCTTCAAATTCATCGTAAACAATTCTGCGTATTTCTTGTATCGCGAAATCGACACCATTAGCCGGCACAAAGCTAGCTAAGCGAATGTAGCCAAACTTACCTAAGCGATTGTCAATAACGCCCCAAGTGATTTCAGGTTCATTACTCGGGTTACTCGGATAGATACTTTGCGAAACTAAGCCATTCTCTGCACGGAAATCATTAAATAATTTCTGGAACAAGTCTTCTTTGATGTTCATTTCTTTGAGATTAAACTTACGCGGTATAACATTCGAACCTTGCACCCTAGCTGAACGCTGTTCGGAGAGGGCTGTTACTTCAGGTGGCGGGCCGGCGGTTATCCAAGGCATTGTAATTGTATAATGCTCGTACCGGCGCCCATACCTACCCCCCTTTTGTGCTCGAAACGTAATATTTACTTGGTCTTCTTCTGGAACGAGCGTTAAAAGGTGAGGCCTAAAGGTCAAGCGAGCAAGCGCTCGACTAAAACCACCGAACTCATTGGCACCTTGCCCGAGCTCTAATAGGCTATCAATCGCTTTGCGAACGGGTACTCCGTTATAGGCGATTACTTGGTCGCCAAGCTCGGGTACTCTTTGGTCAGGGGCAAAGGCCGCAAAATTTTCGGCATTGACAGAGTCGACATGCACGTCAAAGAAATTTCTACGCCCTTGAACCCTCTTAAATGTTAACGGCAGAGACGATTGAAAATTGGCGTAAGGCTGTGGAAATATATAATTTAGGTGTAAATCTCGTTGCGATGAAAAAATCCTATAAAGTTCGGATTCCATCTCGGCTACGGTTAAATTTTCTAAATTATCTACCACCGCCTGAACCGCTGGCACCGGGTCGGTGACACCAGGGTAAAACTCTTGTTTCTGAAAACGGTGTACGTAAACGCCTCTGAGAAGAAGTTGTGCTTGTTCGGCAACGACACGTTTCTCAGCGTCACTCAGATCTGGAAAAACAATGTTGTCTCGCACCGTACTTAACTTTTGGGAAACTAGCTGAGCGTGCAGGTGAGAACTGAACACGATACCCAGCATCGAAAACGACAATAAAAATAACAATTTGATACGCTTCATTAATGGACTCCTTATTTGACCAATAAAAAACTGTAGGCTTATGAAAGACTTAACGCCTTGCATGGTTTGGTAGGTGAATTGCAGCAACAACAACTTGCTGTGCGTTGTTCAAGAGAATAACGCTGCTTATGCAGAACAACTGAGTTTGCTTAGTCGCTCGAGCAAGCCGTTAGGCAGGTTGATAGCTGCTAAAAATGAGGGTATGCCGGTTTTGGCGAGGTGACACACAGGGCATCACTTTGCCAATACATGCTCAATAATTGAACATGTAATTAACGCGTATACCCCTATGTACTGAATCAGGTTTACTTATTTATTTGAGCCTGATGGCTCGATTAAGTTTGACCTGAACGACCTTCGAAGGTTCTCGAAGTTTATTTTCACTTACAATTAGAATAGACCTTTGTCTTACATTTGTAAAACAATTAGTTGTTAAAACAACTTCTTTTTTGTTGCTGGTTCTGGCAACTTAGCTCATAAAGCGTTCTTTTAAAAAGGACTGAGGTCAGGCGGGAGAGGCAGGGGCCGCGCTTTATCTATGTAACTATTAAAGCGTAAAGCGCGGCTGGTTTGAGGTGCCTGCACTAAATTTTTGCTTATCGTCTATAGCAAAATGCATGTTTTGGTTGATCAATTGTTAATCAAAAAAAGCAAAGGTTCTCACTTCAATGCTTTGCCTCGGAGCGGCATCGGGCTTTGACGTTGGGTCGGTAAATGCAGAGTGCGGCGTAAACCGAGAGATAGCATCATTGTCTGTGTCGTAGCCTTTGATTAGTAGGGCTTCAGTTTCTTGCATATCCGGATAGTAATACCAACGCTGTTTGGGGTTATGCCTAAGGGCATAAATCTCGCCAACGTGGCCAGTGTCTACAAAAGCAATTTCGGCTGGAATTAGATCATCTTCATCAAGACTTTGTGAGTCCAGAAAGCCTAAAGGCAGTTGTTCGACAGGGCCGTCTACAGAGCGCCAGAAGTTAACTTGAATAAAACGTTTGCCTTTTAATTGTGCGAGCTTGCTGGCATCTATCATTTGGGCGGCACGTTCGGGGCCGGTATTATGCGTGTAGTCTACATGCACATGCTGGGCGGGTTTACGCAAGCTATTAGCAACACCGCGACGGATCGTGTGATCGAAGATAAAAACATGTGATGCGCCACTAGTTTTTTTGACGACAGATTCAATGCTCGGGTAAAGAGACTCTTGAATCCAAGCGTCGTCATCAAAGTTTGGGTTTTGTAATTGATGCTTAGCCAGTTCAAAACCGTGTTCGTGCAACTTAAAGTTGCCAGTATGTGCACGTGCATTATTAATATTAACATCACGCATCGCGTAAGGGCGGTTATAAGCTTGGCCTTTAGTTGTTCCTGAGTAAGTGACCTGAGGTTTGATGCCATCAATAGGCCCGACAAAATTAAGTTGCGTTTGTACTGAATGTTTCATAATAGGCCTCAATATTGAGTTGGTTAATGCTAAGAACCCTAGAGTAAACGATCCGTTTTAATTTGTCTACCTACTGATAGGTAGATTTATGTTATAAATTAGTCTATTGAACTAAATTGCTTTTTTATCTAGGTGGTTAGCGTGGTTTTGGACTAAATAATTCTAAGAATTTAACGACATTAAATGCTTTGAAATGAGTGTTTTTCGATGCTGTTACTTATAAATTGGGCCATTAAGATCTATTTGAATAAGCATTAATCTCATCTCGAGTTCCAACTGGTGATAGTCAGGCAGCATGTGCAAGCACAGTCTATAGAATGCTTTGTTATGCTCTTTTTCCTTCAAATGAGCGAGCTCATGAACCACGATCATGGTGAGCAGTGCTTGCGATGACTTCTTAAACATCGCACTGACGCGTAACTCGTTTTTAGCTTTTAACTTATGGCCCTGCTGGCGCGATACATAGGTGTGCAAGCCTAATGCGTTATGCACTGCATGAATTTTACTATCGTAAATCACCTTACTCAGCGGTGATGACTTCTTCATATGCTGACTCTTTAACTTCAACACGAATTCGCGTAAATCACTATCGTTATAGATGGCGTGCGTTGTCGGGTGGCGTTGCAGTAAAAAATCGGTCAACTTGTCGTTATCAATCAGCGACTGCACTTGATGAATGATTGTCGGAGAATAGCGGCCGATGTATTTTTGGACTAGCGTGAGCGTTGATTCAGTATTCATGGCCTAATTAGGTTTCGATGAGGATTTAGCGGAACGACTCATTAAAACAGCCTAATGTTCTTTGAGCTTGCTTTTCGTGATCGTCTCTTAGGTGTCGGGCACTGTTCTGGTAGGTGTCGGGCAATGTTCTGGCGCTTTTGGGATGAATCAAGACCCCGCCAACAATGTGACATGCCTAGAAAAATATCAATTTTATGATAAACGCGACAATCACGATATTTAGAACCATTTTTATTGCTCCAATACCTTGTTTTATTTGAACATTGGCTGCGATCCAAGCGCCAATCCAGGTGCCAATACCCAGTGCAATGCCATATTTCCAGACCAACTCTAGTTGAGAAGAAAATACCATCAACGCGACCACGGTGTAGCAAAGCACAATAAAGACTTTATGGGCATTGGTGGTAATCAAGTCGAGTTGCATCACCCGGTTCAATACCGGCATCAGGAGAAAGCCAACACCAATGTGAATGAATCCTCCCCAGAAACCAATGACTACCATTAAGGCATGCCCTGCAATCAAGCGGCCTTTTGACGGTGTTTGGTTTACCTCAATGGTTTTGGGTTGGGGTAATGCCATCACAATCAAGACGATGACCATGATGATCGCCAGCAATTCATTAAATTGATCACTGGGCACCCTCGACGCCAGGTTCGCGCCGATCAGTGTTCCTGGAATAGTGCAGGCACCTAAGCTTAAGCTCAGTTTGAAGTTTGAAAAGCCTTTTCGATAAAACGCAAGAACAGCCGAGATGTTCTGCGGCAAGATCGCGATACGGTTTGTGCCATTGGCGACTGTACCAGGCACGCCAAGGAATATCATGATTGGTACCGACAGCATTGAGCCACCACCAGCCATGACATTCAGAAAACCAGTAGCAACACCGGTGATGATAAGTAAGATTATTTCAAACATCACATGATTGTAACCAAAGCCGAATCATAAGTGGGCGCTTAGCGCTAAATAACTTGTTAAACTGTTGCGCATGCAATTATTTTTTCAAAAATATCCGGACTCTGATGTACCGTTAGAAGGCTCTGAACCACCGCTAGAAGGCTCTGGTACACAGTTAGACGTTATGGTGCCGGTCGTTATTATTCCGGGTTTGTTTGGGTCGACCGCAAATTGGCGCAGCTTTGCCAAGAAGCTCGGTGAATATTGTCCTGTTTTTGTCGTCGACCAGCGTAATCATGGGCGTTCGCCGCATGCTGATTCGCATAGCTATTCTGATATGGTTGCTGACTTACTGGAGTTTTTTGATTGTCATAAGCTAGAACGCGTGAATCTATGTGGCCATAGCATGGGGGGTAAAGTCGCTATGATGTTCGGCCTACTTTATCCTCACAGAGTTCATCGCCTTACCATATTGGATATTGCTCCAATTGAGTATACCCATACCCATGCCCCTTTTCTTGAGAAGATGATGTCCTTAGACCTGGATGCATTGGAGTCTAGAAGTGAGGCCGATCGGCTTTTGAGTGACGCAATACCCGAGGTATCAACGCGCCTATTTCTATTGCAAAGCTTGGTTGGCAATCGTGGTAAGTTCAACTGGCGATTAAATTTGTCGGTATTGCTTCGTGATATGCCGAAAATTCTTAGCTTTCCTTCGTCAGAGCTTGATGGTTTATCTAATACAGGCGAAACTTGCTTTATCTTTGGTGCGCTGTCTGACTACGTTAAAGAGAGTGATCACCATCAAATATTGAACTATTTCCCATCGGCTGAGTTTTCGTCGATTCCTAGAGCAGGGCACTGGTTGCATGCTGAACAGCCCCAAGCAGTATTGGCGGCATTGTTAAAATTTTTAGAATTGGGTAAAAAAAATGACCGATTTAAGTAATGAACCTGATGAAGAACAGGTCAACTACACCATGATGGACAAAAAACGAAAATATGCGCTTTTAATAGAAGCCCACTCGAAAGATTTATATAAGTACGCTTTGTGGCTTTGTAAAGATAAGCATATGGCCGAAGACGTGATGCAAGAAGCATTTTTGCGGGCGTGGAAATCGTTAGATAGCCTGCGCGAAGCGAAAGCCGCAAAAGGTTGGCTATTTACTATTTTTCGCCGTGAACATGCGCGTCAATTTGAGCGTAAGCAGTTTCAGTATAAAGATGTTGAATCAATGGACACCATTGAAGACTCGCATCATATGGGGTACGACGATCGCCCAGAGGCATTCGCATTGCGAAACGCACTAAAACGATTGCCACAAGATTACCGAGAGCCACTTGAAATGCAGGTCTTAGGTGGGTTTTCGTGCGACGAAATAGCTAATATTTTAGATATTAGTTCGAGCGCCGTAATGACAAGATTATTTAGAGCGCGTAAAAAAATGCGCCAAATTTTGGGGCACGAATCTGCGCCTCAACTCGGTGTGGTCGGGGAATAGGCCGGTTAGATCACCAATATTTAAATGAAGTAATACAGTAGAGTTTATTAAAAAATGAATTGTTTAGATTTTAAAAGGCTAGCGCTATCTGACCCAAATTCGCGCGAGCATAGTTTTGTAGAACACAGTGGAAGCTGCCCTGATTGCTTAAAGTACGTTGGCGGTGTGCGTCAAATGGATGCCGACCTATCGAACAGTGTAGAAGTTGAAATGCCTTCTGATTTGATGGCTCGCTTGCAGCTTAATCAGGAGCTAACAGAAGAAGCTGAAACGTTGGCGATGACTGTCGCGAACCCTATGAAACGATATGCAATGGCGGCCAGTCTTGCCTTAGCTCTTTTTGTCGCTGGCTTTATGGCGAGCAATCAGTTTGGTGCTGCGAATAGTATCGGTGAAGACTATGAGGCGTTGTTGTCTGGGGTGGTTGAGCATATGAACGAACAACCTATTACACCTGTTTGGAGTGCACAAAAAGCCAATTCAAATGCGAATACGCTATTGGCAAGCTATGACCCTGATATGAAATTGAAGTTCTTGAGTAACTTACAGTTCAGTCGAGTGTGCCCAATGGGGCAATATAAAGGTTTGCACGCGAGCCTAGAAACAGCCGACGGCCAAGTTACATTCGCTTATATTAAAGGTGAGTCTGTTGGTGAGTTGTTAGACGCTGGTTACGAAGGTTATGTGAGCCGAGTAAAGCCTGTTCGTGGTGGTAATCTAATTATTATGAGCCGCACTAATAAGTCACTTGAAGAAGCTGATAGCCAGTTAGAAAAAGCCATGTATTGGGATATCTAACGTAGGCATTTTGCTCTGACATAGAAGCATCAAAAAAGGCCCTCTTTTTAAAGAGGGCCTTTTTTATTATCAAGCTAAAACGTATTCATCCAAATCGGTGATCCGCAACGAATGGATTAGTTTCGCGCTCGTGGCCAAATGTCGACATTTGACCGTGACCAGGAATAAATCTAATTTTGTCATCAAGTGTAAATAAGCGGTTTCGAATTGAATTAAGCAAATCTTGAGGGTTGCTCTTAGGAAAGTCTGAGCGACCAATCGACCCTTGAAAAATTACATCGCCGACAACCGCAAAAAGCTCTGTTTGTTCAACAAACACGACATGCCCAGGAGTGTGACCAGGGCAATGCACAACGTCGAAGCTTAATTCGCCTAAGCGCACAATATCACCGTGTTCCAGCCATTGATCTGGTGTAAATGAATCACCATCAAAACCAAATTGCCGGCATTGTTCTGGCAATAAATCTATCCAGAATTGATCGGCTTTCTGGGGGCCTATAATCGGAACACCGGTTGAGCGCGCGAGTTCCGCAGTGCCGCCCGCGTGATCGAGATGAGCGTGGGTGATAAGTATTTTTTCGAGCTCGAGTTCTTGTTCAGCGATGAACGCTTTTATCTTATCCAAATCGCCACCAGGGTCGACGACAGCGGCTAGTTTTGTTGTCGTGCACCAAAGCACACTGCAGTTTTGAGCAAATGGGGTGACAGGAATGATTTTGAACTCGAGAGACATAATTTTTAATACATTATCATAGTGCAATATTGATCGGGATTAAGTGATGGGGTTTACAGAATAAAGCCCATTTTTATTTGTTTGGTTGCGCTTTAACGGTAACTAAATGCTGGTACTCAGTGCCATCTTGAGTCACTAAGGTTATTTCGGCACTGTCGCCTAGGTTTAAGGGCTCTGTTGGCCTCATAAGCATCATATGCACACCGAGTGGCGCGAGGCTAACTGTGCTTTGCGCGGGTATTATGAGTTTGTCCATGTGTTCCATGCTCGCGATGCCATCTTCAATCAAGGTTGAGTGGATCATTGTCATGTCAAACGATGGGCTAGCGCTTTGGTTGATAACGATGTCATGATCGCTGGTGTTAACCAAATCAAAATAAGCGGCCATTGCGGATACTCCAGGAGGCGCAGGGCGAATCCAGGCGTTCTCAAATACTAGCGATTGATTTTCGCTGCTGACGTCTGGGGTCAACGGCGCTGTATTTCGTTTCACAGATGTCGACGCTGTTTCGGTGCTCGACGGTTTAATGCCGGCATAATTGGCTAAGGCAATTAAATCTTCACTGATCGACTCTTCAAGGTGTGGCGCTGTCATCACACCAGCATACTGACCTTGAGGGTCAACAAGAATGATCGCGGCACCATGGTCTACATCGTATCCACCATTCGCCGCTTGGTCGCCTTTGAAGAACAGAATGCCAAGGTTCTTAGCGAACGACGTGGTCGATTCTAGCGGCCCTGAAATACCAATAAATTCGGGGTCAAAGTAGGGAACATAGCTGGCCAGGCGCGCTGTTGTATCTCGCTCGGGGTCAACCGAGACCATTATGGTTTGGTAGTTATGCCATAGCCCACGTTGCTCTATTTTCGCCTTAACCTGCTTTAGCGTTTGCATGGTGGTTGGGCATATGTCCGGGCAATTAGTGAAGCCAAAAAATAGGATGCTCCATTTGCCTTTGAACGCTGCCATGCCGAATTTTTGGCCGTTATGATCAATGAAGTCGACGTCGACCAGAGGTTTGGTATTTGGCAGAAGGATTAGCTTTTTGAACTCCGGTCGCTCAGCAGGCGGTGCCTTGGAACTCTGAACGATTAAACCAGAACCGATTGCCACAATGGCCACTAAAATAAAAAGGAAATATGGTTTTCCGCTGGGAGTGGGTTTTCGTACCGATTGAAGTGGGAGCATAATTGAGTCGCGTTGGGTGGGAAACTAAAACAGCCTAATTATAGCCGATGATAGGGCTTTTGGGTGCGACGTTGGGCCGATTTTAGCTGGCGAAATCAACGGTTGTCGCTATTTTTTCAATCAACGCTCTAATCAATTGCAGTTTTGATATACCCGTTATAGCTGTACGCTTTATACTCAGGCTTGAAAGAGTTGCGGCTATTCGATACGTAATTTGATGGTTACTAATATTTTTAATCAGGTAAAAGGTTTCAGATGACACAGGCTACGGTGCCTACACAAGGTAAAGATGCATCACAGATAGACTGGTTGTCTAGGTTGGATGGCTTGGCTTATGCTTACGGAAAGCCTGACGTGTGTGGCAAAGTGAAGCAGTTGCCAGAGCATTTTATTGTTACTGAGCTGATGGACGTTGAACCATCAGGTGAAGGCGAACATTATTGGCTAGATATCACTAAGACACGTTTGAATACCGATGCCGTGGCTAAATCATTGGCTCGTTTTAGTGGTGTTGCCAATCGAGACGTAGGTTATTCAGGTATGAAAGATTTTCATGCCGTAACGCGTCAATGGTTCAGCGTTTGGAAGCCAAAGGGGGCCGAATTGGATTGGGCCAGCTATGCAAATGATGGTGTTGTGGTAAATCAAGTGGTCAAGCATAGTCGCAAAATTAAACGAGGAACTCACAAAGCCAATCACTTTCGAATTCGTGTTGTCGATATAGCCGCGCAAGCGAACATTTCGGATCAATTGAATTCGAAGCTAGAACGCATTGAACTCAGCGGAGTGCCAAATTATTTTGGCGCCCAAAGGTTTGGTCGGGGCGCCAATAACCTGCCTAAAGCACTCGACATGTTTTCTGGCAAGAGGCGTATTAAAGATCGTAACTTACGTGGCATATTATTATCGTCAGCCCGCTCATGGCTATTTAATAGCGTGATCTCAGCCCGCATTAAGGCGGGAACATGGCTATCTCTCTATGTCGGCGAGCCGGCAAATTTGAATGGTAGCAATAGCGTATTTGTCGTGGTTGACGTGACCGCCGAAAACCAGCGAGTAAAAAATTTAGACATTCATCCAACCGCACCGCTATGGGGTGAGTTAAACGCTCAAGATAACTCGGCTAAGCTTATGAGCCCTGAATTGGCTGAACTTGAAGCAACGGCGATGGATGCTTACCAAAACCTCAAGCAGGGTCTTGAAAGTGCGCGTGTCGAATATCAACGTCGTGCATTGCGTTTAGTGCCTAGAGCGCTGCAGTGGGAGTATGACGGCGGGGACTTATGTCTTTCGTTTGAGTTGCAGCGCGGGCAGTTTGCCACCTCGGTACTGCGAGAGCTTGTCAGCGAAGCCTAACTGGCGTTTTTCTATGAAGATTATTGTTACAGAGCTTCCGTATGTAAACAGTGCTGATTTGTTTGATAAAATCGCCGATCAACCTTGGGCTATATTTTTGGATTCTGGCAATATCGACGGAGTGATAGAGCAAGGTGGCGATACTGATTTTGATGTGATGGCCATGAAGCCTCAATCAACATTGGTGTTTGATGGCGAAGTCACTCATTTTCGTCACGGCGCATTTAAGGACCGGTTGTATGGCGACCCGCTAGAGATATTGAAGTCGGCCATACCAGACATGGACCAAAGTGAAACTCTAAAAGAGCCTTATCTACCCGGAGCGCTGGGTTATTTCTCTTACGACTTAGCACGCCAATACGAAGCAATACCGTCTATAGCCGAGGACGATGAACAGTTGCCACCTATGTCAATTGGTGTGTATTACGTTGTTTTGGTTATTGATCATCGAAAAAAGACAAGCCGTTTACTGCAACTAGGAGACTCTAGTGAGGTTCAGGCGATTGCCGAAGAATGGGTAGATATTGTGGAACTCAGTGCCGAGTTTGCTGATGACTTAGCCGATTTTTTTGACGACGAGGCGAATGCTAAGCTAAAAATGCCATTTCAAACTGGCGGTTTGTTGAGTGGTTTGTTGCGCGAAAACATGGATCGACAAGTTTATCGAAATAACTTTCAAACGGTTCGTGATTACACCGTCGCCGGAGATTGTTATCAAGTTAATTTGACCAAAACGTTTTCGGCGCAAGTCACCGGAGACGCTTGGCTAACCTATCGATATTTAAGAGCTCAAAGCCCAGCGCCGTATGGGTGCTACTTTAATTTACCGTTTGCGTGTGTATTGTCGAACTCACCTGAGAGTTTTATTCAATGCCGTGACCGACGGGTTACCACTAGCCCAATTAAAGGTACTCGACCACGAGCTCACCATAATAAAGCGGTGGATAAAGCCGAAGCCCAAGCGTTGAAAAATAGCCGCAAGGACCGATCTGAAAATCTTATGATTGTTGACCTAATGCGCAATGATTTGAGTCGCTGTTGCGAGTTGGGTAGCGTCGAGGTACCTAAGCTTTTTGAAATTCATAGCTTTGCCAATGTTCATCATCTGATTAGCACTGTCACTGGGCGACTAAAGCGAGAATTGCATGCGATTGATTTGTTTCGAGCATGTTTTCCGGGTGGGTCAATTACCGGCGCACCGAAGATTCGGGCGATGGAAATTATTGAAGAGCTCGAACCGACTCGTCGGGGCCTCTATTGCGGCAGCATCGGTTACATTGGTGTTGATGGGAGTTTAGAAACGAGTATCGCTATTCGAACCATCGTTATAAAGGATGGTGTGGCTCGTTACTCAGCTGGTGGTGGTCTGGTTATTGACTCTGAAGTCGAAGCAGAATATCAAGAGTTGTTAGATAAATCACGGATGATGACTGAGGCTCTATTTAAAAATAAGCGGCCTGCGAATAATTAATATTGATTGTTAAAACCTATTAATTGCTTATTTTTTAATCAAACTCCTATTGAAAGTCAAAAGGTATCCGTGTAAAGGTAGTTATATGTCCAGTAATTTTTAATTAGCACCACTTGTTTTATTTGTAAACCGACAATATGTTTTAGCTTATGGTAGTTGCAGCAATACGATCACTTTCCGAAATGGAGTTACCCGCCAATGATGTGCCCCAATGGCTTGTCGGGGTGGCGGTTGGTCGCCCAGAAAAAGAATTGCAACGCATCGAGCAGGCTGCGTATTATGCAATTGAAGCGCATAGTGGGCAAAAACGTGCGTCAGGTGAAGACTATGTTAATCATACCTTTGCAGTAGCGGCTATTGTTCATGAATTGGGTTTAGATTCTGACGTTGTGATTGCCGCTTTATTGCATGACACGGTTGAAGATACCTCGGTCACTCTAGATCAGTTACGCAAAAAGTTTGGCCTCGATGTTGCAAACTTGGTTAACGGCGTCACCAAAATGGAGGTGATTCAAGAGTTTACCGACACCGAGTCAGACTTAGGAAAGTCTAAGCAGAACGCCAAAGCCGAAAGCTTGAGAAAAATGATGTTGGCCATGGTCGACGACGTGCGGGTAGTTCTTATTAAACTGTGTGATCGTTTGCATAATATGCGAACGCTTGATGCGGTTAAACCGGAAAAACAAAAGCGCGTTGCCACAGAAACAATTGAGATATTTTCTCCGCTGGCTAATCGTCTCGGTGTTTGGCAAGTAAAGTGGGAGCTCGAAGACCTTAGTTTTCGCTATATTGAGCCAGAAATTTACAAAACCATTGCTAAAAAACTATCTGAGCGCCGCGTTGATCGACAATCATTTATCGATGAGTTTATTGATGACGTCGCGATACAGCTGGCCAATGAAGGTGTTGATGCCCAGATACGTGGCCGAGCCAAGCACATTTATAGCATCTGGATGAAGATGCAAAAAAAGGGTTTGGAGTTTGAACAATTGTTCGATGTGCGTGCCGTAAGAATATTGGTCGATTCTGTGAAAGATTGTTATGCCGCATTGGGTTCCATTCACACCAATTGGACGTTTATTCCCGGTGAATTTGACGACTACATCGCAACGCCTAAAGAAAATAACTATCGGTCGATACATACGGCCGTGATAGGGCCGACTGGTAAAGTGGTCGAAGTGCAAATACGCACTCACGAAATGCACGAATATAACGAACTGGGCATTGCTGCACACTGGCGTTACAAAGAAGGCAAAACCGACAACGATCAAGCCGTTAATAATAAGATTCTTTGGTTGCGTCAATTACTCGAATGGAAAGACGAAGTCGCCGACGCGAGTGAATTCGTTGATCGTGTTAAGGATGAAGTATTTGAAGATCGTGTTTATGTTTTCAGCCCTAAGGGCAAAGTCGTTGACCTCTCTTATGGCAGCACGCCGATCGATTTCGCCTACGCCATTCATACTGAAGTAGGGCACTGTTGCCGCGGTGCAAAGGTCAACGGTAAGATGGTACCGTTAACGTACCGGCTAAAAACCGGCGAGCAAGTGAGCGTTGTTACTGCTAAAACAGGTGGCCCTAGTTTAGATTGGCTTGATCCTCATAAAGGCTATGTACGAACACGCCGTGCACGCGCTGGAATTCAGCATTGGTTTCGCCATGAAAACCGAGAAGAGACAATTGCTCATGGTCGCAATATTCTCGATCGCGAACTTGACCGAATGAACGTTAGCGATGTGAGTTTAGAGCAACTCGCCAAACGTTTGAATGTTGAAGATGCTGAAGAACTGTTCTTCAAACTGGTTGACGGTTCTATCAAGCCTGGTCGCGCTGCGGCGATGGCGCAACGCATGATTAAACCAAGCAACCTCGATGATGATGAGCAGCTAGAAATAAGCTTTCGAGGTGGTCGCGCAGCCAATGATGATGCTCGGCCAACGGGTATGACGATAGACGGCGTTAGTGATCTAATGACAAGCTTGGCCAAGTGTTGCCAACCCGTTCCAGGTGATAAAGTCTTGGGCTTTGTTACCCGCGGAACCGGCATTACTATTCATCGAGAGCTTTGCCCCAATATTCTGTATCAAAAACACGAAGCGGGCGAACGAGTGGTCGAAGTTAGCTGGGGACACGACCAGGTGCGAGTGTACCCAATGACCGTACTAATAAACGCGTTTGACCGAAAAGGTTTGCTGCGTGATGTGTCGACGGTCTTCGCTGATGAAAAGGTTAATGTACTAGAGATGAGTACCCGAACCGATGCAACAGATCAATCAGTACAAATGCAGTCGTTGGTTGAAGTAACTGGCTTTGAGGCGATGAGTCGATTACTGGCCAAGTTAGATCACTTACCCAACGTCTTATCGGTAAAGCGTAAAGTGTAGAAGGTTTTTCTAGCGCCGCTAGGGTATTGGTAGGCATCGTGCGGTGTCTAGCCAGCTAATAAGAGCCTGCTTTAACTTATTGGCGGCTGGTTAAGAAATTATATCTTCAAACAGAGCGTAATAGATGTACTCGCTATAGCCTTCTTTAATATGAATCGTTGGCTTGCTCAATTGAGAGGCTAAATTTTCTACTCCTTCGAGAGTGATTCGATTATCTTCGGTCCCCCACCATAGATCTACTGGCACGGTAATATCACCAAGGTCCACCTTTTTAGGTAACAGACAGCTGACCATTTCCTGCGCGATTCCGTCGACCCCTTTAAGGCTGCCTTGGCGAAAGCCATCGATCATTAGCTCGATGGTGTTATTGCTAAGAAGTGACTTTCGTTCAGCACTGCCCAGACCATTTGTCAGCATATTGCGATAGTGCAGTGATAAGTTGATCGTTACGCTTTTGAGCCACAATTCGTATATCTCTCGTGCGAATCGCTCTGATGCTCGAATCAATCGAGTGACAGGTGCGAATATGCCAATTAAGTATTGGTTGTCTTTTCGTGTATTAACAAAAATGGGTGAGGATAACCTGACTCGTTGCAATCTACAGTCGGCTTTGACAGCAAGTTCTAATGCGACGACTGAACCGAGTACGGTGCCAAGGAGGTCATAACGTTTGAGTTCGAGTTGATCAATGAACTCGAAAAATAATGTATTCCAACTACTTGAATTAAGATCAATCTGCGAGGTTAATCCAAAACCAGGTCGGTCAGGGATAATGATGCGCTTATTTTGCCGTTCGCAGATATCTTCATAACCATGAGGAATTGTGATACGGCAGCCATAACCATTATGACAAACCACGATCGGGTGGCCGCCAAGCGGGCCATACTCACGATAAGCGACCTTTAAACCGTTGCTTAGTGTGACAAATTTGTCTCTCGCTGACGTAGCGCAGAGGCTGGTGAGCGGGTTACTGTTACTGCCAAAATAAGTATCAAGTATTCGCGATTCATGAGTCAGCACCAAACGGATTATGTCGGATTGGGATTTAGTGTTGGTTTTTCTAAAAAGCGCCTTCAGGTGAGTTTTGACCGTGTTCTCAGAGACAAATAAGCTGAGCGCTATTTGCTTAATGTTTTCACCATGAACTAAATTGGCCAGCACTGATTGTTCTTTATCCGTCAGCTCGTAGCGCTCAACTAAATCGGGGTTCAGTTGTTTGCTATCGCCGCTTTTGTCGACCACCAGCAGTAAGTGAAACGTTGATAGTGTGCCGCCGCTGCTACTGTGGTTTTGGATTGTGCGCAGATAAAGTTGCTCGTTGTTTTGATCTCGATAATCAACCGAGCAGAGTCCGCCATGATTGCCTTGATCAAACAGTTTTTGGTTTTGTGCCGCTGCAAGCTTGATTTTATCTAGTACGCTTAAATTAAGCTTATTCGAATTCAGTTGTTTACGAACATAGTTGTATAATGCTTCGGCATTTTCATTTCGGTAGATCACGCTAAATTCTTGGTCTAAGATAATCATCTTAAAGCGACTCTTATCTAGCAGAGTGCCAAATGCTTTGAGAGCTTCGTTAGTGTGGCTTATTCGACTTAGAATTTGGTCGCCAATTTCAAGCTCAGAAAAATTGTCTGGGTCGTTGAAATCGTCGGTTTCGTCTAAAATTTGATGCATGATGTCAATGTAATCATCGTGCCATCGATCAGGCTTGCCAATTATCCGATAAACAAGGCTGCTAAAGCGTGAGTTATCTAATGCCACATCAAATACCTTTTCATTGTAGTTCAAAGTGAGCTAGGTCAACAAAATGCATGAGACGCTAGCATAATGTGGGCAGTCAACCGACTTGAAAATACCGGTGGTTAAAGCCTATCTCGTTGAAATGTTTCGTATATTTTTTTATCATCATATAACGATTGTATTATGATAGTCACTTGTCTTAATTCCACCTTTCGCTTTTTCGACCTAATATAGGCAGACTATTTACTCTAGTGATTGGCAAGTCATAGCCAGCACACATCATTTTTAGTAAACTTAGATCAAGCAAAAACATTATTCCCACGACTTACTGTTCTTATACATCTTTAAGAGGATCTACCATGAAACAACCAGTTCGCGTTACCGTCACTGGTGCTGCCGGTCAAATCAGCTACGCATTACTTTTTCGCATTGCATCAGGTGCAATGTTAGGCCAAGACCAACCTGTAATATTACAGTTATTGGAAATCACACCTGCGATGGGCGCTTTAGAAGGCGTGGTGATGGAATTAAACGATTGCGCATTCCCATTGCTGCAAGACGTGGTAATTTCAGACGATCCTGAAGTTGCGTTTAAAGGTACTGATTATGCCTTGTTGGTCGGTGCTCGCCCGCGTGGTCCAGGCATGGAACGCAAAGACTTACTTGAAGCCAATGCGGCAATTTTCTCGGTTCAAGGCAAAGCGATGAACAAAGTCGCTAACCGCGATATCAAGGTGCTTGTGGTTGGCAACCCCGCGAATACGAATGCCTTAATCGCCTCGGCCAACGCACCAGATATTGATGCCGGTCAGTTTACCGCGATGATGCGTCTTGATCACAACCGTTCTTTGAGCCAATTGGCCGAAAAAACGGGTGCCCATACTACCGAAATTAAGCGTATGACGGTATGGGGTAATCACTCAAATACACAATACCCAGATATCACTAACGCGACTGTAAATGGCAAAGCCGCATCAGAGTTAGTCGATCAAGCCTGGTTAGAAGAAACTTTTATTCCAACGGTTCAAGAACGTGGTGCCGCTATTATTAAAGCCCGCGGCGCATCAAGCGCGGCATCAGCAGCGGCCGCCGCAATCGATCATATGCGCACTTGGGCCTTAGGAACGGCCGACGGTGATTGGGTTAGCATGGGTATTCCAAGCGATGGTAGCTACGACATTGAGCCAGGCATCATGTTCTCATACCCAGTTACCTGTAAAGATGGTAAGTATGAAATTGTTCAAGGCTTAGACGTGAATGAGTTCAGCCGTTCGCGTATGAACGTGACTGAAAACGAGTTGCGCGAAGAGCGTGCCGCGATAGCGCATTTGCTAGGCTAGGTTTTAAGTCAAAACTGAGTATCAAAAGGCCGCTACCCATTTTTGGGTAGCGGCTTTTTTTATGGATTCTTGAATGTCTGGTTTTGGCCGTGAAACTGTCTACTGTTTGCGAGCATTAAACGCCGCCATTTG
>JALZVW010000085.1 GCA_023301745.1 Arenicella sp. | reverse complement strand
TCTTTAACTAATGAGGCAGTAATTGCCATGTCATCACCTATCAATAAGTTCTATATATAATCATTTAAAGAGCCTGCTTAGGCAGGCTCTTTAATCGCAAAAATAAGCCTTAGGCTATTTTAGCTTTCGCTTGGGCAATCCATTCTTCGCGAGCAATACGGCCTTTGAAGTTTAGCTCGCCATCAATACGCTCTACATCTTCAGCAGTGAAATCGGCGATTTGTTTAAACGAAGTAACGCCCATCGCATTCAATTTTCCTTCGATCACTGGACCAATGCCATTGATGTCAGTCAATTTATCAGCTTCAGCGGCAGCAACAGGTGCTTCGACAACAGGTGCTTCGACAACTGGTGCGTCTTCAGCCACTGGCGCTTCAACTGGAGTCTCTTCGACCACCGGTGCCACTACTTGTTCAACAACTTCAACGTACTCGCTGGTTTGATCTTTTGATGCCGCAGGCTTAACTTGAGCCGCGTCACGAGCGTTGATAATAGTATCGGCAGCGGCTTCTACATAAAGGCTGATAGCACGAATTGCATCGTCATTACCTGGAATCACATAATCTATGCCATCAGGCACACAGTTTGTGTCAACAACAGCGATTACCGGAATGCCCAATTTATTGGCTTCTGAGACAGCGATGTACTCAGATTTAACGTCAATTACAAATAATGCATCAGGCAGGCCTTGCATATTTTTGATGCCGCCAAGGCTGCGTTCTAACTTGATGCGTTCGCGATCAAGAGTCAGTGATTCTTTTTTATTCAACAGCGCTGACGTGCCGTCAACTAGCTGGGTGTCTAACTCTTTCAAACGACGGATAGAATTTTTAACCGTCTTGAAGTTAGTGAGCATGCCGCCCAACCAACGATGGTTTACGTAAGGAGCGCCTGCGCGCTCGGCCGCATCTTTTACAAGCTTGCTGGCTGAACGTTTAGTACCAACAATCATGACATTGCCACCATTGCCAACGATACTGCCGATGTAGTTCATCGCGTCGTTGAACATTGGCAAAGTTTGCTCAAGGTTGATAATGTGAATTTTGTTGCGTTCACCGAAAATAAACGGGCGCATTTTAGGTGACCAATAGCGGGTCTGATGACCAAAGTGTACGCCTGCTTCAAGCATCTGGCGCATAGTAACGTCTGACATAATGTACTCCAAAATTGTACGGGTTTAGACAAATCCGAAAACCTGAACTACTAACCTTTTCTCGCAGCTTAAGACTCAATCGAAGTAACATTAGTGTCACCAAAGATGGACATTGAATTGAATAAGCCAAATCAACACCTTCAATAAAATCAAATACTTATAACGACAAAAAGCACCCAGTAGTTGCCAATGGCAATCGGACGATTTAAGTTGAGGCGCGTTTATACCATAAAGACCTTGTTTTACAAAGGATTTCACTCCAATTTTATGACAAAGATAGCGCCATTGCGGCCCAGCCCTTAACGCTGTATTTTATTATTATTAGGCCGCTCATTTCGACGCTGCGCGACCCTCAACAGCACAGAAACATCAACAAGTGAGTGCCAATTATTACTTGCTGACACCTTCGCAGTTGCCGGCTTCACACTCAGAGGGCGCGGCTAGCATAAAATAAGCTAAAAAGGAGCTATTCAATGCAACAACTTACCGGTCTAGATGCATCATTTCTCTATCTAGAAACAGCTAACACGCCGATGCATATTGGAGGTTTAGCCATTTATGACCCCTCGACAGCCCCTGGCGGTGGCGTGGGTTTCAAACAGATCATGGAAAATGTACTCAAACGAGCGCATCGAGTATCCGCCATGAACAATGTGCTAGTCGAAGTGCCCCTTCGACTTGACCACCCCTACTGGAAATCTAATGGACCATTCGACCCCGAGTTTCATATACGGCATATCGCCCTTCCAAAACCGGGTGATTGGAGACAACTTTGCATTCAAGCCTCACGCCTACATGCTCGCTCACTAGACCGGTCGCGCCCTCTTTGGGAGTTCTACATTATCGAAGGCTTAGATAACATCGAAGGGTTTCCTCCGGGCTGCTTTGCGGTATTAAGCAAGATGCATCATGCGGCAATCGACGGCTCATCGGGTGTCGAAGTTGCGGCCGCAATTCACGATCTAAGCCCAGACTACACAATTGAAGATAGTGCCGCTACGATTAAGAAAGATCGCTCGCCAACAGCGACTGAATTGATTTGGCGTTCGCAAATAAACAATATCAAAGCACCACTAAGAATGTTTGAGGTCGCCAAGAACACCATTCCAGGCGTAGCAAAACTCGTTTCGGGACTAGCCCGTGGGAAGCTATCGCGTGTCACCGACATTCCACGAACCCGATTCAACACCAATGTCTCTCCCTATCGCGTGTTCGATGCGATCGAGTTCGACTTAGACGATATCAAGAAAATCAAAGATGCGGTGCCAGGCGTGACGGTCAATGATGTTGCTTTAGCGATTTGTGGTGGCGGTTTACGCAAGTATTTACAGAGTAAAAATGAATTACCCGAGCGCTCGCTGGCAGCGATGGCTCCGGTCAACATTCGCACCAAAGACCAACTCGGCAAAGCGGGCAACCAGGTATCACAATTAACCGTACGTGTTCGCAGCGATATTGAAGACCCGCTTGAACGCCTAATTGAGGTCAATGCCGGCACTTCGCTAGCAAAAGAATTGAATAACGCGATCGGCGCTAAAACCATGACCGATTACACCCAATTCATCCCGTCGACATTAACCGCATCAGCGGCCAAGCTATCGAGCCGATTAGCCTTAGCCAATCGCGTTAAGCCTTCGTATAATTGCGTAATTACCAATGTGCCTGGCCCACAAGTACCATTGTATTTCACCGGCGCCAAAATGCTTAGCAACTTTGGATTAGGCCCAGCCGTTGATGGCATGGGGCTCTTTCACGCGATCTTAAGTTATTGTGGCAAGTTCAACATTAGCATCAATGCGTGCCGCGAAATGATGCCAGACCCGGCTTTTTACGCAGACTGCCTTCAAGAATCATTCGATGAGCTTTATGAGGCGACCGTTACAAAGGCAAGCCTTCAAAAGAAGAAAGCTAAACCCGCGGCAAAGAAGACCATCACCAAGAAGACCATCACCAAGAAGGCTGTCAGAAAGAAGACTGGCGGAAAGAAGACTGGGCGCAAGAAGACAAAGAAAACAGTCTCTAAAGTGACAAGCGCTACTTAAACAACGCCGATTACAAACAATCTATATAAATCAAACTCAATGACAGACAAGTATCTAATGGCCAACGGTTTACGTTTGGCCTACGACGAATTCGGTGACCCGAAAAACCCTGCAATTGTGCTAGTCATGGGGTTAGGAACCCAGATGACGGCCTGGCCTGAAGCACTATGCCAAGGCCTCGCCGAGAACGGTTTCCGTGTGATTCGATTCGACAATAGAGATATTGGCCTTTCACAACAAATTGAAACCAAGAAACCCATAAGTATCATCAAGTTAGTATTACGGTCTAAATTAGGCCTTTCAATAAAAACACCGTATACCCTGCGAGATATGGCGGCCGACGCCGTCGGTGTACTTGATTTCTTAGAAATTGATTCGGCGCATTGGGTTGGCGCTTCAATGGGGGGAATGATCTCGCAAATTGTTGCCGCACAGTATCCTGAACGCACACTGAGCCTGACATCAATCATGTCGACGTCAGGAAACCCTAGCCTGCCTCAAGCCAGCCTGCGCATCGCTAAGCAAATGGTAACTCGA
Organism: Arenicella sp.; assembly: GCA_023301745.1. Classification (GTDB taxonomy): domain Bacteria; phylum Pseudomonadota; class Gammaproteobacteria; order Arenicellales; family Arenicellaceae; genus Arenicella. Next base: position 27,616 of record JALZVW010000085.1, on the reverse strand, counting down.
CCAAATAGAAGGAATGAAAAGGCTTATTTAAAACACAGCTTAGAGACCTGGGCGATTATAGGCAGCCCAGATTACCCGCCACAAAGAAAAGAGCTCAGTGAGCGCATTCTTGCTAGCCTCCGGAGATCCTATTCACCGAATGGCTATACACACCAAATGGCGGCGATCTTGGAGTCTGGTGACCGCCGACATTTACTGAGAAAAATTAAAACGCCCACTCAAGTAATTCACGGCAAAGCCGATGTTTTAGTGCCAGTTGAAGGCGGTATCGACACAGCCGAAAATATTAAAGGGGCGACACTTGAGCTAATTGAAGGCATGGGTCATGACCTACCAGCTCAATTAATTCCAAAGTTCATCACACTAATATCGGATAATTGTCGTTTGGCCACCACCGACAAAAGCAAGCATAAGAAAGCCGCTTTGAAATAAAGCCTCTTTAGCGTCAATTAAAACGCTTATTGATATTAAACGACAGGCCGTTTAGACGCTTAAGCTCTGCAATGGCAACAATTTCTAAAGCTTTTTGGCGGCTTTAGATTTTTTAAAAAATAAGCGCTTAAAACCTTGGGGATCAAACTTAGACCAAGAATTTTCGGCTTGGGATAAGCGATCGCCCAATAAATACATGACCAACGGGTTTACGCCCATCCCTAGGTGGCTTGCTGGCACTACGATACTTTCAGTGATTTCACTTTCTTTTTGTAAAGAGCCCTCCCAAGCAACAACGCCATCAGAGTGAGAAAAAATTGACGTGGTTGGTACTGGCGGAGCTTCCTGTAACTGAAAGTAGCGTGTGTAATCAATATCTGAGGGCTCGCCATTAAAAGCCTTGAATAAGCCATGAGCATTGGAATGCTCAGGTCGGCCTGAAATTGGACTACCCAAAGAGATGACGCATCGCACGTCGGCGAAGCATACTTTTGCGACTTCTCGCGCATAAAGACCACCTAAACTCCAACCAACTAACGATACTTTTCCGCCGGACTTTTTAGCCACCTCTCGAACCAATGCAATCATTTCTTCTTCGAGTTCATCTCCAAAAAGCAGGTTCATGCCCAAACCCCAACCATGAGTCTGGTAACCGAGGTCTTTCAGTAAACTCCTCATCGGCTTAGTGGCACTATCACTGCTAGCGAAGCCTGGAAACACAATTACTGAATGCCCATCACCTTTAGGCATACGCTTGAGTAAGCCACGCATAGCGTAAAAGCTCTGCCATTCAAATACCGCTCGCACTTCGGCCAAGCGCCAAAAGTTAAATTGTGCCTGGCGAATTAAACCTAATGACATAAATGTGCCCTATTACCTAGTTTTTCTACTTATACTCGCCAGCTTAGCCCTGATCAAGCGCGATTACGAACGTTTTACATACGTTTTAATCGCGCGAAAATTAAGCTTCGTTGAAAGCGACTCATGGACATGTTATTTGCTACAATATTGGGCATAGACGTTATCTTTTAAACATCAAACCAATCCGAAATAAACAGCCATGACCGTTACCATCAAAACAGGCGCCGAAATCGAATACATGCGTATAGCAGGCAAGCTTGCCAGCGAAGTTCTCGATATGATCGAAGAACATGTCGTTGTTGGCGTGACTACCGATGAATTAAACACTATTTGCCATGACTATATTGTTAACGTGCAAGAGGCTATTCCCGCTCCGTTGAATTATAGGGGTTTCCCTAAATCAATTTGCACCTCGGTGAACCACGTAATTTGCCATGGTATACCGAGCGACAAACGGCTCAAGAAAGGCGATATCATCAATATTGATGTCACGGTTATCAAAGATGGGTACCATGGCGACAACAGCCGCATGTACTACGTTGGAAAACCCAGTATTTTAGCCAATAGAGTCTCTGAAGTAGCCAAAGAGTCAATGATGATTGGAATCGAAATGGTCAAGCCTGGTGTTCAATTAGGTGACATCGGTCATGCGATTCAAAAGCACGCCGAAGCGTCTAATTTCTCAGTTGTTCGCGAGTATTGCGGACATGGCATTGGTCGAATATTTCATGAAGAACCGCAAGTCTTGCATTACGGTCGCCCGAATACTGGAATGGCTCTAAAACAAGGCATGACCTTTACTATCGAGCCGATGATCAATGCTGGCCGAAAAGAAACCAAATTACTGTCCGATGAATGGACCGTTGTTACTCGGGATCACTCATTATCGGCTCAATGGGAACATACTATTTTGGTGACAGCCAGCGGCTATGAGATTTTGACGAACTCGGCCAACGCCGTGTTGCCCTAACGCCAAAGATTACGCATCGAAACATTCGTTAACTATATTATCCGTCACCTAAATTAGGACCTCGGCATGCATTTCGCCAAAAGCAAACTTCTTAACCCGGCTGTCTTTAAATATTCTCTGGACGACACCAAGCAATTACCGATTGAGCCATTCAAGAAGACAATTAAACGCGCACTAGCTCAACTTAAAGAGCATCAAAACAATGGTGTGTCGGCGGCTAATCTAGTAAGTAAATACACATGGATGATCGACCAGTTGGTGATCATCGCATGGGATCACCACATAAAACACTACCCGATTAACTCATCGTTAGCACTTATTGCCGTTGGCGGCTACGGTCGTGGCGAATTGCACCCGTATTCGGATGTCGATCTATTAATTCTTCTTGAGGATGACGATTACGATAGTGCAAAAGAGCTGATAGAGAATTTTCTACGTTTTTTATGGGATATCGGCCTAGAGGTTGGTCACAGCGTACGCTCGATTAAAGACTGTGCGAAAGAAGCCAAGGCTGATATCACTATCATGACCAACTTGCTCGAAGCTCGTCACCTTGCAGGCGCAAAAGACCTTTTAAAAACACTTGATGATAAAATTCGAGTACCGCGAAGTTGGGGGCCCGAAAAATTCTTCCTTGGCAAACTCGAAGAACAACAACAACGCCACGCTCAATATCAGGACACCGCTTACTCTCTTGAGCCCAATTTAAAAGAAAGCCCCGGAGGGCTGCGTGACCTGCAAACCATTCTTTGGGTTTATAACCGTCATTATGGTGTTCGCTCGTTTAAAGAAATGAACGATCAAGAGTTGATCAACGACGATGAATATCGGCTACTGATTCGCGCTCGAAACATTCTCTGGAAAATGCGTTCAGGCTTGCACCTAATAACCAACCGCCATGAAGATCGCTTATTATTTGATACTCAACGCCAATTGGCCGAAGAATTCGGCTATCACGACACCAAAGCACACCTAGCGGTTGAGCAGCTTATGAAGCGCTACTACCGTACGGCTAAGCACGTAATTTATCTAAATGAGATATTAATAGCCAATTACCGAGTGCGTCACAATAAGCGCTTCAGCCTGTCGTCTGGCAAAGTTTTGGATACCAACTTCGTACTGAAAAACAAGATGATTGAACAGCGTGAGCTCGATGTTTTCGAGCGTGAACCACGCGCGATGCTAAAATTATTTAGTTTAATGCAAGACTATAAAATAACGGCAATACATCCCGATACAATTCGCGCAATTAGAGCTAACCTAGAAGCCGTAAACACTCAATTTCGAAATGACAGTGAGACTAAAACGCTGTTTTTGAAAATATTTAAACATCAAGGTATTGGGCTGACAAACGCCCTAGCCCGCATGAACGCCTATGGATTATTAGGCGCATACATTCCAACATTTGGTGCCATCGTAGGGCAAATGCAACATGATTTATTTCATGTCTACACCGTCGATGGGCATACGCTCAAGGTGATCGAAAATCTCACCAGACTAAGAAAGTATCCAGATGAATTCGCTATGGCGAGTGAAATTCTAGCGGGCTTATACAAGCCTGAGCGGCTTTTTCTTGGTGCACTATTTCATGATATAGCCAAAGGCCGAGGCGGCGACCATTCGGTGCTCGGCGAATCAGATGCCTACGAATTTTGCCTCCAACATGGCTTAAGTGAATACGACGCCAAGCTTGTTGGGTGGCTAGTATTAAGTCACCTAATGATGTCTCACTTTTCTCAACGGCGCGATATCTCTGACCCTGACGTTATCAAAGAGTTTGCCGCCATCGTCGGTGACCAAGAGCACTTAGACAACTTATACCTACTAACCCTGGCTGACATTCGAGGAACCAGCCCAAAGGTTTGGAACGCGTGGAAAGGCCAATTATTACTTGAGCTATATCAAGCTACGCGTCAGGCCCTACGCCAAGGTGTTGCCCAACCGATCAACGAAGAAGAGCACGTTAAAGACGATAAACAACTGGCAATGGAACTTATCATCGACCAGCTAGGCGAAAAAAACGTTAATCAAGAACATATTCATCAATTTTGGAACACGCTTCCGAATGATTACTTTATTCGCAATGAACCTTACTATATTGCCTGGCACGCAAGTAGCCTGACGAACACCTCCGCTCTGAGCGTCCCCTTTGTCTCAGTGCGGTATAGCGAACGACTAGAAGCGAATATGTTCTTCGTTTTTGCGCCTGAAACAAATCGATTACTAACGCAAGTAACTGGGTCATTTGATCAACTAGAGCTGAATATCATTGAAGCTCGCTTACAACTCAGCTCAAACGGTTTTGCATTGTATTCATTTAATGCGGTGGTGCCCGAAAGTGAGAATGCAACCAAACACGACTACATGCAATTCTTAGAGCGGCGTTTACGATCGTTGATGCTTGAGCAAGACGACCAAAAAGCCACCTCTCGACGCAACGCATCTCGTGCGCTAAAGCACTTCCCGATTCAACCTCGCGTGTCATTTCTCTTTAATAGTAAGTTATACACCACGATGGAAGTAGTCGCCCAAGACCAACCCGGCTTCTTACACAATGTAGCGCTGGTACTTCAAGAGCACAATTTAATTCTGCTAAGTGCTCGTATCGCTACCTTTGGCGAACGCGCTGAAGATATTTTTTATATACGCCATGGTGATCATACTCCCGTGGTTGACTCAACGGTACTCAGCGAGCTTGAACGTAAAATTTGCTTAGCCTTAGACAAAAGCGCTAAATTAGTATCATAATTAAGTTCTAAATTTTCATTCCAGCAATAGCGCAATCGTTAACTTTGTTGGATAATCGCGCCAATAACGAAATCACCTCAAAGACAGCCCTAACTCATGACTCAACAACTACAAAGCATCATCGACCAAGCCTTCGAAAATCGCAGCGACATTAGCCCCAGCACGGTTGATATAGAGATCAAACAAGCCGTAGAAGCCGCCATAGATATGCTCGATCGGGGCCAAGCGCGCGTTGCCGAAAAGATCGATGGGCAGTGGGTTGTCAATCAATGGCTAAAGAAAGCCGTACTATTATCGTTTGCTATTCGTGATAACGAGTTGATTGACGGCGGCGATACTCGTTACTTCGATAAAGTAGAATCAAAGTTTGCAGACTATGATGAGGCTCGCTTCAAAGCTGAAGGTTTTCGCGTAGTGCCACCTGCTGCGGTTCGCAAAGGTTCATTTATCGCGCCCAATGTTGTTCTGATGCCAAGCTACGTTAACATCGGCGCGCATGTAGACTCAGGTTCTATGGTTGATACCTGGGCCACCGTTGGTTCGTGCGCACAAATCGGCAAAAATGTTCACCTGTCTGGCGGCGTGGGCATTGGTGGCGTGCTTGAACCCATTCAAGCTGGGCCCGTGATCATTGAAGACAATTGCTTCATCGGTGCTCGTTCAGAGATTGTCGAAGGCGTTATTGTTGAAGAAGGCTCGGTGATCTCGATGGGAGTTTACCTTGGCCAAAGCACTAAAATTCTCGATCGCGAAACCGGTGAGGTTACCTATGGACGCATTCCTGCAGGCTCAGTAGTGGTCTCTGGTTCAATTCCGAGTAAAGATGGCTCTCATAGCCTATATTGCGCTGTGATCGTGAAGAAAGTTGATGCTAAAACTCGCAGCAAAACGGGCTTAAACGAACTTTTGCGCGTCGACTAGACTGTCTTACCATAGAGCTAAATTTACGCAATAGGACTATACAACGTGCTAACACCAACATTAGATCTCACTAAGCAGTTAATCGCCGCTCAATCAGTGACACCCGAAGACGCGGGTTGTCAGGCGCTAATGTCTGATCGACTTAGCGCGCTAGGCTTTGAGATAGAACGGATGGATTTTGAAGACGATAATGGGTCTGTACTTAATTTCTGGGCGCGCAGAGGCTCGGCAACACCCTGCTTAGCATTTGCCGGTCATACGGATGTGGTACCCACTGGCGATATTGAGCGCTGGACCAGCGACCCGTTTACTCCAACCGAACGGAATGGACAGCTCTATGGTCGTGGTGCGGCTGATATGAAAACGTCACTGGCGGCATTTGTCACCAGCATAGAAAATTTTGTCGCTCAGCACCCAGATCATAAGGGCTCGATCGCCTTGTTAGTTACCTCTGACGAAGAAGGGCCAGCAACATGTGGAACGGTCAAGGTAATAGAGCAGCTTGAAGCACGTAATGAGAAGATTGACTATTGCTTGGTTGGTGAGCCTAGCTCGACCAATACTCTGGGTGACATAATCAAGAATGGTCGCCGTGGCTCAGTGGGCTGCGAACTAACGATCATTGGCACACAAGGCCATGTTGCTTACCCTCACCTTGCCGATAACCCTATTCACTATTGTGGCGATGTAATCAATGCATTAAAAGCGATAACTTGGGATGCTGGCAATGAATATTTCCCACCCACTAGCTTTCAAATCTCGAATATTGCTGGTGGCACAGGTGCAACCAATGTCATTCCAGAAACGGTGAAAATAACGTTCAACCTGCGCTACTCAACTGAAATAGACGCGCCTGGCATTCAAACAAAAGTTGTTAATGAGCTAGAAAAATTAAACATCGAATATTCAACTAAATGGACCGTCTTTGGCTTACCGTTTCTGACCGAAAAAGGCGCATTAGTTCGCGCTTGTCAAAAATCCATCTTTGATAACCTCGGCGTCAACGCTGAGCTATCAACTACCGGTGGCACCTCTGATGGGCGATTTATCGCCCCAACAGGCGCTCAAGTTGTCGAACTTGGTCCAATCAACGCCACGATTCATAAAGTAAATGAATGCGTTGACCTAAAAACGCCGGAGCAACTGTCTAAAGTTTATCAAGGGGTCATGGAGAATCTGCTTCTCGAGTAAGATAAACAAAGAGACAGTCACTTAAGACTTTGCTATAGGGCCCCTATTCGGGGGCAAAGCCTTAAGTTTGGGCTACTCGCATTAGCTTTAGTTATTCGTAGGTCTATTTTCCTGCAATTGAAATTTGCGCAGACTGTCCTTACCGAATAGGTGAAACGCCCGACCATTGGAAAACGCGACAGTATGGTTCTCATATTTCCACATGGTATAGCTAGCATGCGTTCCAACTGGCGGCGTTATACTTTGAGGCTCACCTAAGATCGCACGAACTTGCTCTGCGCTTTTCCAGCGAATTTGATCCACGTTTTGCGCGAGCACTTGATTCGCAAACGCACCAAACATCACAACCGCAACAACCGCTTTTATTATAAGCTTTTGATTTTTCATTTTAATTATCCTATCAAGTCTGGGTCACAAGACACTATCAAAGATAAATGCGCAGGGCAATGTCAGAGTGTGAAGCAACGCTAGAACTGTGTTGTATAATTGACGACTGATTTACCCGCCTATTTTACAAAGAGTTTCTGAATATGATCCGTTCTCACGTCTTTAAGCTTCCCGTGCTACTCGTTTCACTTTGTTTTTTTCACTCTATAAATGTTCAAGCGTTCGAGCTAAATACGGTCTCTGATCAGCTCAAAGCGTCAGAAGCGGTTCATCAGGATATCGTTCCCGGCACACAAAAAATGATCAGCTGGTTCGCTGAACCAGGCGCACGTACACCGATTTCGATCGTCTATTTACATGGGTTTTCGGCAACGCACAAAGAACTCAGCCCGATGACCGAACAGCTGGCCGAAAGGCTGAGGGCCAATGTGTTCTATAGCCGCTTAACTGGGCACGGCCGAAGCAGCGACGCGATGGCAGAAGCAAGCCCTGAAGACTGGCAAAAAGATGCGCAAGAAGCTTATGAAGTCGGCGCAGTTATTGGCGAGCGAGTATTGCTCATTGGCACCTCTACCGGCGCAACACTGACTACCTGGTTAAGCGCTCAAGACTTTGCCAACAAGCTTTTGGGTAACGTGCTCATCTCACCCAATTTTGCGGTTAAAAGCGGCGGCGCGTGGTTACTCAAAAACCCTATCGGGCTATGGATGGCAAAGCAATTAAGTGGTGACTATCGTGGCTTCGAGCCGTTAAACGATTTCCATGCTATGTATTGGACCGAGCGTTATCCGCTAGATGCCCTAGTACCAATGCTAGAACTTCTTGATCAAGTAGACGATCTCGATAAATCCAACATTACAGTACCGCAACTGCTAATTTATTCCCCCAACGACCACGTAATCGATGTAGAAAAAGCCTTAGAAACCGCTCTTGAGTTCACGTCAGCAAACGTCGAGATTGTGCCCTTCACTACCTCGACTGACCCCGCACAGCATGTCCTCGTAGGCCGAGGCTCAACGGCTGGCGATGAAGTCCAAGAACAAGTCGATAACATGCTCGCGATTCTAATACCTTATATAAACGAACTAGAATTTCAGGTCTTGGACTCTCAATCTCTTAGTCGACCCACGCCCTAGCATTACGAAACATTCGCATCCAAGGGCCATACTCGCCCCAAGATTGGTCACGCCAGGAGTTAGTTGAACTTCGAAAAATGCGTTCGGGGTGAGGCATCATGATTGTGACACGACCATCATCATTAGTTAGGCCAGCAATACCTTGCGGCGAGCCGTTAGGGTTAGCTGGATAAGCCTCAGTTGCCTTACCCTTGTAGTCAATATAGCTTAATGCCAAATTACCCATCGACGAACCTGGAGCATACTCAGCTCGCCCTTCGCCATGTGCCAACACTACCGGTAGTTTCGAGCCTTGCATGCCCGACAGCAGGATTGAATTACTTGCTTGGGCTATTTCAGTTTGCACCAGGCGAGCTTCAAATTGCTCTGATGCGTTACGCACAAAGTGCGGCCATGCATCCGAGCCAGGAATAATTTCCTTGAGGTTCGACATCATCTGGCAGCCATTGCAAATACCAAGCGAGAACACATCACTACGTTCGAAGTAAGCTTGAAAAGCATCTCGTACTTGGGAATTAAATAAGATCGATTTCGCCCAACCCTCGCCAGCGCCCAAGACATCACCATATGAGAATCCACCACAAGCAACAAGGCCTTTAAAATCAGCCAGATCAACACGCTGCTCTTTAATATCGGTCATAGTGACATCGATTGCTGAAAAGCCAGATTGACTAAATGCCGCGCCCATTTCAATATGGCCGTTAACACCCTGCTCTCGCAAAATTGCAATTTTTGGCTTACTGCCACCGATATAGGGTGCGGTGATATCAACCGTCGAATCAAAGCTAAGGTCACACATTAAGCCAGTATCAGCGGTGTCTAAAATTCGATCATACTCTTGTTGAGCGCAAGACGGGTTGTCGCGCAGACGTTGCATTTGGTAGCTGGTCGCTGACCAAGTACGGTGTAATGCAACTCGTGAGGCGTCTAATACCTTACCGCCATTAACCGACACAGTAATTCGCTCGCCTTTACACGGCTTGCCTACAACATGAATATGTTCACTTAAACCAAAACTAGCAAACACGGCCTCTGCCTGAGCAAATTTTGAACTTTCAATCTGCACCAATGCACCGAGCTCTTCGTTAAACAAGGCTGACAATGCGTCGATTCCGTCCAGGCGAACATCAAGCTCTAAGCCGCATCGACTAGCAAAAGCCATTTCAACCGCGGCCGTTATTAAGCCGCCATCAGACCGATCATGATAGGCACATAGCAAACCTTGACCGAGCAGCTCCTGAATCGCTAAAAAGCCATTTTTAAGCAATTGAGAATCATCAACGTCAGGCGTTTGCGTACCGACTTGATTGTACACTTGTGCCAAAATCGAGCAGGCTAAACGCTGCTTACCACCCGACAAATCTAGTAACACCAAACTCGAATCAACGTCAGTGTTGAGCTCTGGGGTCAATGTAAGATCAATATTATCAACCGGTGCAAACGCCGTAATCACACACGAAACAGGAGACGTCACACTGTGTGAGTTGCCCTGTTCGTCTTGCCAAACACTTTTCATCGACATTGAGTCTTTGCCAACTGGGATAGCAATACCAAGCTCAGGGCAAAGCTCCATTCCGACCGCTTTAACCGTCTCATAAAGCGCGGCGTCATCGCCAGCATGGCCGGCTGCGGCCATCCAATTTGCAGACAGCTTCACTTCCGACAAGTCGCGGACATTCGCGGCTGCAAGGTTAGTTAAGCATTCGCCAATGGCCATACGCCCGCTAGCCGGCGCATTAACAGAGGCTAGCGGGGTGCGCTCGCCCATGGCCATGGCTTCACCGGTCTTACCGGTGTAAGCCGATGTGGTTACAGCAACATCAGCCACCGGAACCTGCCAAGGCCCAACCATTTGGTCGCGTGCGATCATGCCCGTCACGCTTCGGTCACCGATAGTGACCAAAAATGTTTTATCGGCAACCGTTGGACACGCCAGAACACGCTCTAGGGCATCGTCGACCGATACATCGGAAAAATCAAGTTCAGGCGCATTTCGATCAACCGATGTTACGTCGCGCAGCATCTTCGGAGGGTTGCCAAACAAGGTTTGCATAGGCAAATCTATCGGCGTTTGCTGACGCTCTGAGCCGTCCGAGAAATGACTGTCTTGCAATACCAAGACCTCATCGTCAGTCGCCGTGCCGACAACACAATATAGGCAACGCTCACGCGCACATATCGCTCTAAACTCCTCTAACCGTTCAGGGGCGACCGCTAAGGTATAGCGCTCTTGGGCTTCGTTGCACCAGATTTGCATGGGCGACATGCCCAGCTCGTCATTCAATACATCGCGCAAGTTAAACTTGCCGCCTCGACCAGCATCACCCACCAATTCAGGTAAGGCGTTACAAAGGCCGCCGGCGCCGATATCATGAATAGAAATAATTGGATTGTGCTGATCCATTGCCCAACACGCGTCGATAACTTCTTGGCAACGACGTTCCATTTCAGGATTGCCGCGTTGTACCGATGCAAAGTCTAATTGCTCACTACTTTGCCCAGACGCAACACTCGATGCCGCGCCGCCGCCCAACCCAATAAGCATCGCCGGGCCGCCTAAAACCACGATATAGGAACCATCAGGAATAATATTTTTCGCGACATGCTGCTCTCGAATATTGCCTAACCCGCCCGCCAACATGATCGGCTTATGGTATCCGCGAACATCGCTTTCATTCGCGATTGATTGCTCATAAGTACGGAAATAACCTGCGATATTAGGCCGCCCAAACTCATTATTAAACGACGCCCCACCAATAGGGCCTTCCAACATTATTTGCAAAGGCGAGGCAATTCTCGACGGCTTAGCTTCAGGGCCTTCCCATGGTTGAGGGGCCCCTGGTAGACGCAGATTAGACACTGAATAACCACTCAAACCCGCTTTAGGTTTTGAGCCTCGACCGGTCGCACCTTCATCGCGAATCTCACCACCAGAGCCCGTTGCCGCCCCGGCAAAAGGCGAGATCGCGGTTGGGTGATTATGTGTTTCTACCTTACACAGAATATGAATATTTTCCGAGTGACCTTGATACTCATTGGTCTCAGGGTTGGGGAAAAAACGCTCGCCATGAGAACCGGCCAGAACCGATGAATTATCTGAATAGGCCACCAACGTGCCCTTACTGTTCTGCATATGAGTTTCACGAATCATGCGAAACAAAGAATGCTCTTTTGACTCGCCATCAACGATCCAGTCTGCGTTGAAGATTTTATGTCGGCAATGCTCAGAATTAACCTGTGCGAACATCATCAGTTCAACATCCGTTGGGTTTTTTTCTAACGCTTGATACTCCGTTATAAGGTAATCGATTTCTTCGTCAGAGAGCGCCAAGCCCAATTCAGTATTAGCTAACTCTAGGGCTTTCTTGCCTTCAGACATCAATGGCACTTCGAATAAAGGCTGAGGCGCCTCTTCGCGGAACAGACTTTGAGCGTCTGAGATATCAGTGACAACCGACTCGGTCATAGGGTCGTGAACCATTGCCGCGATGGTAGACATCGCATCGGCATCTAATTCAGTGCTCGCGTTTATATAAAAACCTATTCCGCGCTCTACTCGAACCACTTTTTCTAAGCCACAGTGAGCCACAATATCGCTCGCTTTGGTCGACCATGGCGATATCGTACCAAACCTAGGCAATACAAATAAGCGTTGACCTTGATGCTCAACCTGACTCATTGTTGGGCCATAGGTCAGCAAACGCTCTAAGGTAGCCAGATCGCTATCGTTTAGAGTTTGAAAGCCACTGTCTAATTTAATTAAGTGTTGAAACTCTGTATCAATACTTTGCACGGTCGGCAACACAGCTTGCACAGAAGCGAGTAATTTTCGAATTCTAAAATTTGAGTAGGCTTGACTGCCCCGCAATCTCAACATGGGATTTCCTGTTTGGTAAAACGCTAAACGCCAGATTGTCTAAAGACGAATCTGGCGCGATAATTTCATTTTTTGTGCAAGCCTTAGATATTCAAACCGAGGCGTTTAGCTACCTGTTCGTATGCTTCAACAACACCGCCTAAGCCCTTTCTAAATCGGTCTTTATCAAGTTTTTCGCGTGTATTCGCATCCCAGATACGACAGCCATCAGGGGTAAACTCATCACCTAAGAAAATACTAGCGCCTTGACGACCGAACTCAAGTTTAAAATCAACCAAGATCATTCCAGCATCGGCAAACAATTTAGACAAAATCACGTTTACTTTAAACGTTTCAACTTTCATTGCCGCGATTGCTTCGGCGTCGGCCCAACCAAAAGACTCAATATGATACTCGTTGATCATTGGGTCATGCAGCTCATCATTTTTCAAGAAAAACTCAAACGTTGGGGGCGTTAGGTTTATGCCGTCTTCGACACCTAAGCGTTTGCAAATAGAACCAGTAGCAACATTACGTACCACACATTCAATTGGAAACATGTCTAGCTTGCGAACCAACGCTTCGTCGTCAGACAACAACTCTAAAAAATGCGTGGCGATGCCTTCACTCTCTAGATGCTCCATGATGAAAGCATTGAATTTGTTATTAACCATTCCTTTACGGTCTAGCTGTTCAATTTTTTCGCCATCAAAGGCCGATGTATCATTACGAAAATGCAAAATTAGTGCATCGTCACGATCACTGCTATAAACCGATTTGGCTTTGCCACTATATAGTTCTTGGCCGCGTTGCATGGAAACTCCTAGAAAATTTACTAAATGAAAATATTAATGGTTAGTTATTCAAAATTCGACTAAATACATCATTACTGTATTCGCCGGAAACTTCTTCGCCAGCCCGGTTTAAAACCGATACGACTGTGGTGCCACGTTTCTCTAAAGCCTGTAATGCGCAATGCTCAAGATTTTGCTGCTTACTGCGGTTAAAGAATGACCAACGCCCAGAGGTAGAAACCGTTGGTGCTGCGGCAATATTGGCGCAGCCGATAGAAAAACGTCCAGCGGCTTTATTGCGACTAAAAACGGTAATATCGGACTTCTGAAGGCTCGCACTGAGATAATCCCAAGTTTCCTCAAAACCGGCTTCGACCTGTAAACGCATTTCACCTGATTTTCCGGCAACAACACTGGAACTCAAAACGTCGGCCTCTGATGTTGAGGCTTGGCGGCTTTCGCCTTGCGCCACATTATTGCTAACACCATTAGTGTTAGTTATTAGTTCTGAGGGAGATGTTTCAACAACACCGACATCAGATTCTGAGACAAGCCGCGAGCTCGGGGAACTCTGATCGGCAACAACCACTCGGGAAGGTTTCTTCAACGGTGGCAACGCTTGGGCTGATTTATAATCAGCACTACTATCTTCAGTAGATATATTTTTCTTACCGCCACAAGCTGACAAACTTAAGGTTGCAACGATCACTAAAAACAGGCACAAACCATGTTTTGGTATCGAATGTTGTTTGATTAAAGTCATAATTAGTTTCATTGCTGGCCTAAATTTCGGCTCATTATTGTTATTTTAGATAAAACGGTTATTCATCGATCATAGCTAAAAAATGGCGCTAAACCGCTTGTTTCATAGCCTCATCGAGTTGTATTTCAAGTGCAGAGCTCAAGGGTGTTAACGGCAGCCTTAATGTATTCGCAGTATAGCCCATTTTCGACAAGGCATACTTAACCGGTATCGGATTTGATTCAACAAATAGATGTTCATGCAGGCCTCGTAATTTCGCATCGATCTGGGTGGCCAAATTAAAATCTCCGTCGAGCGCCGCTGTGCACATATCACTCATTAGCTTAGGGGCCACATTAGCGGTTACCGATATATCACCACAGGCACCTAATTTCATGTATTCGAGAGCCGTCGGGTCATCACCGGACAGAATCGACAGTTGATGCCCACAAGCATCAACCAAGGCTTTTCCTCGTTCTAAATCACCGGTTGCATCTTTGCAACCAACAATATTATCGATGACGGCTAATCTAGCAATTGTATCATTGCTCAGATCCGCCACGGTTCGGCCAGGTACATTATACAAAATTTGCGCGATCGGTACGGCCTCGGCGATGGCCTTAAAGTGTTGATATAAACCTTCTTGGGTCGGCTTATTGTAATACGGTACGACCGACAAGGCGGCATCCGCGCCAAGTGACTCAGCTTTTCTGGTTAAAAAGATAGCTTCTTGAGTCGAATTACCGCCGGTGCCAGCGATCACAGGTATACGCTTGGCAATAACCTTAATGGTGTGCTCCACCACGGCTAAGTGCTCGTCTACATTTAATGTAGACGATTCGCCCGTGGTGCCTACCGAGACGATGCCATGAGTGCCAGCGTCTACGTGGAACTCTAGCAACCGAGTTAAAGCTGCATAATCAACGGCTCCGTCTTCAGCCATCGGCGTAATTATTGCGACTAAACTGCCTTCAAATTTCATATTCTTAATTAACTTTTGGTCTATGTTATTTCTAGCGGCTTGTTAATAACGCTAGCCTGTGCAGCATTAAATGCTTAATACTTTATTCAATTTCAGGTGATTCTTTTTTATTTCTAAACTTTACAAGCACATAAAACAGCGCACCACTGATCATGTAAACAGAACCAATCGCCAAAAATGCGGACGGTGGATCGAGATAAACAAAAGCGATCGCCAGCACAAGCACAATCAAACCAACAAATGGCATCTTATCGCGAAACTCAAAATCTTTGAATGAGCGGTATTTAATATTGCTAACCATCGCTAAGCCCATCACCATCATCAGTAGCGCAAGGCCGACATTGTAGTCTTCTGGCTTAATTCCAGCATCAACAAAAACCCAGACGGTTGATGCGATCATCGCAGCGGCACCAGGGCTTGGTACACCTATAAAATGGGTCTTATCACTGACTGAGGCGACATTAAATCGGGCCAACCTCAAAGCCGCGCAGGCGATATAAATAAACGCAACCAAGCTTCCAAAACGGCCCAGGTCGGTAAGTGCAAACTCAAA
Source organism: Arenicella sp. (assembly GCA_023301745.1). Lineage (GTDB taxonomy): Bacteria > Pseudomonadota > Gammaproteobacteria > Arenicellales > Arenicellaceae > Arenicella. The sequence goes on along the minus strand of JALZVW010000085.1, from coordinate 12,043 downwards.
CAAGACCATCGCTGGCGCAACACCAAAAGATACCATGTCAGAAAGACTATCGTATTCAGAACCAAAGTCGCTTTGGGTATTGGTAAGCCTCGCCAGGCGCCCGTCGATGATGTCCATTACCATGGCCGCATAAATCGCCAGCGAGGCCGCTTCAAAGTGGCCTAAACGTGCTTGCATAATTGCGTAAAAACCCGCAAACAAGCCTGCCGTCGTAAACAAATTAGGTAAGACATAGAAACCTTTCGCAGGTTTCTTTAGGACTTTTTCAACCTCTTCATTCGGATCTATGGGGCGAATATTTGTTTGCTCTGAGTTCATGGCTTAATTATACAAGGTCGATGACAGGTTTGCCCACTTTTGAACGCATTAAAACATCAGCACTTAATCGCAAAAGCAATGACATACACGCGGAAAATTAATTTAGGCAAAATGCCCAAGAATCGACGTTCCTGAGGAAACGTTATCACCAAGCGCAACCTTGATGTCAAAATCCTCAGGTAAGAATAAATCTACTCGCGAACCAAAACGAATGAAACCGTAACGCTCGCCACGCTGACGAGTATCGCCCTCACCCACATAACAGAGGATTCTACGGGCAATTAAGCCCGCCACTTGGACTGAAACAACATCAACACCATCATCATTTTGAAACCATACAGCATTTCTCTCATTCTCTTGAGATGCTTTATCAAGGTCTGCGTTGACAAATAAACCGGGTTTATACCAAACTTGTTTTACTGTACTAGCAAATGGTGCGCGATTTGAATGCACAGAAAAAACGTTCATAAAAACGCTTATCTTATACGCTTTACGATCGAGGTACGGATCATCCACGACCCCAGTGAAAATGACTTTGCCATCAGCCGGCGAGGTAATAACACCCTCGTCTTGCGGAATTGGGCGGTGCGGGTCTCTGAAAAACTGCAATACGAAGGCAAAAATAACCCAAAACAACAGCGCGACATAAAGCGGAAAAACAATGCTGGTCAAGACCGCAGAAAATAAGGTTAATGCTATATAGAACCAGCCTTCACGAGCCAATAGTGGGTGTTTATCGATAACTTGCATTTCATATTCCATTTAAATTAGGGCATTTAGTTCTAAAGCGTAGATGCGCGAGCTTAGCCCTAAACGCATTAAACTCTTATGGTTAGGCGCTTGTTGTATGGTTAGGCGCTTGTTGAATCCGCTGTTAGAGCGGATTCGTCAGACGACAAACCGGTGACACCTGAACGCGCCAACTCTAAAATAGTTAAACCACTTAGGCTTTTCAATAATTCGTCAACCTTTTCACTACTGCCGCTCATTTCAACGATAAATTGAGTATCAGACACAGTGATTAAGCTCGCATTGTAGGCATTCACAATGCTATCAAGCTCGACTTTCTGTTCTTTATTAGCTAATAACTTAGCCAGAACCACTTCGCGCTCTAGATGGCTGCCCGCGGTAATATCTTGCAAAGCCGCAACATCGACCAACTTATTTAGGTGCTTCTCAATTTGGTCTATTTTTCGGTCATCGCCGGTTGTTACGATCGTCATTCGAGACAATGTCGAGTCATTAGTCGGCGCAACCGTCAATGACTCAATATTGTAGCCGCGCGCGGAAAACAAGCCTGCCACTCGAGATAGAGCTCCCGATTCATTTTCTAATAGAACTGAAATAATATGTCGCATAATCTTTACTTCCCTGGGCGTAAACGCATTTCATGGTGCCCTTTACCGCTCTCAATCATTGGGTACACGTTTTCTTGTTGGTCGGTGATGAAATCCATAAACACAAGCCGGTCTTTCATAGCAAAGGCTTCCTTCAACGCGCCTTCAACATCGCTTGGCTTATCAATCTGCATGCCAACATGGCCATAGGCTTCAGCCAGCGCAACAAAATCGGGCAACGAATCCATATAGGAATTCGAATAACGTTTTTCATAAGAGAATTCTTGCCACTGGCGAACCATGCCCAAATAACGATTATTCAAGTTAATCACTTTGACCGGCAATTTATATTGTTGGCAGGTAGCAAGTTCTTGAATGCACATTTGTATACTGCCTTCACCAGTAATACACGCCACATCAGCATCGCGGTGAGCGATTTTAACGCCCATTGCGGCTGGCAGACCAAAGCCCATCGTGCCTAGGCCACCCGAGTTAATCCATTTGTGGGTGTCTGAAAAACCGTAAAATTGCGCTGCAAACATTTGGTGTTGGCCAACATCAGACGTTACATAAGCCTCACCACCAGTGACTTCGTGCAATTTCTGCACAACGAACTGAGGCTTAATAATATCGCTACTTTCGTCATACCAATAACTATCTTTGCCACGCCAACCTTGAATAATACTCCACCAATCGACAATCAGTGACGGATTGATATCATCACTTCGACGGCTTAGCTCACTGTTAAACGAATTCAAAACTTCTTTAACATCAGCCACAATTGCGATATCAGCTTTGATGTTCTTATCAATGACTGACGGGTCAATATCGACGTGAATCACTTTTGCATTCGGCGCAAAGCCATCTAGTGTGCCAGTAATTCGGTCATCAAAACGAGCGCCTAATGCAATGATTAAATCCGAATCGTGCATGGTCATATTCGCTTCATAAGTACCATGCATACCTAGCATGCCAATAAACAGAGGGTCATCGTGCGGATACGCGCCTAGGCCCATCAATGTATTCGTGCATGGAAAGCCAAGCTGTTTAACAAAGCGACGAAGTTCCTCTTGCGCGTGCGCCAAAACGACACCGCCGCCGGCGTAAACCACCGGTCTTTTGGCATTTAGCATTGCTTCAACGGCCGTGACTATTTCACTCGGCTGCGCTTTCGGAGCCTCTGGGTAAGAACGCATCTCTACCGACTTAGGATATAAAAATTCGGTAAGGTGCGCGGTGATGTCTTTTGGAATATCAACCAATACCGGGCCAGGGCGCCCAGTCGTTGCTATATGAAACGCTTTTTTAATTGTTTCAGCGATCTCTTCGACATTTTGAATCAAGAAATTGTGCTTAACGCAGGGGCGGCTAATGCCGACCGCATCGATTTCTTGGAACGCATCATAGCCAATTAGCGGTTTCATAACCTGACCGGACAATACCACCATTGGAATTGAATCCATGTAGGCGGTGGCAATACCGGTAATCGCGTTGGTGATTCCAGGGCCCGAGGTCACTAAGACCACGCCCGGCTTACCGGTCGATCGAGCATAGCCATCGGCGGCATGCGTTGCGCCCTGTTCATGTCTTACTAAGATATGCTCTACTTCATTTTGACGATGAAAAGCATCGTAGATATGCAAAGCCGCACCACCGGGGTATCCGAAGACGAATTCCACGCCCTCTTCTTCGAGGCTTTTGACTACTATATCTGCACCAGTTAACTGCACGGTGGTCTCCCAATAAACGCTAATTTTCTACTCGATTGAGTAAAAATAAAAAATGCCCGAAGTCGGGCGCTCGTATCACCCTTAAATTATAAACGCTAAAGGTTCAAACACAACGAACTTATTCACTTTTTTAGAGTCTATTAAGAGACGCTCATTAGCCTTAATGTCAGTATTCTCGGGGCTCTATGACAATATGACATATAAAACATTCACCTAAGATATGGTTTCTATGCATACGCGGTTATCGATTGCCCTAAAAAGCCTGTCTCGCATACAATACGAACTATGCATACTTATATAATTTCAGACCTACATCTGACCCCTGAGCGGCCGCAAGTGATAACGGCCTTTTTCGACTTTCTAGCTAATCAGGCCCCTTCGGCTGAACGGCTTTATGTTCTTGGAGACCTATTTGAATTTTGGATTGGTGACGATGCCGGCAGCATGTTGGGAGCCGACCCGGTTTTAAATGCGATGAAAGCGATCAGTGAAGTCACTGAGTGCGCCTTTATAGCCGGTAACCGCGACTTTCTCGTTCGAGAAACATTCACCCAACGCACTGGCTTTAAAATCATCGAAGATGAAACCGTAATCGACTTATACGGCACTAAAACGCTTCTTTTGCATGGCGACAGCTTGTGCACCGACGACATTGTTCATCAACAATTTCGAGCGCAGATGATGACCAACACCCAATTTTGCGACGACTTTTTGCAGTTAAGCATCGCTGATCGGATCGAACAAGCAAAGCAAGCACGACTACAAAGCAATGAACATAAATCAGAAATAAGCATGGGCATAATGGATGTCACTGAAGCGGCGGTATTAGATGCTTTCGCTAAGCATTCAGTAACGCAAATGATTCACGGCCATACACATCGCCAAAACACCCACCATTACCAAGTTAATGGCGGCGACGCCGTACGGTATGTCTTAGGCGACTGGCACTCTAGCAATAGCATCATGCGAATCGATCAAAGCGGTATTGAAATTACCAATCAAGCAATCTAGCCAACTCAATCATCATCTTCGGCGGCCTTAGGTCGCCGAGGAACAACACGGTAAAAGGTTTCGCCTTCTTTGATAAAGCCCAATTGACTGCGCGCCCTTTCTTCAAGCGCCTCACTTCCTTGCTTTAACTCATTTACCTGCGCATGTAAGGTTTCGTTTCGGCCTTCGAGCCCATTATTTCGATCGCGCGCTTGGCTTATAGTACCTTGTAGTGACCACAACTGAAAAACACCGTGCCCGCCAAACCAAAGCTTGGCCTGTAAGACGATTAATAGAAAAAAAAGGATGCTTGCAACAATTCTCATACCTTGAGTTTACACTGCGATTGGCCAACTTAGTACCTGTGCCAACCACAATAGCACTTACTCAGTGGCGTTCACGCCGTCTCTCTTTCCAATAATTAGCGCTAACTAAGACCCTCAAACCATTGAAATTCAATGACCTATCATATATCTTGGCTATCCTACAAAGCTGGAATGAACACGAGACGAGATAACAGAAATGAAATACCCAATAATTAAGAGACAAATTAAATCAGCCCTTGTCGGCATCTTAGCTGTATCGGCAATGACAGCACAACAATCATCATTCGCTGCTGACGACAATCAAGGCACATTTTTTGGTAAGAATGCTCCAGGTAAATGGATCATCGGCGGAAAAATTGCACAGATTGATATCAACGTCCCAGGTGTCAGTGATGGTGATGCCGCTGGTATTGTTCTAGGCTACGAATTTGCTAGCTCAATTGGCGATGCTGGCGGTTCAGCAACCGTTGAATTTGAATACCTTACTGGCGACGATACGATTGACAGTCTCAATACCAGCTACGATGTCGATGTGGCTAACCTGTTTTTCACCTATCGATCAGCAGGCAAGCTTTATTACAAGGTCAAAGGCGGTTTATCTTACGTCGACTTTGAAGTGAACTCATTTGACCAAAGCTCTGACTTCAACGATGTATCCGCCGCGTTTGGTGTTGGCTTAGGCTATAGAGTGAGTGACTTAGGTGTGGTAGAAATTGAATATTCAGCCGATACCGGCGACTCTGACTTAGGGATTTTAGGCTTAAACGCATTACTTGAGTTCTAAAAACCAACACAGATAAGCACTCACTATCGTTTATAACGTTTACTAAAACGTTATAAACGAAGCTAATCAAGCAAAATTCAAATCATCGAATACGTCGAGAGGATCTTCCAAACCGACCGCAATTCGAACCAAACCAGTGGTGATTCCCGCCGCCGCTTTATCTTCGTCAGTCCAGCGAGCATGTGTCGTTGTGTACGGATGGGTGATAGTTGTACGAGTATCACCTAGGTTTGCCGTTATCGACAAAAGATCGGTTTGATCGATTAACTTCCAAGCCGCTTCTTTACCGCCCTTTATTTCAAACGATACCACCGCTCCGCCGCGGCTCTGCTGAGACCTCGCTAAGTCATACTGACCGTGACTCTCTAGCCCAGGATAATAAATGCGCTCAACTTGAGGCACGTTAGCCAACGCCTCAGCTATTTTCATGGTGTTATCACATGCCTGATTCATGCGAAGCGGTAGAGTTTCCAAACCTTTAGCAAAAACCCATGCATTGAAAGGGCTCATTGATGGCCCTGCGGTGCGCATAAAACTGACGATTTTTTCACCAACAAACTCTTGATCGCCGACCACGGCACCACCAACACAACGCCCTTGACCGTCAATAAATTTAGTGGCTGAATGCAGCACAACATCTGCACCGAGTGATAAAGGTTGCTGCAAAATCGGTGTGCAAAAACAGTTATCGACAACAACTTTAATATCAGGGTTCGCCGAGTGGGCTATATCAGAAATCGCCGCAATATCGCCAATTTCCATTAATGGATTAGTCGGTGTTTCAAAAAACACCATTTTGGTATTTGCTTGAATAGCGTCACGCCATGCATCCAAATCTACAAGATTCACAAAGGTCGTTTGAACACCAAAATTACCCATTAAGCCTTTGAGTAGACTTTGGTTTGCGCCAAAGATTGATCGCGACGAAACAACATGGTCTCCCGCTTTCAACCCAGCCATGCAAGTTGCCAACATCGCGGCCATGCCAGACCCAGTGCCAACACAAGACTCAGCACCTTCTAACGCCGCTAAACGTTCTTCGAATACTCGAACAGTTGGATTGGTAAATCTTGAATAGATATTACCCTCTTCTTCCAGCGAAAAACGTGCCGCCGCCTGGGCAGATGACTCGAACACGAAACTAGAGGTAGTGTAAATAGGCTCGCTATGCTCATTTTCTGAACTACGAACTTGCCCTGCTCTCACCGCTCGCGTCGCAGGACGGTAATCTGACATATTTTTTTTCATAAACTAACCGTGCTTAACCTAAGATTGCTCAGCTTGATATCTGACTGACGTCACGCAACTCTGACGGTTGAAATTCCTCGGCTCGCTTAGCCCCATCACTACGTTCGATCTCTAACTCTGCGAAATACTCTTGATCGACATCACCGGTTACATACTCCTTGCTAAAACAAGAAGTATCAAAATGGGTGATTTGCGGATTGCCTTCCGAAGCCGCATCAATCAGATCACTAAGGTCTTGATAAAACAATCGATCGGCGCCGATGGCTTCTTGAATTTGCTCAACGGTGCGATTATTAGCAATTAGTTCCGATGCAGATGGCATATCAATACCGTAGACATTGGGGTAACGAACAGGAGGCGCTGCCGATGCGAAATAAACCTTTCTCGCGCCAGCATCTCTCGCCATTTGCACAATTTGCTTCGACGTTGTTCCACGGACAATCGAGTCATCCACCAACATCACGTTTTTATCGCGAAACTCCAACTCGATAGCATTGAGTTTTTGACGCACTGATTTCTTGCGTTGCTCTTGACCGGGCATGATAAAAGTTCGGCCAATGTAACGATTTTTAATAAAGCCTTCTCGGTACCGCACTCCAAGCACTTGTGACATTTCCAAGGCTGAGGTTCGACTCGTGTCGGGAATGGGTATCACCACATCGATATCGTGATCTTGCCATTCTCTGGCGATCTTTTTAGCGAGCTTCTCGCCCATGCGCATACGCGTTCGGTAGACTGAAATGCCATCGATCATCGAGTCGGGGCGCGCTAAGTAAACCTGCTCAAATATGCAAGGCGCATAACTGGCATCAGAAACACATTGGCGACTAACCACATCGCCCTCTAAGGGCAGAATGATCGCTTCCCCTGGCTTCACATCGGCAATAATAGTAAAGCCTTGGCTATCGAGTGCAACGCTTTCCGATGCCACCATATATTCGCGACCGCCGTCCGTATCACGATACCCGTAAATCAGCGGCCTAATTCCATGTTTATCACGAAACGCAACAATACCGACGCCCATCACATAAGAGACTACCGCATAGCCACCATTACAACGCTTAAACACGCCTTCAATAGCGTTAAAGATATGGTCATGGGTGAGCGTGTAAGTCTTGGTTCCTAATGCGTTATAGATCTCGTGGGCAAACACGTTCAATAATATTTCTGAATCTGAGGTGGTATTAACATGCCTCAAATCATCTTTAAATATTCGTTTACGTAAGCGACTGGCATTGGTTAAGTTGCCGTTATGAGCTAGAGCAATACCGAAAGGCGAGTTGACGTAAAACGGCTGCGCTTCAGCCGGCGAGTTCGACCCAGCCGTTGGGTATCGGCAATGAGCGATCCCAACGTTACCAGTAAGGCGCTGCATGTGACGGGAGAAAAAAACGTCTTTAACCAGACCGTTGTCTTTTCGCAAGTTAACGAAACCGTTGTCGTCGCAGGTAAGAATCCCTGCAGCGTCTTGACCTCGATGTTGAAGAACGGTTAAACCATCATACAAACTCGTACTAACGGACGATTTACCAACTATACCTAACACACCGCACATATTAATCGCTCTATCTCTACTGAGATGGTTTGGGGCCAAAAATCGGGCACCAAACTCTAAGCACCGATTCGATATCAGTTAGAGTCTGGCACGCGAATAATACATTATTTAATCCAATCGTTTAACGTTTAACACGATATCTAGGTCAAGATTTTAGTATTTCAATCACTACTCTTGAGATTCAGTTAAAACTTTCAAAGCCTGTTCCGTCGCTTTTTCGGTAAGGCCACCACCGTCTTCATTCGGTGTCAGGCCACTATTAGGAAACAACTCTTCAACAGTATGAATAAACGGCTCAAACTTAGCTATATGTTGCGAATTGCCCCACCAATCAGAGCTATCCAGACCAAAGCCCTTAGCGACCACCAATACAGCAACCACAATAGCAACGCCTCTCAGGGCCCCAAAACCTAAGCCCAAAACTCGGTCAACGCCCTTGATTGGGCCACGAACAAAAATCTTAGTAATCACATAGGTAATTACCGAAAAAATTAATAGCGTAGAGATAAAGACAAAAGCAAAGCCAGCCCATTCTCTAAACTTAGGTGCGGGAATATTAATGTATTGGTGAATTAACTCACCCGCTTGACCGCAAAAATTAAACGCCAACCAAATGGCTAATATCCATGAAATTAACGATAGCGACTCTTTTATGAAGCCACGAAAAATGCCCACAAGAATTGAGACCAGCAATACCGCTGCAATAATCCAATCAAATCCACCCATTTTTTCCTCTCACTATAAACCGATCAGCGGCTCTTATTGATAAACTATTAGCTTAACAGCTTTTAGCAAGCACCTGACAATCTAGAACCTACGCGTAACACTGTTTAACCTATGGATAAACTCGAATAAACCCTTCTTTACCCGCTTTAGATTTTAAGCGTTTCTGCTCAGCTATTGCTGACGACCTTTTAGTAAAAGGGCCAAGCCATACACGCGTACCGGTATTCTTGCCTCGATTGGTGTCGACGACGCTACTCGACGCGCTAAAGCCCTTATTTTTGAGTTCACTGGTTAATGCAATGGCACGGCTTTTCTCAGTAAACAAGCCTACTTGAACCACCCAGCCCACATCAATCCTAGCTGGTTCAACTTTAGCTGGTTCGACTTTAGCTATCGACAGCTCTTGGGCTTTTTGAGACTGGGTCTCTGCCGCGAGCGCCTGTTGCAACTCTTTTTCTCGTTTTGCCTGCTCTTGCTTGGCGGCATCTTCGGTAGTCACGGCCGAGGCCGATACGACCTTTTCTTTAGCCGCTACTTCTTTACTGCTTTTATCTTCGGCCGTATTGTCGATCGATGAATTGGCTTCTTTTACCAACTCCTGCAACACAGCCTCAGCATCTGGCTCAACATCGGCTTTAGTTTTACTATCTAGCGCGCTTTGAGCTGCCTGATTAGCCGCGTCGATTAAGCCGCTATTTCCTTTCGCATCGAGTGGCGTGATTTTTGAGATATAGACGGTTTCTTCTATGTCGTTGGTAGCACTAGCTAATCTTGAATCACCAATATCGGTGATTATGTTCGCGGCTTCAACCTCCGACGTGACCGACACCTCTTTAGCCGCCTCGAGCTTGCTGGCTTCACTCGGTGGACCAAGTAGCCACGGAAAAACAAGCGCGCCTAGAAACAACAATACGGCTGCTCCGGTTACACGATGTTTTAAATCAAATTCGGCTGTTTCTTCAGGTTCTGTAGTTGTATTTTTTGACATAAGACTTCTAATACTGAATTTTAGATGACGAACTAGCCCCAACAACGTTGACGATAGATTAGCAAGGTTATGCTACGCCTAATTAACGTGATCGAGTATATCACCAACGATATGGAAGGACCCAAAAACCACCAGACAGTCATCGCTTGTTAATGTTGCCCGTGCGGCATCATAGGCATCTTCAACACGGTCATATTGAGTTACCGTTGATTCAGATAGTGATTTTATTAGTAAGCTAATCTCAAAAGCAGAAGCGCCTCTCTCATGATGGATAGTGGCGGTATGCCATTCGTCCACTCGAGCGCTAATTTTCTCAAGACTGGCTTTTATTTCTTTATCTTTGAGCATTCCACAGACAGCGATGGTTCGGCCACGCGCACCAACCTCCAATGTATCAAGAAATTGAGCCAAACGAGCAACCGATGTTTCATTGTGTGACACGTCACAAACAATATAGGGGGCCCGATTCAGTATTTGGCAACGACCAAGAATACTGGCATGCCGAATGCCATCTCTGATATCAATTTCTTCGACAGGTAAGTCAGCCGATAAAAGTTGTAACGCCTTCAATGCCAACGCACAGTTATTTAATTGCACGCCATCTTGCTCGTAGGGAAACGGCAATTGAGTGAGCGCCAGATCGTTAGCCGACCATTCCCATGTTGTGCTTGCTGTATTTTTTCGATAAACAAAGTCTGTATCAACTTGGCTAACTTGAGCGCCTATTTGCGCCGCATAATCAAGCATGTTTTGAGGTGCATCACTGAGGCCGATGACTAAGGGCTTGCCGCTGCGAGCAATACCAACTTTTTCATAGGCTATTTGCTCTATGGTGTTACCTAGCCAACTTGTATGGTCGATCGAAATGCTAGTCACTACCGAAACATCGGCATCCAGGATATTAACCGAGTCCAGACGGCCACCTAAACCAACTTCCATTATGGCTACGTCAACTTGGCTAGTAGCAAACAAGTCTATCGCGAGCAAAGTTCCATATTCAAAGAAGGTAATTGGCGTATCTTGGCGACTCTGCTCGACACGTTCAAAAGCGGCTAAGAGCCGCTCATCATCAACTGACTGCCCAGCGATATTAAACCTTTCATTAAAATCGATTAAGTGCGGCGAGGTGAATTTACCAACTCGATAGCCCGCTTGTCGATAGATCGATGCCAGCAACTCGGCTGTACTGCCTTTACCATTTGTGCCTGACAATGTGACTATTTTAAACGCTAGTCCATCGGGATACATACGCAAATACACGTCACAGACTCTCTCCAACGATAATTCAATTTCTCGATGGTGGAGTGTCTGAATGTAGTCAACCCAGCGACTTATACGGCGCCTCATTCTAAGGTTGATTAGCATAAGAATCAGCCAGATAAACCTGGCGTACAGCCTTAGCAACAAGCTCTGAATCTTTCACACCAGGTTCTGACTCCAAACCACTATTGAGATCAACAGCGAAGGGAGAGAATTGAGTGATACGTTGGCCGACATTGTCAGCCGATAAACCACCCGCTAATATCAATGGCTTTCGGCTATCGCCACTTGGCCATAGCGCTTTGTCTAAAGATTGACCCGTTCCACCATGCTGGCCTTTAATATAAGGGTCGACTAGTATCGCGCGAGCGCTTGGAAACGCATTGCAATCACGAGCAACCTGTTCGATAGATTTTGCCCTAATGGCTTTGACGTAGGGCTTAGACAGAGTTTGCGAAAACTCTTCGGTTTCAACGCCGTGCAATTGCACTAAGTCTAGGCCAACGGTCGCTATACTGCCCTCGATTTGTTCTCGACTGGCATCAACAAACACACCTACAAGCGAGACAAACGCAGGAACAACCTCACGAATTAAACGCGCCCGCTCAACCGTAATGAGGCGAGGGCTATTGGCATGCAAAATCAGACCAATTGCGTCGACACCAAGAGACACTGCATGCTTCACTTGGGAAACGTCGGTCATACCACAGATTTTTATACGCGTTCTAAGTTGCATTTTAAGACATCGTTATATTAATAAATGAGCGAAACATGTTTCGCT
>JALZVW010000084.1 GCA_023301745.1 Arenicella sp. | reverse complement strand
ATCAAAGGCACGTTAGAGCACCAACACGGTGTCGCTAATGTAGTCGCCGCCTACATAGAAAGCCATGACAATGCCCTGCCAGACTTGAGTTCCAAGTCGCGAGACTTTCATTAAATAGTCGAGAGACTTTCATTGAATAGTCGAGAGACTTTCATTGAATAGTCGAGAGACTTTCATTGAATAACCGAGAGACTTTCATTGAATAACCGAGAAATTATTATCACCCCCCGTGAGCTATCACATGAAAGGTCAAAGCACGCTCGTCAATCGAGCCAGCGTCAATGCTTTAGTTCAATTAACGCTTTAAGCGCCAGTGCCGCATTAGATAAACTTCTACGAGAATGAATTACTAACCCGAGCTCTCTGGAAAATGCCACACCAACATCCAGCGTTTTAAGAGACTCATCGCTCATGGTTTTTGGCAGCAGCGACCAGCCGAGGCCAGCGCCTGTCAACATTTTAAGCGTTTCTAAATTGTTGGTCTGCATTTGTGCATTAATGCTCAAGCCTTGTCGCTGAAATTCTCGCCTAATGACCCGGTGGGTTTCGGTATCAGGGCTGGTCAAAACGCAGGGGTAGCTCGAGAGTATCGCTAAGTTGAGCCCCGTTTCTGTGGCTAAGGCATGGTCTTTGCTCACCATAATATCGAGCTCATCAAGCCAAACAACTTCCTTAGTCAGCTTCTCAGGCAAGGCGCGAGGCAAGGTAATAACCGCAAACTCAATATCACCATGCTCAACCGCGGTATAAGCCTGATCGGAGTCTTCAAAACGTATATCAAGCGTTACCTTGGGGTGTCGAAGCGTGAATTCTTTCAGAATCGGAGGCATTCGGTGCAGGCCAATATGGTGAGCAATCGCGACCGACAAATTGCCGCTGATATCATCGGCTAAATTAGAGGCGTAGCGTTGCATGTCTTCGGCTTGATGCACCAAATCTTGCGCTTTGGGCAACAGCTGCTTACCGGCTTCAGTTAAACTGATCTGCCGAGCGATTCGATTAAACAATTGGGTGCCAAACTCCTCTTCTAATGAGGCAACTCTTTTGCTGATCGCCGGTTGAGTAACAAACAACTGATCAGACGCTTTTGAGAATGATTCGTAACGCGCGACGGCGATAAATGCTTGTAATGCTGAAATGTCCAAAACTGCCTCTCAATGTATTCCAAATTGGAATCGATATTATAAAAACAATGAATTTGTATTATCAATAGGCTTTGATACTATTAAGCATGTTAGCTGCATCAATACTTGTGCAGCCAAAAAGATTGTTAAACCCGCTAATTTGTTGAGGTACCCCATGGCCAAGACCATGTATGAAAAAATTTGGGATGCGCATTTTGTGCACCAAGAAGAAGGCCAAGCGCCATTAATGTACGTTGATCGTCACTTAATGCACGAAGTAACATCGCCACAAGCATTTGAAGGCTTGAAGATCGCTGGCCGCCCTATTCGCAATAACCACAGCATTTTGGCGACATTGGATCACTGTGTGCCCACTAAGTTAGCTGATCGTTTGAGCTTGCCTGACCCGATTGGCGCCAAGCAAGTACAAACAATGATCGACAATTGTGCTGAGCACGATTTGGTCTTGTACGACATGAAGAGCAAGAACAACGGCATTATTCACGTTGTCGTGCCAGAGCATGGCTTTGTTCACCCAGGCATGACCACCGTATGTGGTGATTCTCATACCGCTACTCACGGTGCTTTCGGCGCCTTGGCATTTGGTATTGGCACCTCTGAAGTTGAGCATGTTATGGCCACTCAATGTTTGCCTCAATCAAAGTCAAAAACCATGCTAGTCAAAGTCGACGGCAAGCTGTCTAAGTACAGCACAGCAAAAGACATCGCCTTAGCGATTTGTGGCAAAATTGGCACCGCTGGCGGTAACGGTTACGTGATCGAATATGCAGGCGAAGCGATTCAAGCGTTATCAATGCAAGGCCGCATGACTCTGTGCAACATGGCAATCGAATCGGGTGCTCGAGCAGGCTTAGTGGCTCCCGATCAAAAAACCATCGACTTCATTGAAGGCAAAGAGTTCGCCCCTAAGGGCGATCAGTGGGATACCGCTGTGGCCTACTGGAAGTCATTGCCAAGTGATGATGGCGCCAAGTTCGACCATATTGTTGAACTACGCGCTGAAGACATTGCGCCTCAAGTTACTTGGGGCACGTCGCCAGAACAAGTGGTTCCAGTAGACCAAGTTGTACCGGCACCAGCAAGCTTTGAGCTTGAGGGCAAGCAAATAGCTTGTCAGAGCGCGTTGGACTACATGGACTTAGAAGCCGGCACTAAAATGACCGACATCGAGGTTGATTTCGTATTTTTGGGGTCGTGTACTAATTCTCGTATCGAAGATTTCCGTGCCGCCGCCGAAGTGGCTAAAGGCACCACGGTTCCGTCTAATGTAACGGCACTGGCGGTACCAGGCTCTTACTTAGTCAAAGAGCAAGCCGAGCAAGAAGGCTTGGACAAAATTTTCATTGATGCGGGTTGGGAATGGCGAGAGCCTGGTTGTTCAATGTGTTTGGCAATGAATGGTGACCAATTGAAACCAGGGCAGCGTTGCGCGTCAACATCAAACCGTAACTTTGAAGGCCGTCAAGGCAAAGGTGGTCGAACTCATTTAGTGTCACCGGCAATGGCAGCGGCAACGGCAGGCGCTGGTCGCTTTGTCGATATTCGTGAATTGGAGAATTCATAATGGAAAAATACACAAATCACACCAGCGTTGCGGCGTTGATGAATCGCAGCAATGTCGACACAGATCAAATCATTGCCAAACAGTTTTTGAAAAAAGTAGAACGAACGGGGTTTGGTATACACCTCTTTCACGACTGGCGTTATCTCGAAGATGGAACTACACCAAACCCTGACTTTGAATTAAATAACCCAAATTTTGACGGCGCTAAAGTGTTAGTCGCAGGTGATAACTTTGGCTGTGGCTCGTCTCGTGAACACGCTCCTTGGGCGATTGACGATTATGGCTTTAACACCGTCATTTCGACCAGCTTTGCGGATATTTTCTACAATAACTGCTTTAAAAACGGTATTTTGCCGATCGTTGTTGATGCACCAACATTGAAAGCGTTGATGGCCGAAATATCAGCCAACGAAGGCGTCGCATTCAGTATTGATTTAGAGAACCAAAAGGTCACGACACCCGGCGGCATTGATGTCGGCTTTGACATCGATGGTTTTCGTAAGCACAACCTACTTAACGGTTTGGATGACATTGGTTTAACGCTCGGTCAGGCCGATAAAATTGATGCCTATGAGGCCAAACACAAGCAGCAGTTCCCATGGTT
>JALZVW010000083.1 GCA_023301745.1 Arenicella sp. | reverse complement strand
GAAATAGCACGGACACTCAACGCCGAGGCCCCACCTTCGAGAAACAATTCAGTAGTCGCATTTAGAATTTTTGTTCTTGAATCCATGCTATTCACGCTTTAGCTTGACAATTATAACGCTGTTATTTTAATATATAACAGCGTTATATTCCAAGCCATATAGAGATATAACGAAACTATTCAACCTTCTAGAGAGTAAGACCATGAACACTCAACAACTTGAAACCGATTACTTGATTATCGGCAGTGGCGCAGTAGGCATGGCCTTCGCCGATGTACTATTAGCCGAAACAGACGCTAACATTGTCATTGTAGATAAACACCACAAGCCCGGTGGACATTGGAATGACGCATATTCATTCGTCACCTTACATCAGCCCTCATCGTTTTACGGCGTGAGCTCAAGAGAATTAAGTAACGGCACCGTTGATGAAGTAGGCTTGAACAAAGGGTTGGCTGAGCTTGCCTCAGGCCCCGAAATAATGGCTTATTATGATCAAATAATGAAGCACACGTTCCTGCCAAGTGGCCGCGTTCAGTATTTCCCAATGTGTGAATACCAGGGCGACGGCAAATTTTCGTCAATGCTGTCTAACAATCAATACCAAGTGAAGGTTAACCGAAAAATTATCGACGGCACTTATTTCAAGACGTCGGTACCATCGACTCACACACCGAGTTTCGAGGTAGCTGATGGCGTTGAATTTGGTCCGTTAAACGAGCTGCCGAGCTTGATTGAGCCAAGAGATGACTACGTTATTGTCGGCGGTGGAAAAACAGCGATCGACGCCGTTCTATGGTTATTAGACAACCAGATTAACCCGGATGACATTAGCTGGATAATGCCTAGAGACGGCTGGTGGATAGATCGTAAAAACACACAACCTTCGCGTAAATTCTTTATGAACACGATGGGCGCACAAGCGACCCAAGCTGAAGCGGTAGCGGCCGCCGAAAATATAGACGATCTTTTTGACCGCCTTGAAAAAGGCGGTGTTTTGATGCGTTTGGACCCGAACGTTAAGCCGGCAATGTTTCACGGTGCCACCGTAAGCCGAGACGAACTTGCACAACTACGTCGAATTAAGAAGGTGATTCGCAAGGGTCGCGTAACCCGAATAGATACAAACAAAATTCATTTCGGTAATGACAGCATCGCAACAACGGCGAATACCATGCATGTAGATTGTTCAGCGCGGGCAGTACCGGTAAATGAAATTTACGATGTATTTCAGGGCAATAAAATAGTGGTACAAACCGTGCGCTCTTACCAACCAATCTTCAGTGCTGCTTTCATTGCTCATATCGAGGCTAGCTATGACGATGAAGCTCACAAAAACGACCTATGCCAAGTAGTACCATTACCCAACCATGATACTGATTGGCTGTTTGGGATGGCGGCACAAATGAGAAACCAAATGCGTTGGTCACAAGAACCAGGCCTGCGTGACTGGCTATTAAGCAATCGCTTAGACGGCTTTACTAATTTGGTTCAGCAAAGCGATGAGACGACCAAAGAACAAATGCAAGTGCTTATGCGCTTGAAAGAGGCGGCACCAAAAGCTGGCGCGAATATGCCAAAATTAATAGCGCAAGCAATGAAAATCATGGCCGCACGGACGGCGAACAGTTAAGGCTTGACTAACAATCAAATACCCAGAGGAGCATAATATGCAAGAATTTCAAACAAATAAGGGCGACCTAACTCAGAGCCGTTTGATAGACACGCCGGCAAACATAATTAACCAAGGAGAGGTTCTTGTTAAGGTTGATCGATTCGCATTTACCGCAAACAATATCACCTACGCGGTGATGGGCGATCATTTACGATATTGGCAATTTTTCCCGCCCAGCGGCGATAACGCTGAACAATGGGGCATCATTCCAGTATGGGGTTTTGCCGACGTAATCGAATCCAGCAGTGACGCGTTAGCGGTAGGCGAACGACTATTCGGCTACTTCCCACCCGCCAATGAATTAATAATGACACCCTCAAAAGTCACTCCCGCTAACTTCATGGATGCCAGTGCACACCGCGCCGACTTGCCTGCAGGCTATAATATATATAATCGAGTGAATAACGAACCGGCCTATGACCGGGCAAACGATAACGAACGCATGCTCTTATTCGTATTGCACCTAACCTCGTATTGCCTGCATGACCTATTAGAAAGTAATGACTGGTTCGGCGCCGAACAAGTTGTGATCATCAGCGCCTCGAGCAAAACCAGCACCGGCCTTGCCTATGGCTTAGCCGATGACGATAGAGCGCCTCATGTTATAGGTTTAACCTCTGAGCGCAATCTCGAGTTCGTAAATTCAATCAAGGCGTATGACAGCGTAATGAGTTACGAGAAATTAGAAACAATTGACCCGAACAAGCCAACCGTCATTATCGATATGTCGGCTAATACCGATGTATTAAGCCGGCTACACACACACCTAGGCGACAATATGCGCTATACCAGCAACGTTGGCCTCACGCACTGGGATGAGCCTCGCCAAGTTGATGGCATTATACAACAGCGTAGTCATCAATTTTTTGCGCCCAGCCACATACAACAGCGGATGAAAGAGTTAGGGGCAGACGAGTTTGGTAAGCGCTCTGTGAGCTATACAAAAAATAGCGCGGCCAAAAGTCGAGCGTGGTTGAAAATCAATGAGCTCGATGGCGTAAAGAGCTTGGCCGATGTTTACCAAGACGTGTGTGATGGCAACATAGCCGCCAACCAAGGCCTGGTTGTTGTAATGTAAGACTCAACGCTTGAGCTGCGGCTAAAACGTAAGGTAGAGAGCACCGTAACACCGCTCTCTATTTTTCACCTGAAGCTCAAACACTCACCCGCGCTTGCTCGGCATTATGGGCCTGTAAGCGCCTCATCGTTCGGCCCAACCATGAGATCAATTAAGCTAAGATCGTTCAAAACCTTTCAAACCAAGAAGTACCGCTGCAGCGATGAAAAAGCTCCCTACAAGCGCATTCAGAAAGCGCCCACAGTTATCGACTATTTTCTCTCTAAACGCGTCAGCAAACTTACCATATAAACATAAAAATATGCCATCAACGATCAGGTAAGTAGCGCTTAAAACTAAGAACTGAGGCAGCAGCGAGGCCTCAGGAGACAAGAATTGGGGAAACAACGCCGCAAAAAAAATCACCGCCTTAGGGTTGGCCGCTGACGTTATGAAACCTTGCCAATACAAAGATTTTATCGAATTGTGCTGACCTGCTTTGAGCGCTGATTGCTTAGAAAAAATCAGCCGCAAACCGAGATAGCTAAGATACGCAACCCCGGCCCACTTGATTCCTGAAAAAAAGTATTGCGATTGATTGAGAACCGTAGCGAGCCCAAGCGAAGCGGCCACCATCTGTAATAAGTTGGCGCTAAGATCGCCGGCCGCCGTCGCCGTAGATTTATTAAAACCATTAGCTAAACTGTTCGACAGCATCAGTAGATGGCTCGGGCCAGGTGTACTCATGAACACCAACACCGTTGCTAAATAAACCAACCAAATTTCAATCGTCACGATAGCTACCTACTAGATAAAAGTTATTAAATATGGATACAACTAGCTCGAACGCCGATGCCCCCGAGGTGCTGGCAAACTAAACCTCTGAGCATAATACAAGCCCATATCGCGGGCGTTGTCGATAAAGCGTAAACCGTTATAAAGCCTTATGCCGCAACGCTCCAAGTTTGGGCTACTATCAGACAAAATCAAGGTAGGACAATTTTGGTTCTCTTGGCCAAGCAATTCAATTAGATCTGTTCGAGGCCGAGATATCGGCTGATAACAAATGTCGACACTTTCTTTTATCGTCGGAAAGTAACTTAGCAAACCCCATACTTCTGCGCACTCAGGGCAGTATTCTTGCCGTTCATTATCAGAAAAGCCGGGGGCTAGTAGAAATAAACTATCTTTGTTCATACCAATTGCCTGCGCTAAGCTAGCCACATTCTTTTAAAGTTATTCATACTCAAGCTTGTCATTATTACATCACCTACACGTCTCATGTTCATTTTGTTGTTACAATAATCTCACAACCTAACTAATCGGAGATACCCACCGTGCTTAAATCGTACTCGGCAGCCCTTAGCGCTGCATTTTTGCTATCGGCCTGCAATCAGTCAGCAGACCAAATTTCTAGCCAAACCCCTGAATCAAATCCAAGCGTTGCCCAGGAAGTATCCGCTGCGCCACAGACGTCAGAATCTGAGCGTGCCAACGCATTCTTTGAGCGCGTATTCGAAGAGTCTGTTGCTCGAAGCCCCGAAACACTGACCCGCCTGGGCCGTAAAGATCGAGCTAATGAGTGGAACGATCTATCCGAAGCTCACGCAAATGAATCAATTGAAATCACTAAGAAACAACTAGCTGAACTCAAAACCATTGATCGCTCGAAGCTCGACAACGCGACAACACTGAGCTACGACCTATTGATTCAGTCAATGGAAGAAGACATCGCCGACAATAAATGGCGCCTTTATAACTACCCAGTCAATCAAATGTTTGGTCGCCATTCAGGTGTCGTCTCGTTGCTGATTAATCAACATCGTATTGATGACATCAAGGATGCCGAAAATTACATTGCACGCTTGAACGGTATTCCTAGCTTGTTTGATCAACTAATCACCAATATTGATGCTCGTACGGCCGCCAATATCATTCCTCCAAAGTTTGTCTTCCCGCATGTTATTCGCGATAGCAACAACATCATCACTGGCGCACCATTCACCGAAGGCGAACCAAGCGCGTTACTAGCAGACTTCAGCAAGAAGGTCGATGCGCTCGCTACTAAGGAGTCGAGCAATGTCAGTGACGCTGAAAAAACAGCGTTGATGGAAGCAGCAACAGCCGCGCTTAGCAATTCAGTAAAACCCGCCTATGAGAAGTTAGTCGCCCATTTGACTAAGCTCGAAACTAAAGCGACGACCGACGATGGCGTGTGGAAATGGAAAGACGGCGATGAATTTTTTAACGTTGCACTTAAGCGCACCACCACCACCGACCTTAGCTCGGATCAAATTCATGAAATTGGCTTAAAAGAAGTCGAACGTATTCACGGTGAAATGCGAGCGATCAAAGATGCGGTGAAATTTGACGGCGATTTAAACGCGTTTATGCAGTTTATGCGCAATGACGAACGCTTTTATTATGACTCGGACCAAGCTGGCAAAGATCGATATCTGAGCGAGGCAACAACGCTAATCGATGACATGAAAGGCAAACTTGACGCCATGTTCATTACCAAGCCTAAAGCCGACTTGAATGTCAAAGCCGTTGAAGCTTTTCGCGAGCAGTCCGCAGGCAAAGCCTTTTACCAACGCCCATCTGAAGACGGTACACGACCTGGTTTGTATTACGCTAACCTTTATGACATGAAAGCAATGCCAAGCTATCAAATGGAAGCACTGGCCTATCACGAAGGTATTCCCGGCCACCATATGCAGCTGGCGATTCAACAAGAGTTAACAGGGGTTCCTAAATTTCGCCGCTTTGGTGGTTATACCGCCTATACAGAAGGCTGGGGTTTGTACTCTGAATACCTCCCAAAAGAATTTGGCGCTTATCAAGACCCTTATTCTGATTTTGGTCGCTTAGCGATGGAGCTATGGCGCGCATGTCGCTTAGTCGTAGACACGGGCATCCATTCAAAGAAGTGGACACGTGAGCAAGGCATTGCCTACTACACTGACAACACACCTAATGCTGTTTCTGATGGCGTTAAGATGGTTGAGCGACATATTGTAATGCCGTCGCAAGCAACCGCTTACAAAATCGGAATGCTAAAAATTCTTGAGTTACGGTCGGGCGCTAAAGAACAGTTGGGTGAGAAGTTTGATATTCGCGAATACCACGATGAAATTCTTAAATACGGGCCTCTGCCTTTGAACGTTCTCGAAGCCAAAGTTGATTCGTGGATAAGCTCAAAGTTAGCGGGCTAGCCAGTACTAACGCCATAAACTAAGGCCATAAACTAAGGCCATAAACTAAGGCCATAAACTAAGGCTAAAAACTAAGGCTAAAAGAGGGTGACGAAATTTTATCGTTGCCCTTTTTTCTGACTAACCCTGTTTCTACGACTGACCAAGGATAGGATAGCCCAGGTTTAATTGAATTAGAGTAACCGCGTAGACTAAAAAGCTAAGCGCTAAGACAATCGTAGTTGCTTTACGCACATTGCTATGATCAATATCAGAACTCTCGGAGCCTTGCTCGATAAACACATAGAAGCTGGCTAACACCATCGCCGAGCCAGAAATTAACGAAGCCCACATCCAAAAACCACTGATCGTAAAGTAACCATAAATAACGTTCCACAGCCCTAAACTCAGCAGAGAAAAGGCGGTAAACATAACAAATTGAGTCGGCTGCTTTACTCGTGCAGAACGGTTCCATGGTGTCGGCTGCAACACCGTTAAGCCCAACAACATACTAATACAAACAACTATCCCCATCTTTTTTTCTCTCTGTTAACCAATAAGCGTGATGTCTTATCTAGAGTAAATATCGACTATACCCTAAGCTAAACTTGCTGTTGCGCATTAAATTCACGCATGTGTTGGGCCAATCGACGCAATAACAATAGACCCACTAAGGACAAACTCACTACCATCGCAAACCACATACCCTTCGCTCCCTCTAGACCCGGCCACCAGCCGTAAAATGACAAACCAATACCAATAGGCAAACCAAAACCCCAAAAGGCTAATAGCTGATATTTCGGCGGGCTAGCGGTATCGTGATAGGCACGTAGCGCACAGACCATCGCCACTTGCAGGCAGTCCACGATTTGAAAAGCCGCGCCAAAGTATAGCAACACGACGGCAAGTTCAATTACTTGCGGATCACTCGTAAAGAGTCGAATCAGTGGTTCAGTGAAGACCAGATAGGCCAAACAAAATATAACAGAGACCGCCAGATTAAATAGAGTGCCTATCTTGACCGTGGACCATGCTTGGTCAGGCAATGATGCGCCGAGTAATTGAGATGCACGAATTGTAACGCCCTGCCCTAAGCCTGTGTACAACATAAAACTGAGCGACGCGACGATAATCGCAACCGCGTGCGCGCCGGCTTCTATTACACCAAATTTAGCAATCATTATTCCGGCGCCAGAGAACATTGCGAGTTCAATGACAATAGACATACCGATTGGCAAGCCCAACTTGAAGGTCGCGCGAATAGTCTTAGTATTTGGTTTTTCAAAATCAGAAAATAGCTTTTTTTGTTTAATACCATGGTGTGACTTAAGCACCCAAAGACTAATTAAAAATGCGGCCCACATTAGAATCACGGTTGCCCAAGCACAGCCAACGCCACCGAATTTAGGCAATCCGTATAGGCCGTTCACCAAAACATAATCAAGCGGAATATTAATAAGAAACGCGGAAAAATTAACCAAGAAAACCACCCGGGTCATGCTCATGCCTTCTAAGGTGCCTCGCACGGCAGGCATCAAGCTCATGGGTATTGCACATAGACTAATCGCGAATAAAAAATCACGTGCAATACGCGACATTTCAGGCTCAAAGTTAACGAACTTGAAGCCCCATGCCGCGGCCCACACGACCAGCATAGCCACGACACCTAAACTCAGGCACATCCATATAGATTGATGCAATTGATGCTTTACACCCCGATCGTCCAGCGCTCCAAAACGCTTTGCAACCAGAGGTTGAGTGGCAAAACCGATACCCATGAAAAACAAAATAATCATGTTCCAAGTATTAACACCTAAGTTCATGCCCGCCAAATCAAGTGTACTGGCTCGCCCTGCAATCAACACATCAGTGGCCGACATACCCACCAACGACAACTGTGCAAGAGACACCGGTGTGGCTAATTTTATTAAGGACTTTAATTCTAAGGTTACGGACACGGCGCCTACGACAATATTATAAGACTGTAGGCACTTATTACTAACCTCAGACTGTATGAACAAAGCATAACTATATGCCTCGAGCCGATAAAACACTACGTATTTTGTTATTCAAACTGGCTAAGTAAAATTCGCCCTAATGAGCCTTTTGAAAGCCTCTGACTTAGGGCTAAATAACCTCACTGTAACCAGTTTTTCGAATAGTGAATGCCGTTTGACGGATATGTAAAACGAATGATGTAAACTAGCTCACTGGATCTTAATAAAAATACTAAATCATGAACTTAAGCTCATCATTGGCCGTTGCTGGCTTGCTGATATCACCATTATCTATCTCTCTTGCGGTCGCTCATGGCGAGCATAAGTCCCTAGGCGAGCGCATTAGCCTGAGCCCGTTGAGCACCTATAAGTCGGGGCCCTATGACAGCGGCGCGGCTGAAATTGTCAGTTTTGATCCGAAAACGCAACGCGCGTTTGCAACCAACAATCATGCACGTACTATTGATGTAATATCGTTATCAGAACCTGAATCTCCACAATTGGCCTTCAGGATTGATCTTAAGGAGTTCGGGACAATAAATAGTGTCGCGGTAAAAAACCAACTCGTTGCCATCGCAATCTCGGGCAAAAATCCTCAAGAAAACGGCTCGATTCTGGTCTATAGCACCGACGGAGTGCGGCTCAATCAATTTCAAGCAGGGGCCATGCCTGACATGGTGACATTTTCACCAAATGGTCAGTACATTGTCAGTGCAAACGAGGGGGAACCTAACGACGATTACACTGTTGACCCAGAAGGTTCAATAACCATTATCGATATCAAAGGCGACATAAGAGCGTTAGAGCCGGCGTCGGTTCGTTCTGTAAACTTTAATCAATTCACTGATAATAATATCGATCCCGAGATTCGAATATTTGGTAAAAATGCGTCTATTGCTCAAGACCTTGAACCGGAGTACATAAGCATCACCGCCAACTCAGAGACTGCATGGGTGAGCCTTCAGGAAAACAACGCCTTGGCCGAAGTCAGCTTAAAACGGGGCCGTGTAGAAAAACTCTACGCACTGGGCTATAAAGACCATTCGCTGACTGAAAATGGCTTAGATGCGAGTGATAAAGATAATAAGATAAACATTAAAACCTGGCCGCTTAGAGGAATGTATCAGCCCGATTCGATAGCGAGTTACAAGGTAAATGGCCAAAGCTTCATCGTCACAGCGAATGAAGGAGATCCACGTGATTACTCTGGCTTCTCGGAACAAAAAAGAGTCAAAAACTTAGCGCTCGACTCTTCACTAAAAGAACAAAACCTACAAGGCGATAAGCAACTTGGCCAGCTAAACGTCTCAACCATTGGCGCCGATTCTGATAAAAACGGGCTTAGTGACACCCTATATTCATTTGGCTCTCGATCGTTTTCAATCTGGGACCAAAATATCGTTCAAGTTTTTGACAGTGGTTCAGCGTTTGAAAAAATTACCGCACGTGATTACCCTAGACTTTTTAACAACAGAGATCTGAGTAGCGACGACAAAGGCCCTGAGCCAGAAGCGCTGACGATAGGTAAAGTGGGTAAATCAACTTATGCATTTATTGGCCTTGAACGCACCGGCGGGATCATGGTTTACAACATCACAGTGCCAGAAAAGGCGTTTTTTGTAGACTACCTAAATACCATTAGCCCTTACCTAGAACCTAGCGACCCCAACGCTGGCGACATAGCTCCCGAGAGCCTCGTTTTTATCAACGCAAGCGATAGCCCTAACGGTCAGCCACTGCTGGTATCAGCAAATGAAGTGAGCGGTACTATATCAATATACCAAGTCAATCAAACTGAGCAAAAAGACAGATAAGCAATTTATTGTGATTAAATCACATTAAATCGAGTCCAGACGTATAGGCTATAGAATCAATATTGCTCGATTCTGGGCGGAGAAGAACGTCATTGTTATATAGCAATGACACAGAAAAATGCCTAATCAAAAAACTCGACAAGATCAACTTATTGACGCCCTGTACGACCTTGTACTCAACCCAAATAATTTCAATTCATTCGCGGAGTTATTGGAAGAGTATTTACACCAAAATGAGGAACTTGTCAGCCTTGCCCCCGAAACGTATGAGCATTTGTCGCATCACTTTGATCGCGCATTTCAAATTTTAGAGAGATCCGGCCTTGACCACGCACTTGAAAATTTGACCCTAGACAATTTTATCGGCGTGAGCAACAGGCCATCAATCGCAATCACTCTTAGCGGCCGGGTACTGGAATTCAATAATGACGCTAAAAAGTTATTTTCGATTACGCAAAGAGGGCAACTTATACAAGATTTAGTGCATCCAAAAGCCAAAGCGATCGTATTCGATGTGCTTGCTCAGGCTGGCACGACTCAAACAATGGAATTAGTCATTCTGTTACCGAACAATCAACCGGCACTAATGCGGCTAAAAAAATTAAACGACACAGGGATCATTATTATAGATTTCACTGGGCACGCTTGGGATCAAGGTCTACAAACGATCTTAAAATCGATGTATTCGCTGACCAACACAGAATGCGCTGTAGCCGAGCTTTTATATCAAGGGCATTCAGTACGTGATATCGCCGAACGCGAAAGCCGAGCATTAGGCACGGTTCGTCAACACACTAAGTCATTGCTAAAAAAAACCCAAACACATTCGCAGCCTCGTTTAATGCGGCTGTTGACGAGTTTGAACTTTGCGCAAAGCCATCGTGATCAAGAAAAGTGGTCTAACTCAAAGTGCCCAAACTATTCGCTAACGTTGCCCGATGGACGAAAATACGCCTACTACGACACCGGCGCGAAACATAAAAAAGTCATCGTGGTACTCCACGGAGCGCTTCATGACCCCCAGCTTCCAGATGTCATGCACGATTCTCTAGGTCATCAGGCGTATCGAATAATCGGCCCAAGTCGAGCTGGGTTCGGAGGCTCTTCGGCCTCTCTTAACAACGATGATTTACTCAAAAATTCGGCGACCGATTTAATCGCGCTACTCGATCATTTAAAACTAGACTCGGTTATTTTGCTTGGCCAGATGTCGGGTGCTTCGCATGCTTATGCAACGGCTGCACTCCATCCAGCTCGTATAGAGTTAGTCGTTAACATTGCGGGCATGACTCCATTGGACAGCGAAAATCAAATAGCGTCAATGCCCAAAGGGGCTCGTGCAATTGTTCGAACGGCTAGGTACTTTCCAAAATTTTTGCCTGCGCTAACGCGAACCGCACAAGCAATTATCGAGAGTGATGGCATTCGAAAACTGCTTGATATGAACTATCAAAATTCGTCGGTGGATTTGGCCACAACTAACCACGAAGAAGTATTTCAACGCCTTTGCATTGGCTACCGATTCGCTGCGCAGAATGGTTATATAGCCTACACAAACGAGGCGCTAGCATTGGCCGAAGACCTATCGCATTATGTCGAGAGAGTGCAGTGTGGAATTAGCTTAATACATGGCAACCAAGACCGCATTAGCTCGATCACATCAATTCATAATCTGGCACAAGCGCATGACAACATTCACCTAATAGTGATTGATGATGCGGGCCAACTACTGATACATACGAAGCCAGAAGTCACAACCAAAGCCCTAATCGAAAGACTGACCAGCACAACTTCGCGGCACTAACAAAACTCAGTGAGCAGAAAAGCCGGCATCTTGTTATCCCAGCTTATTGAAAATCAAATAACGCCTCTGTATCACTCAGGTAATCATCGATAGACACCCCTTCGCGAAGCAAAAAGGCAGGCGGCAGTGTTGCTTGCTCGGTCTTAGTCGATGACGTCCAGGTCTGATGGGGTTCCTTGAGATACTCGTCAGACTTGCTAACACCATACAAACTTACTACCAATATAAACGAACAAAGCCATTTACTTCGGCTTTGAATGTGGGTGACGTAGCTAAAAACACCCGCGAGTAGACACGTAAAAAACACACCAAATACAACAACTGAGACACTCTCGCCCAAGCTAATATCTTGGAAGTTAAACCTTATAACAAGTAATATCAACGAAACAATACTGGCAATAACCACCGCCAAACACCCCAGCACCCAAAGAGGCTTTATATTAGTCTCGCCTCGGATTAGTTTAGCGATAAGGCCTAACAATAAGCTCCATAAAAATAATAGCATCAACACCCCAACCGCCGAGACCATCAAGTCTTCAAACTTTAATGGCTCACCCGAACGACTATAAATTTGAGTTACCTGCAACAATATCGCTAACCCGGTCAATATTAATATCGCTTTAAAACTACTTAACCGCTCCGCCAGCAAAAACCAATTAGACCTAATAGCGGCAGGGCCAACAGAAGCCTGAGCATCAAACATCTTAATATGCGTGTCACCGATTATCAGCACGTCACCTAGTCGGTAGGCTTTAGCCGCGGCATTTAGCTTCTTACCGTCAAGCCGAGAACCATTTTTAGTCTCTAAATCAGTGATGAAAACTTGGTCATCATCTCCGAGGCTTATGCCCAGATGATCGGGGTCTACGAATTTATCTTGTACTATTAAATCACTGTCCCATGCACGACCAATAGACAAACTATTACCGTCCAGCGCAATACGTTCAATGCGAACACCTTCTCTGTTAGAGATTTCTACAATGAGGCTTTTCATAGAGATTTCTCCATAAATTTTCGGTTCAGCGAGGTGATTTGATCTCGTTCGATGGCTGAGATAGAAAGATGACTTACGAATTGTTGCAAACCATCTACGCGCTCAATCATGAGCAGTGAATCGTACAAACCTGCGAGCTTCTTAAAAGCTCTTACACAGGTCGTCGCTCGAACATACGTTGCAGTGCTTTCGCTACCCTCAATAAAGTCGACATGACATTGGTAGTTGCTTGAGTGTTCATAATTAGAGCTATTATTTGCACCCATCCACGGCCTAATAGAATTTGTAAACTGCAAAGCACTTAGTGTTACTGCCGATGCGTGATCAAAGCTAAAATACAGTTCTCCGGCACTCGCCGTACCATCTAAGAACAGAGAGTTCCCAGCTCGGCAGCTTTTTGATATCGAAGCAATATTACGTTTTTTGTTCGACTCGTTGGTTTGCCCCCAGCATTGAAAGTCCTTGCGGATTTCACCGAACAAGTTCTCTCCAGCAAACTCCTCGATGGCCCACTCTTGATCAATAAGCTCCTGAATACGCGGGCGTTGCCACTGTTTTATTTGGCGCGCAATTTCCTTTTGGTAGTCGCTGGGCATCACCACCCGGCGGGCATTAACTAACTCGACGGCATTATTAGCCGGTACCAAAAAACTCAGTTGACTACCGGCGGTCGCGACGTTAACTCCAACGACCTGGCCAAGCGCATTGACGGCTGGCCCGCCGCTCATTCCTGGGTTCAAGCTACCCGAAAATAAAATTTGATCGTTGTAGCTATGTTCAACCATGCCATTGTTCGGCCCTTTTACCAGGCTTGTGCCAAAATCTCTAGGGTTGCCAAGGGCATACACTGTTTCGCCCTTATTGAGCAGAGTATCGCTAAAACGAAGAAAACGCTGGCTTGGTGAAGAGAGCTTTAGCACCGCAAGGTCATGAATAACATCAAAATCCACTAACTCAAGCACGCCCTTCTGACCAGTATGAGACTGATATTCAATTCTATTCAGTTCAGGTGCTTGCACAAACGATGAGACAACATGATAGTTAGTAACAATCAGTCCATCGCTCGACACTTGAAAACCCGACCCTATTGATGATTTACTGCCAGCTTTCGGTGATACCACCTTTATTTGATAGACTTGATCATAGTAATCTTCGAACGACTGACTAGCAGTAGAAGAGCCCGGCAAGGAGCGCTCGGATGACTCTTGCGCGAAGTTCTGGCTGACGACTAAACTCATTAGCGGCACAAACAGCCACAGCAATTTACGCAAAGCGTCACGTACAAATTTTTGGTTCATAATCTAGTTTAATGTTGATGTGTCACAGGTATACGATGTCCAGTCACCCGCTTCATCGACCCCAATAGAAAGAGTATACACCGACACCATGATTTGGTTTTCTAGATTATTGAGTCGTTTTACAGACCTCGTTAGCGGGCAGGAGTTTAGCGTTTTTTGAAGACAAAAAGACGAGAGGTAAAGTCGCCTGTTTCTAGGTAGTCCTTACCTTCAGCTTGTAATGCAGACACATACGGCAAATCTAAACCCATATTCATTAAAGCGTCGCCGCCAAACGAAAGATGACTATCGACTTGCTCATTAGTAACGCCAAAATCACTGGTCAATAAATATTGAGACTCGGGGTCCAGGTTCACTAGATGTGCTTTTCTAAACGGTAAATTCACCGCCGACAAGATATGAAAATAGCCTAAATATACGGTCTTACTGTTCGCTGAATTAAGTTGCCAGACAACGTGATTATCATGATATTGCACGCGATAGAACTGCCCATTTACCACATCATCAGCCGTGTCTTTATAAAATTGAACATAGCGTTTTAATGCCTCAAAATCTTTATCAATGTCTTCTGCGCTCAATGACAAACCACGTGCCGCAGAGAAAAAGCCAACGTCAACACGAGTTTTAAGTGACACTTGGCGACCATTTAGGTGATTCGGCACTGGGCAGATATAAGATGCCTGTACGCAAGGAGGGAAAATATGTGACGCACCATTGGTAATAGGTAAACGGCCAATCGGTTCAGACATGTCACTAACCCATCCTTGTGACATATAGTGCAACATACCTAAGTCAAAACGGTTACCCCCAGCCGCACAGTTTTCAAACAACACTTGTGGGTATTTGGTGACGATTTTTTTGATCAAACAATATAGGCCTAACATGTAACGGTGTGGCGTTTCGAGCTGGCGATCCACACTCAATCTTGAGCTACCTATCTCTGTCATGGTTCGATTCATATCCCACTTAATATAATCGATACTCCCCGAGCTCAAAATTTGATCGATACGAGCAAATAGGTAGTTTTGCACATCGCTACGCGATAAATCTAAGGTTAATTGATTACGACCTTTTGAGTTAACACGGTGAGGCACGCCAATAATCCAATCTGGGTGATCAAGCAACAAGTTACTCTCTGGACTAACCATTTCCAGATCATACCAAAGGCCAAATTTCAGCCCTTTCTGCTTGACTCTTGCGGCCACGGCTTCAATACCATTTGGGAATTTTCGCTTATCTGAGTACCAGTCTCCTAATGATGTCGTATCGTCATTTCGGCCCTCAAACCAACCATCATCGACCACTAACATTTCCAAACCTAGTGACTTTGTTCGATCAGCAAGCTCTAGTACTTTGTCTTCATCAATATCAAAATAGGCGGCCTCCCACGAATTTAAATACGTCGGTCGCGGCACGCCTTGGTAATTCTCTGGACTTAGTTTATCTTTAATGAAGCTATGCCAAGTCTGACTCATTCCATTTAAGCCCGCATTGCTAAAAACCTGCAGCGATTCGGGCGTTGTAAACGATTCGCCAGAATCTAATTGCCATTGAAAATTGAACGGGTTGATGCCCGTGGTCACCCGCACAGAATCGAACTCTCCCTTTTCTACATTGATCGAAAAATTACCGCTGTAAACAAAAGCGGAACTAAACACTCGGCCATGTCGCTCTGTGGTGCCTTTATCCATTACTGAGATAAACGGGTTGTGCACATTGCCACTTGCGCCAGTTGCCGATTCTAAAACAAAACGACCTTTGGGAACTGGCAAGCGGTCTTGATTGAATTCTCTCGCCCAAGTACCGCCTAAGTGCAGCAGATCATAGTCCGCAGCAGGTAAGTCTAAACACGAACTCATTGCTCTTAATAGAGTCACTCGATTAGCGCCGTCGTTAATAATACGACTAGATCGAGCGACAACATTATGATCATCGTAAACGGTGTAACTAAGCTCGACACGCAAATTACTAATGTCATCAATCACCGTAACAACTAAACTTTTGCTCGCTCCACCACGCGCACTTGGCAGCCCTTCTAAGTCTGGCTTGTTATCCAGTATTTGATAACTCTTATACCGAAAGACCTGAGTGCTATTACCATCAGCATTAATGGCGTGGAATGCGGGTAGGCGGTTATCGCTAGTACCAAAAACTGGATATTCTTGTGGCACATCCGAGAGGTTATAATGTGGTGAGTTTTGAAACTCAACAACACAGCCTCTATGCAACCGCTTTGGTTCACTCGGGTAGCAACTGCTTGGTTCTACTCGCCCGCCAAAATGTAGGTGCTCTAGTAAGCCCTCGATCGAGACCCTGAAAATATAACTTACCGACGAGTTTGAAAGGGCAAATACGGGCATTGCTGATGAGTCGTTTGTAACAATGATTTTCGCAGTCATTAATATTCCTTCGAGGTATTTAGGGGCCTTGCTGATGGGTAATCGCAACTCACTTTTATTGGTTTTACGAGCTAGCAGGGTTGCCGTCTAAGGCTTGCTCAGTGGTCTCAGTAATTCTCAGTGCTGGGTATGAGACAGCCCATTATCAAAAGTGACCATGGTATTTTACAGGATCAAATTGCGGCAATTATCAGATTTATATACAATAAAATCAGTAAAGTAACATTTTAACCAGCTGAGCTATAACATGAAAGGGCTAAACCGAAGCATGAACCTCACTCAGCAAGTTGCTGAGACCTTAGGAAGTGCGATCATCAACGGCCAGTACGGTGACCATAACCCAGTACCTAGTGAGGCTGTATTGTGCGAACAACTTCAGGTCAGTCGAAGCGCCGCACGTGAAGCAGTTAAATCTCTCGCGGCCAAAGGGCTCATCACATCCAGAGCCCGACAGGGAATAAGAGTACTACCTGAAACTGAATGGAATTTATTCGATGCCGATGTCTTACGCTGGATGCGTGATTCAAACCCTTCACTTGAATTATTGCGTGAATTTGCCGAGCTGCGTGTCGCTGTAGAGCCAGAAGCCGCGATGCTCGCCGCACAACGCCAGAATATCGAGAAAATTGCCAAAATCGGTATCGCACTTGATCGAATGAAAAAGGCCGAAACCGGCCTAGATGACCCACTTGAATCTGATATCGCTTTTCATTTAAGTATTTTAGAAGCCAGTGAAAACCGTTTCTTTACGCAGTTAGGCCGTATTATTGACACAACCCTTCGAGTCAGCATTCGATTTACCAATATGCGAACAGGTGTCCGCGCCGCCAAGCACGCCGAACATAAAGTGATATACGACGCGATTGTTGCCAATGAGCCTCAGACCGCAGCCGACCATGCGACGGTATTAATGAGCAGCGCCTTAACAACGATCATCTCTGCTCTGGACGAAGGTCTAGAGTAGACGGCTTGCGGCTATTTTTGACAATATCTGTAACTTAAATGTTACCTTTCGCGCAACAACGAGAGAGTCAATTGGACGATCAAACATAAGAGCAGGTTAATACAACCTAGCCAGAAATTAACAATTCTCTAATATTAGGGACAGACGAATCATGCTCATTTTGATTCCCATGTAATCCGACTATTTAGAGGTAGAAAAATGCAAGTTATTACACCTACACTGCACGGCGCACTCGACTACATTGCGGCATTAGCACTTATTGTGATTCCATTTATATTAAACTTTGATGGTTTGAGTTTATGGTTATCTGTTGCTGGCGGGGCCGGATTAATTATTTATAGTTTACTTACGGACTACGCACTGAGTCTCGCTAAGGCAATTCCCTTCAACATTCACATTATTTTTGACTCTTTAGCTGCGGCCGTGTTTATCGCCGCCCCGTTTATTCTTAATTTTTCAGGGCTGGCTCAAATTTACTACGTAGTAATGGGTGTTGGAGTGTTAGTTGTCGTTGCGCTCACCACTAAAAATTCCATCTAACTTTGATAGAGTGCTGGAAACAGCGATGAACTAAGAAGGTTCTTACAATCTGTTAAACTCACAATCTTAGTTAGAGCAGCCACTAATCGTAAAGGCCCCAGATAAATGTGGCCTTTTTGTCACCACTCAGCAATAGAACCGTCTTCGTGTCGCCAGATAGGGTTTTTCCAATCGCAGCCCTCTTTAGCCACTTCTTTTACATAATCTTCGTCAATATCTACCCCCAAACCAGGCTTAGGTAATGGTTTAATGAAACCATCTTTAATATCGAAGTCTTCTTTATTCACAACGTAGTCTAGGAGCTCCGCCCCTTGGTTGTAGTGAATCCCCATTGACTGCTCTTGAATAACAGCATTGTAGGAGACAAAATCAACGGCTAAGCAGGCCGCCAGAGCGATTGGCCCGAGAGGACAATGAGGCGCTAATGCGACGTCATAAGCTTCAGCCATTGATGCGATTTTCATGCACTCTGTAATTCCGCCAGCATGAGAAAGATCCGGCTGGATAATGCCAATACCACCTGCCTCGAACACGCGCTTAAACTCAAAGCGACTAAACATTCGCTCACCAGCAGCCAACACAATACTCGTTCCACGACTCAATTCTAGATATTGCTCAGCGTGCTCGGCAAGCACTGGTTCTTCGACAAATAACGGGCGAAATGGTTCAAGCTCTCTGAGCAACACCTTCGCCATCGGCACCGAAACTCGGCCATGAAAATCCAAGCCGAAATCAACTGAACTGCCCAAATCATCACGAATAGCGGCGATGCGTTCCACCACCTTATCAACCGATTTATGCCCATCAATCATTTGTAAGCGGCCACAACCATTTAACTTAAACGTGTCCCAACCACTGGCCATAAGGGTACGCATTTGTTGACTTTCTTCGGCCGGATCATCGCCACCAACCCAGGAATATGTCTTTACTTTATCGCGTACCAAGCCGCCCAGCAATTCATACACAGGCTGACCAAGTGATTTGCCTTTAATGTCCCACAACGCCTGATCAATGCCGGCGATCGCCGACATCAAGATGGGGCCACCGCGATAAAAACCACCGCGGTACATAGTTTGCCAATGGTCGTTAATTCGACTCGGGTCTTTGCCAATCAAATACTGAGATAGCTCCTCGACGGCCGCCGCAACCGAATGGGCACGACCTTCTATAACAGGTTCACCCCAGCCGGTAATGCCTTCGTCGGTATCGATAGCCAAAAACAGCCAACGAGGCTTAACCGAATAAAGACGAAAATTGGTGATTTTCATGACGCATTCTCCAAGGGGAGCCTTCCCCAAACTGCACTTACAAGATTATTTCTCGAGTCGATGAATACAGCGCCAAGAAATCGCCTCGAATTCGAGAGTACTTACATGGCACATACGCCGTCGTGCATTTATATGATAAATATGATGGTACAGCGAGAAAATAAACCTGTCAAAGTGATTTTAACCGGCCTTTAGTCACATTCATTCACTCAAATCGTACTCGCCCTGCACCGCATACAAACTAAAAGCCCTGCAATTTCAACCGCAGCAACTTTAAAATTTAGTAAATGCCCCTAGATATAGAACATCAAATAATTCAGGAGATTTTTATGTCAAACCAATATGAAGGCAATGCCGGCTGGATGCGCGTTTTATTTGTCGCTATATTTTGGGTAGTGTTCTATCTGTCACAGTTTGTCATCGCAGCAGTCGTAATTGCGCAATGTGCATTTACACTAATTAGCGGAGCGCCGAATGCACAACTATTAAGTTTTGGCGATAGTTTGAGTCGTTACGTTCAAGAAATCTTACGATATGTAACGTTTAACAGCGATCAACGACCGTTTCCATTTTCAGATTTTCCTAAATCTGACTTAATTATTCCGTCAGAAAGCTAAGACAGTTAAAGCAGCCTTGGTCTCTTAGCATCACAATAATACTAAGAGACAAGCCGTTTCAAGTATCCGGCGCGTAGCGATCGCCAAGCAAATATCTTGGCCCCATACCGAACTCCGCCGCTGAGTCATCGGGGTTATACAAACGGCAACTTTCTAGCGACAAACACCCACAGCCAATACAACCATCTAGTTTTGATTGCAGCGTTTTTAAACGCTCAATGCGCTGTTCTATCTCCCGACTAAACTTTAAGCTTAACTGCGTCCAATCAGACTTTGTTGGGGTTCGCTGATCAGGCAACGAGTTCAATGCATCCCGTACCTCTTTAAGTGAATAACCTAAATTTTGCGCAATCAAGATAAATGACACTCTCCGAATTACGGCTCGTGCGAACACGCGGTGCCCGCTATTACTGCGCACCACAGGAAGCAAACCTTGATCAGAATAGAACCGTACAGCCGAAACACTGGTGCCCGTTCGCTTGGCGACATCGCCAATGCTTAGCATTGTACCTTTGCGCATTTTATAAGTAGTAATATCTCGACCTGAGTTTCATTGTGTGCGGAATAATAACGTAAAAAAACGCTTTACCTCAAGTTAACTTGAGATACTAAACTCATCTTCAATCAATACACCTCAATTGGAGATTAGAATGAAAGAAGCTTATTTAGAACACGCAAACATCACGGTTAGCAACCCCGATGCGACTGCCGCCATATTATGTGAATTATTCGATTGGAAGATACGCTGGGCAGGCGACTCGATGGATAACGGCTATACCGTTCACGTCGGCGGAGAAAATTCCTATTTAGCGATCTACACCAATAGCCAGACACGAGTTTCAAAGAACTCTGATTTTAAAACGATTATGAACTTAAACCACTTAGGCATTGTCGTTGACGATTTAGCCGCCAGCGAAGCGAGAGTCTTAGCCGCCGGCCTTAAGCCGCACAACCATCGCCATTACCAGCCAGGCGCAAGTTTCTATTTTCACACGCTTGATGAGCTAGAAATAGAGGTCATCAGCTATCGCTAACAATTCAACGCTTGTTTCTTAATGCCTTTAGGTAAGACAAAAATCCTAGAAGACACAATAAAGAAAATGCTAGGCCGACTAAGGTGACAAAAAGTCGATAAAACAGCCCAAGCTTTGCGGTATGAAGCGGGTATGAAAAACCAAATACTCGCTTCACTCTAGCTTGCCGTAGTTCGTCTTGAATGACTAACTCGCCACTGCTGTGAAATTTTAAAGATGTCCGCCCTAGACGGTGCAGACCTTCTTTCTGTTGCACATTAACCGATCTCTTCGCCGACTTGGCCGAGCTTGGTTGAACCGAACGTATTCGTGATTCTGGGAATTTCTGCCGGGCTACCTGAATTAATTGACTCCAACTAGGCATACCATTACTTATATCAAAAGAATTGGTTTGGGTAACCGCCGGCCCATTGGCACCGACGCTTTCAAGCAATACCCTCCTTGATTCCACTGGATAGACTAAAATCACTCCGGTCACGGCAAGCACTAATATCGGCAAAGCAAATACTCCACCAATATTACCATGGCTTAGTATCAGCGAACTACGATCAGACTTAGCCGGAAACAAGCCTCGAGAAAGGAACCTGCGCCGTGGCCACCAAATTATCAAACCAACAACAATCAACGGCAATATCAACAGTCCACCAAAGCCGGCTATGTTTAGTCCTATCGTATTACCCAATAAAAATCGATGATGCAAGTCTAGAAAAAAATCCTCCCAGCGTTCATTACCAGACCAAACCTGAATTTTCTCCCCATATTGATTGTGCCAAGCGTAGCGACGGCCGGCCAAAAACACTTTATGAATACTTAAATCTTCACTATAAAGCTGAATAAATATGACTTCATCTTTTGCATAACTCGCTTCGATATTATCAATCGCGCTGGCCAATAAATCTGTATTAACACCCTCGCGTGCGCCCTCTACCGTCAGCCAGAGAAACTCTTTCTTCCAAACTAACACGACACCCGTCAGGCTGACCGATAACATAATAAGACACAAGACAACGCCTAAATAGCGATGAAACGATTTGATCGACATGAGACAAAAACTTGGTTGAATTAGGGAATAAGACCGCGTCTTTTAACGAAGCGAACGCGGCCTAGAAACGTCTATTATTAACAATGGCCAAGATTAGCCAAAATCAAAATACAATCTGGTTCCACCTGCCTGAATTGCTTGAGCTGTTTTGATATCGATAGAAGCGTGGTTTATCTATAAGGCTCACGACGGGCTTTGAATTTAAGCCTCACGCTGCGAACACGCAACCAGGCCGACGATAACGATCACACTGAAAGCTAGTCATTGCTTTTATTCGACCGCTTTTTCGACAGCACGTTGGAATGCGGCTCGGCTCATACAACGTTGCATATAGGATTGTAATTTTGGATAATCAGTTAGTTGGCCTAAACGTTCGCCCATGGAAACCACATAGCAAATACCAAAGTCCGCACCGCTGAAATCCTTACCAAGGATATAATCGTTATCGCCCAATTGTCTTTCAATGTGACCATAATGGAGCTTAATTTCCGAATCGCTAAACGGCGTAATGACTGGGTGGTCGACGCCACTTCTAAGGGTTAGCATTTTTAAAAGTAGTGGAGCAAAAACTGAGCCTTCTGAATACGCAACCCATTGGTTGTAGCTGGCCCAGCTCGCCAAATTATCTCTACTTGGGTGCAATTTTCTTTCAGTGTCATATTTTTCTAAAACGTAGAGCGTAATCGCACCTGATTCAGTCAACATCAAATCGCCATCTTCAATGATCGGGCTTTTACCCAATGGATGTATGGCTTTTATGTCGGCTTGAGAACGCATAGTTTCAGGGTCACGTAAATAGACCTTTAAGTCATAGTCGGCACCCGCTTCCTCGAGCAGCCAAACAGTGAACAAAGAGCGGCCAATGCGCAGGTGGTGAAGTGTAATCATGATGAATTCCGTAAAGTGTTTTTTAAGTTAGCAAGAGCTTTTGATTAGAACAGTGTAAGACATTCGAATTAAATCGATGTCAAGATTAATCAAAAAGCACTCAACAACATCAGTTTGTTTCTAGTTCATCATCGCTTATAAAAGCAACGTCGGCGTCGTTATAAACGCCATTTAAAATCAACTTCCGCATATTTTTTAATGTTTTATAAGGTGACTCGACGATCGTTAAATTGATAAGCCAGGCCGGCACCTTACCATTAGGGTCTACATGCGCGTAATTTTCGACCAAAACCATGCCATTAGGCTTAGGCGTGAAATGCCATTCCGAAGAGGCGTACTGTATCCGAACTAGGCCTCTTTTCTTTGGGAGCTTGTCTGGTGCGGCGTCACTGCGCATCGAAACCTTGCCACTGACAGGGTCATAGGACCACTTCACATGGGAAACAATATCTCTATTTCGTACAGGGAATGGCGCGTTATTTACCGAATGCACATAGGTTTCGTTTGCTGAAATTCGTTCGATGATCTTGGCTGATTTACACAAAGAGGCCCAATTAGGACAATTCTCTAAGTCCATCACCAATGCCGCCAGCTGTTTAGGAGTGGCTTCTACTTCCATAACAGACATCACCGCTCGAAATTTGGATCCTGAGACTTTGCTAAGAAATATCTGAATACCATTGCGATCTCGTTTGAGCTTCCACTCAACGCCATCATCGTGCAACTGGGCATGCAAAGAAGAACTCCCACAGGCACAAGCAAACATAGACAAGATCAAAATTATTCGTATTTTCAACAACATCATTGCCATAGCTAAGGTTCTATACAACATCTATCATACATTAGATTGGTAAAAAATCGTTCTACACACACCGCCTACCAGCAAAGGTTAATATTAAAATAGACTAAAACGCTTTATTGAGAAAATTATGCCAGCAAGTTTCAACAAAATGTCAGAGAGTACCGCAGACGATTGGCAATCAATAATGACTGAGCAAATGACTTTCTTCAGCAAGCTGCCTGATCGTATTTTGGCCCATATGGAGTTGCTCAACGGAGACTACGGCGGTTTTCCGGTTGATCGATTGCAACACAGCTTACAAACCGCAGAGTTGGCCGCCCAAGCAGGTGAAGACACACAGTATGTGGTCTGTGCGCTATTGCATGATATCGGCGATACGCTCGGTAGCGCTAATCACGCTGATGTTGCAGCGGCAATCTTAGAGCCATACATTAGTGAAGAAAATTTATGGATGATCAAACATCATGCCATTGTTCAAGGCTACAATTTTTTTCACCATTTGGGCCTTGACCGCCATATGCGAGAACAATTTCAAGATCACCCCTACTACCAGCGCACTTTACGCTTTGTTAATCATTATGATGATCTCGCATTTGACAGCAGCAAGCCAACGTTATCGTTAAAACAGTTTGAGCCAATGGTCAGAGAAGTATTTGCCAAACCAATCAATAGTATTTACAAAGCCGCGCTAGAAGCCTAACTTCAACATAGCTTTCTCAAATATTTAAACATAACGCAAAGACCTAATTATGTACAAAGGTGAAATTTTCAATAGCGTAAGCCACCTAGTCGGTGCGCTACTAGCGTTGGTAGGCGCGTCGGTGCTTATAACTTTAGCCATCGTCGAAGGTGACGCACTGAAAATTTTCAGCTATGCCGTCTACGGCACGACCTTATTCTTTCTATACCTCGCATCCACCCTTTATCATAGCTTTCAAGGGCGTACTAAAGACTTTTTTAAACGGGTCGACCACTTAGCGATTTACTTACTTATTGCCGGCACATACACACCCTTCACCATGTTAGCCATTGAAGGTGAAACCGGCTGGTGGTTATTTGGTGTTGTTTGGGGCTTAGCGGCAATCGGAATAATTATTGAAAACCTGCCGATTAAGGGCCCGCGCGTCATTCCTATAGTAATTTATTTAACCATGGGCTGGGCGTGCGTATTCACTCTAGATTCAATGATGGCGGGCATGTCTGACGTGGGGTTTGCGTTGTTAGTAAGCGGCGGTATTATCTATTCAGCCGGGGTTATATTCTACATTCTCGACCATTGGTTTTCGTGGTGCCATGAAATTTGGCACTTGTTCGTGATCGGAGGCAGTATTTGTCACTATTTCGCGGTTTTTTTACTCTAATAATTAACAATTATTTATCATTAACTGATATCTTTAGAAGAACCGGAACACACTATGATGTTTAAAGATGAGATCAATTTTAGTCGTTAACCCGAAAGGCGGCTGCGGAAAAACTACAATAGCGACTAATCTAGCAGGCTATTACGCACAAAAAAACATCCCCGTATCGTTGGTAGACTTAGACCAACAACGTTCATCTTATCAATGGGCCAAAAGCCGTCCAGCTTCAGCCGGCGAGATCGACATACGTACTGAAATCGCCGACGACTACTCGACGAAGCGCGTAATTTATGATTGTCCCGCACAAATACACCTAGGCCTAACCACCGATTTAATTAACAAGTCGGATGTCATTATTATGCCAATCAACCCATCGATCATTGATCATCGAGCGGCGTTTAAATTTATTTTCGACATCCGTGGTTTAATTCGCGCGGACCTATGTAAGAAAATAAAAATCGGCTTGGTGGCAAATCGTACCAATGCTAAGTTCAAGTCGTATACAGAAGTCGAAAAATTTGCCTCGATGATGCAAACACCGGTAGTCGCATCATTACGAAACTCTCAAAATTATGTCGGTGCTGCTGAGGCAGGCCTAAGTATTTTCGAAATGCCAGGCCAAAAAATGCGTCCCGACCGAGAGCAATGGCGCAGCTTAAACTATTGGGCTGAAGGCAAACTACTTAAAAAAACTGTTGGTGCTTAAATCTCTTGGTTCGCGCCCGCCATTCGAACCAATTTACCAGGTCTAGCCATGAGAATGTTATCGTTCTTGATTACCTGTTCACCACTAACAAAAACCGCCTTATAGCCAACCACTGGCTGTAACAACCTTTGCCCTCCAGCCGGTAAGTCTTGCACCATGCGCGGCACGCCTAGCGTTAAAGAGTCATAATCTATTATATTGATATCAGCTTTCAGGCCGACCTTTAAACGACCTCGGTCATGCATGCCTAGATAGTCTGCCCCATCGGCAGTAAGCATTTGTACTGCACGCTCTGGTGTAATGCTCGAACGATTTTTACGTCGCCTGTCTCGTGTCCAGTACGAGAGCAAGTATGTTGAAAAACTAGCGTCGCAAATAGTGCCCACATGAGCGCCCCCATCCGATAAACC
Source organism: Arenicella sp. (assembly GCA_023301745.1). Taxonomy (GTDB): domain Bacteria; phylum Pseudomonadota; class Gammaproteobacteria; order Arenicellales; family Arenicellaceae; genus Arenicella. The sequence goes on along the minus strand of JALZVW010000083.1, from coordinate 26,679 downwards.
GGGTAACGCTTTGGGATGATTTAGCATGGTATAGACGTTGTCGTAGTTCATCTCGGTGTAGTTGAACACTGGAAAATAAATTAATGCGTGTCCATCATCTTCTAGCATAATGTCATACACTTTTTCCCAAACCGACACGCCTTCATCGCGGGCCTTGGCCGCAATCGAAGTCTCATTGCCCTGCTCGTAGTCAACAACCCCTTCATGGTCTAGCTTAAATAATTTCTCAGCTAATTGTGGGAATTGTCCTATCATGATATCAACCATCGGCGGCACCGAAGACCCACGACCCGCTAAGCTCACTGGAGATTCAGAAAGTAACTTAGCTTTAAATTCAGGGTCACGCATGATAGAAACTCGGTCGGACAACTCTTTATCCCGAATAGCCAAATAACTTGGGTGCCCCATTAGTGGATGAAAGGTACAGTTCAAACCATTGAACACACCAATAGCTCGCGGCGCGACTTGCAAGCGGACATCCAAACCTTCTGCATTCATTTTTTCGCTGCCAGCGATGATTTTGAGCCAATCATTTGGTGCAAAGTCTCGCTGCATTAAAGACATCGAACCTGGCCGACCGCCACTGGCTTTAAAATACGCCTCCATAATGCTGAATTCGTGTTCAAAGCTATCTTCGGGTCGAAGCATGTCAAAATCGTTCACCGCTTGCAGCACGCCGAAGTCTAAACCGTTAAATGCTTTGGCAATACCGACTAACTCATCTTGCGCGGCTTCGCTCGCAGGTGTCCAATCTCCATCGGCGGTTTTATGTGAGTCACTGCGTCCCGTTGAGAACCCTACAGCACCGGCGGTCATCGCCTCACGCACAACCCTTTGCATCGCCTTAATATCGTCCTTATTTGCCATTTCATCAAACATGGCCCGCTCACCCATTACATAAATTCGCAACGGGTCATGAGGCACCATCACCGCAAAGTCTATGGTGTGGGGCAACTTTTCAATGGCATCCATGTATTCAGGAAATGTTTCCCAGCCCCACTTAATACCTTCGTGCAAGGCTGTGCCAGGGATATCTTCAACGCCTTCCATCAACTTAATCAGCTGCTCACGATCATTAGCTCGACAAGGCGCAAAACCCACTCCGCAATTACCTAACACAGCGGTTGTAACACCATGGTTAACCGATGGCATGAGCTCTTCGTCCCAAGACACTTGGCCATCATAATGCGTATGCACGTCGACAAAGCCAGGCGTAACGATCGCGCCATGCGCATCAATCACTTGCTCAGCATCACCAATAACGTCGCCGATCTCTACGATCATTCCATCGCGCACGCCTATATTAGCCCTGAATGCTTTTGAACCAGTGCCATCTATAACAGAGCCATTAATTATTTTAAGATCGTACATCAGGCCTCCAATTAATTTCGTTGATTATGAATATTTACTGACGTTCTTTACGGCACGGTGCCGCTAAATTTATCCATCAGCCTAAATACAGCAACTAAAAAAAGGCCAGCGATAATATGCCAAATACCCCAAAGACCCGCGACTACAGCGGACCCGCCAAGCCCGCCCAGTTGGGTAAGCAGAATCACAATGCCTAAGCCAGCATTCTGAATACCAACCTCGTAGGTTAGGGCGCGGCGATCAGCGACACTTAAGCCACCTAAACGCGCTATACCATTGCCTAAGGCAAAGGCGCAACTGTTATGCACCACAACTAGCCCAACTAAGCCGATACCGATTGATACAAAGGCACTCCAATAACTCGCTAACCCAACAAGGATAAGAACAAGCAGTGTCGCCGTCGACAGCAAGACTAATGGTAGTCGGATAGCATTCGTTATTCGAGGTAAATAGACATTGCACGCAATACCCAATAGTAGAGGCAATACCAAAATAGTCGATGTTTGAATCAAAAAGCTTATCGCATCGAAGTCAATTTGGGTAAGCAATTCGGCGGTCGGCGGGTACAAGCTGCTCCAAAATAGTATCGCAACCGGTGTGATGAATGCCGCACAGAGACTAGAGGTCGCGGTTAACGATACAGACAAAGCCGCATTTCCTCGCGCCAATAGTACCAACATGTTTGAAACATTACCGCCAGGGCAGCAAGCAACCAGAATCATTCCTAAAGCCACTGACGGGGCTGGCTCGATCAGCGCACACAAAAGAACGGTTAATGCGGGCAAAGCTAAAAGCTGAGCGATTATTCCAATGAGAAAAGCGCGTGGCGCGACTCGTAAAAACCTAAAACTATCAGGCCGAAGGCTCAGCGCCACTGAGAACATCATGACTGAAAGCGAAAGCGCTAGCCCAACTTCGGCGCCACGCCCTAGTTCTAGTGTAAAAAGGTCTAGCGTAAAATCGTCAATGAGTGGTGGTTCAACCATTACACTGCCCATTGAATCATAGGAACACTCTATTTATTAAGTACTTCTATATGTTCGATCTCTTGAGCACCGACGGTTAATGTCATTAACCCACCGTGCCGATACATGTCAACCATCAGGCGATCATCATCATCGATGCCAGATAGTTTCCCCTCGAGACGCTTTCGCTCATTACTTCTTTTAATACGCACCCAGCGGCCAATATAGCGACTTGCGCTTGATGCCGATATCGTAGAGTACTTTGGTTTAGCCTCAGATTTCGACTTCTTAGATTCAGCTTCTTCGCTCTCGCCTGTCGCCACTGTCGATGCCGTTAGTGGCACATTTTCTCCATCTAACGCAACCGTTAGGTTCAGCCATCGGAGTATGTCTTGAGCTTTATAAAATTGAAGCTGTTCTAAGTTTTTCAATTGAGGGCCTGGTTTCGATTTCAATTCGAAGCGAGAACCTCCCTGCATGAACTTCACTAAACTAGTACGCATTTCTGGCCCAAGATCGGCGCCAAAGCTATTTTGAGAATATTTAGCTGAGCCCACGACTTTATCTAAATATACATCAGGTGTTACTTTGAATTCGCTGGCACATTGATCAATAAACCGTTCAGCAGCATCAGGCTCAAGTTCAAATGTGACGTTTAACTCACTTACCGGCAATTGCTCTGTCTGACGCGTAATAAGGTCTTCAACTTTATTAGCATCAAAAATCCATTCAACGGTCGTACTAGCCGCTTGGTCGAATTGCTCAATATTAACAACGGCGTTGTACACATCACTAAAGTTGAACGCAAAACGAATATCGGCATCTAACTTGGAATAACCTGCGTCTTCGTAATTAAGCGATGCCATCAAACTACGGCACTGCCCTCCCTCGGGGAGACTTTCTAAGTAAACTCCTTTTGATTCATCGGCTAAGCTAAGAGGAAGCGAAAGTTGGCTAACATTCACTTCGAATGTTTCAGGAAACTGTCCATCTTTAAATACGTCAAGACCCTTAACGGGGAACATCCGGTCAGATGAGATGGCGGTAATGTTTTGGATATAAACACTGTCGTCAAGGCCTGCAGGAGTGACACTAAGCCCATTGATTGAGATCGAACCATCAAAGCCAATCTTAATATTGTCATACCTTATATCTGCAAACCCTCGCGTGAGGGCAATCGCATCATCAAGTTCACTTTCGTATTGCTTCTCTAAGACCACCTTACCGACAACGGCAACGGCCACTATAACTAAAACCAGTATTAATAAATTCTTCACAATCAGCCCCTTTAATTCTTCTTATTACATCGGTCATTATGACCCGATGAACGTCAGATTCAAAGTACTGATATTTTTTTCATTTAACTGGTTATTACAATCAACAGCCGCGCACTAAATTACCGTTGTTCAGAGAAGACCTTTAGAGACGCTAAAAACTTGGCTTCACGCCAATAGAGTTTAAATACCATTGAAAATATTCCGATAGCCGCGCCAATTGTGCCTCGCACCGTGCCACTAATTTTCGATACACCAATACGCCTAAGACTTCGCACCGGCACCTCTTGGTAGCTCATGCCTGCTTGAATCGCTTTAACCTGCATCTCAACTGTCCAACCAAAGCGTTGATCTTGCATATCAAGTTGCTTAAGAGCCGAGTATCGAATGGCCCTAAACGGCCCTAGATCAGAAATCGGCTCCTTCCATAACAGTCTTACCAGGCCACTGGCTAAGTGATTGCCAAACTGTTGGTGAGCTCCTATCGAATGACGTTCTTGGAGACGACTAACGCGGCTGCCGACAACTAAGTCATTGCCCTCACTAACCGCATGCAGAAGCGCCTCGAGCTCGGTTACATCAACAGAATGATCTCCGTCAACAAACACCACAACATTCGGTGCTAGCTGACCAGGCCGCTCGAGCTGCTCAATACCCCGCAGGCAAGCATATCCATAGCCTTTACGAAATTCACTGAACACGTTTGCGCCAGCTCGCTTCGCGATTTCCGGCGTTCCATCCGTTGAGCCATTGTTAACTACAATCAAATCATCAATCAATGCCAAATCTTTATTTTGCGGTGACTTCAAATTTCGCAACTCTTCAACCACGGACTTAATGCTAAGCGCCTCGTTGAAAGCGGGTATGATAACGGCAACACGTTGATGGAAATACGACATGAAAAATTACCTTTTACGACTAAATTTGACTCAATAGCCTGATTGCTATTTATTAACAACAAAACTAACTTACGATATAAAAGACCCTAAACCCAATGATTTCCTTACCTACAAAGTGATTCTCAGCAAAAAATGAGTACCGACGCTCGACATTCGGCGCCCCGACTAGGGCTGTTGACTCCGAATTTGCAGGCAATTATTGCTGGCGGCCTATCCAGCCTAGCCTACCTTTATATGGCGTTAAACTCTCGCTATTACGGTCATTTTGAATTGACCCAATTACTAAGCGTGAGCCTTTTTTGCGCCGCTTTAAGTTTTTGGGTTTGGCATATCCACAATCGACAGAACATCGACATTAATCTGCGCACCCTGATCGGCTTTGCGGTGTTGTTTCGGATAATAGGTGGCTTTACCTTCCCGGTATTAGAAGACGACTTCTATCGCTACCTTTGGGACGCCCGAATGACCATCGAAACGGGCTCACCTTACGGTATCGCGCCTGCCGATTTTTTTGGCACACAACACGCTAACGAACAGTTTGAAGTCATTTTAGACGGTATTAATTACCCATTCATTGAAACAATTTATGGCCCAACCAGTCAGTGGCTATTTGCCCTCGCTTATCTAATTGCCCCGGGAGAAATATGGGCATTACAAGCACTGCTTGGGCTAATCGATCTAGCCATTATTTTATTGCTGTTAAAACTAACCAAGTCTACTTCGGTACTCCTTTATGCATGGAGTCCGCTAGTAATTAAAGAGTTTGTAGTGACCGCACACCCAGACATTGCCGGCGTCATGTTGATTGTTTTAGCCTTATTTATGCTGAATAAACGCCAGTTTGTGAGCGTTGGCATTTGCATGGCTTTAGCGTGTGGAGTGAAAATTTTTGCTGTCATGCTTTTGCCTTTTTTACTCAGATTTGAATGGAAAGCGTGGTTTGCATTTTTAGTCACAGCAGTCCTTATTGCGGCTCCTTTTGGCATCAAAGAGGCTTGGTTGCCTGACGGCTTGAGTTCAATGAGCAGTGATTGGCTATTTAATGCGCCACTGTACTTGCTTGCAAGCATCACGGTGGGAAAATGGGTATCACTGAGCAGCGTCAAACTGACCTTGATTGGCACCCTTGCGGTTGCCAGTGCGAGTTATCTATTATTCTATTTAAAGAAAGGACCTTCAGTCATTGCTCACCAAGCGTTACGCGGTGATCTTCTCTACGCGGGGCTATTTCTGTGTGCACCGGTTTTCAATGCATGGTATCTGGTATGGCTATTACCCTTTGCGGTTCTTCGACCCAGCCCTTGGGCATGGCTAGCGTCGGTAACAATCTTACTAAGCTACGCATCAGGTATTAATCTGAGCAACTCAGGTTTGGAGCCTTATACACATTGGAATTGGGTTATAGCGCTTGAATTCGCACCACCGATGCTGGTCGCGATTTATTGCTCGTGGCGCAGTCTTCAACTATCAAAATTTTCAACTGAGTAAGCCAAAAAATGTTCAGAAAACACACAAAAGCCTCAAATCATAACTGCCGAGATTGTGAGGCTTAGTGTAGTTTCACCACATAAATAGTTTTTTAGAATACCTACGCGGCTTATTAAGAGCCTCGCAGTTTAAGCTTGTGGCGCTTATTTAGATAGTAAACAACATATAACAAACTATCACGAGTTAAGGTTTCAGCAACCAACTGATCAGGCTCCTCGCAATTATACAAATTGTTAGCAAAGTCATTATAAGTGCTGTCTTTAAATACCTTAACAGACTTGCGTTTAAGAGGCAGTTTCTCACCTTCTACCGCGATACAGTACTCGAGAGATGGTTCACCTTTCGCTCTCCCCGTATAGATTGCTTTGCCTAACTCGTAAGTTTGGTCGACAGGTCGTGCTTGTGGAATAGACCCACCGCCGCCAGAGAAGCCACCACCGCCGCCACCGCCACCTGATGCGTAAGAAAACGACGACTGCATCAACATAGTCAGTGATGCTAAAGTAAGTAATAAAGAACGCTGCATAGAAACCTCTTGTTAGTCAATAAGGAAAACACATAGCGCTTTCCATTTTCTCAGTTCAAAGTAGTAGACCCTGCATTTGATTATTTCATTACAGCGAATTCACAACAAGTCTATCAGAGGCCGTCTAAGTAGGCTTTTTAGTTTGCCTAGCTTGGTATTTAGTAACCGCAATTCGAATTAAAATTGTACCAACCACGGTTGGCGCTAACCAAGGTACGAATGACCAATTGCTTTGCGTAACCGCCTCAGGTAAGAACCGATTGGCCCCAAACACCAAGAACGCGGTATGCGCGGCTATGCCACTTGTTCCCATGCCGACAATATGAACTTTAGTCCACTCACTAAAATCATCGCTGTTTATCGCCTTTACCGACGACCATAAGTCAAACATATTTGCTAACCCCAGGCCGCCAAAGATGATCAGCAACATAGCAAAACCCTGTCCGCCGAGATAAGCGCCATAGCCAACCATCGCCGCACCTGTAGACACAATAAGTAGATTAAAAGACACATGTCCAACTCGGTAGACCCCGATTGCTTTATTGTACTGACCTTTCTTAGCCTTAAGCACAGCAACCCCAAGCCACAGCGGCTTAGCCGTTATCAATGCGATAAAAATCAAAAAAGTTGCAATGACATTGCGCCCATTGATAAAGCTAACGATACACAGCAAGACAGCGCTAACAACAACGGCCCACATCAGCTGTACGTAGAGCTTACCCAGCGTTCTATGACGGGCTGTGCCTTTTCGGCTCCCTGCCTGCACCCAGAATAAGGCTAGAGCGACGAAACCGGCCGCTATATGAGAGATCAAGATAATTTGGCTTAGGATTTCCATGTTTGTTTCACCATCAACATTATGTTTGTGTTGAAACAACTGTATGACTTAAAACACCACTAAGCTAAGGCTTTGGGACGGATGACATGTTTTTCTGACGAACGACAAACAAAGCGCAATCAATCACAACGCAGCAGCACGATTAGCAAGCTTTAGCGCACGTTTAAACTCCGGAATATAGCTTCTTGAAACAGGTACAAAAACATCTAATGCGTCATTTAGCTCAAGCCTCAACCCTTGCGCATTGCCTTTTACAGTATCAATCGCGTCTAGGTTAACCAAATAAGACCGGTGGCAACGGACAATGTTAGTAACGCCAAGCTCATGAATTTGCCGTAGCGTATTGGCAATGGTAATACGAATCATCTGGCGTGAGATTTTATTACCCCCACGTACATGCAGCTGCACATAGTTCTGCATCGCTTCAACGTAGAGCAAGTCAGCTGCCACGACGCTAAACGACTCATTCGCATTCAAAGAGAATTCAATTACCGGGCCAGAGGATTTTTGCTCACTCGGCAAATCAATGTCATTCGCCTGTTGAACATTGTTCGTTACGGCCCGCATTTGCACTACTAAGCCAGACACAAAAATCGGAAAACATCCCAAGGTTAAAGTGGCTTGCCAAACGGCCAGCCACTGATTAAGGCTTCCGAAGTGCCCCCAAAACAACAACGACTGTAAAAGATGATTGCCGAAAGCAATCCAACTGACGACTAAGAACGATTGAACTAACCACTTCCATAGAGTCCAACTTGGAATATCGGTTTTAATTCTCAAACCAAAACGGCAAAATAATTCGAAACTTACCGAGAAAATCAAAGACACCGCGCCAAACGCGGCTGAAATAACAAATGGATTTGGTGCCTGGCGCATCCCAAACGGCCTAAATATGAATAGGAATCCAGCGATAAAAATCGACACATAAAATAGATTTAAGAGGCTACCTCGCAGGCTTTTCTTGCTCGGAAACGGCTGATTTAATCTATCGAGAATACTCTTTATCATAGAAGCAATATTAGCGCATTGCGGCGAGAATATGTTTATATAGTTATGCAGGTTCTGTTCAAGCAAATTTGAAAACGATAATCAAGCAAGCGAAAAGTTACGAACCGCTTAAAGACAAGGAAACATGATGCACGGCAAGCATTGGTAATGATCAATTAATTTCGCCTTCAGACACCGATATCATCGGCTCATTAAAGGCAGAACTGTGTTAAATTACAGCCTAATTATTGTTACTGGAATGCACTCAATGAACTTTTCGTTTGCCAAATGTGGATTGGCAGTCAATACGCTGATTGTCGTCATTTTTACTACGGCCACTTTTGCGGCTATGACCACCGTTAGCCACGCGCAAGAATCCGACCAAAGCCTTAGTTTCAAACGATGCCAAATAAAGCACAAGGCCGTCGAAATCGATGCTGAATGCGCGACGCTCTCGCGTCCTGAGAACCCCGAAGCCCCGGATGGTAAATCAATTGATTTGTTTGTCGTCAAACTACCCTCTAACGCGTCTACACCTGAAGCCGACGCGTTCACGGTAATTCAAGGCGGCCCAGGTGGTTCATCAATAGATATGGCGATTGGCCTTCGTCAAGTGCTGGATTTTGTCCGAGCAAAACGTGACGTACTAATCGTAGATCAGCGAGGCACGGGTCGTTCAAATATTCTTCAATGCGACACGCCAGAGGAAGAAGAGCAAGCAAACGTCTTTGATCGTGCTCAAACCATTAAACTAACCCAAACCTGTTTAACCAAAACCAGTCACAGTGACCCGCGTTTCTACACTACCTCTATCGCCGTACAAGACCTCGATGCTGTGCGCAAAGCGGCCGGCTACGAGCAACTTACAATCTATGGCGTGAGCTATGGTACGCGAGTTGCGCAACACTACCTGAGGCGTTATCCAGAGAGCACACGCGCGTTGATCATAGATGGTGTAGTCGATGTTGGTTTAAACCTAGCCGGCGCCGAGATCGCGCGTCGTTCGCAAGACGCTTTCGATAATATAGTCAAACGCTGCAACGAAACGCCAAACTGTAGTGAACAATTTGGTGACATTGCAGTCAAATTTAAAGCGCTTAGGAAAAAGCTAAAAGATCAGCCGGTCGCAATCAATATCGCACACCCATTGACCGGCAAAAAAATAGAGCACACAGTCAGTGAAATCGATTTGCTGGCGGCCGTACGGTTTATGCCCTACGCCACCGAAAGCATGGCCCTTTTACCGATGTTGATTTCAGCCGCGCACGACGGCGACTATGTTCCTCTTGCTGCCCACGCTATTAACATCAATGAATCATTAGGTGCCGATTTTGCGACAGCAATGCACAATTCAGTAATGTGTGCCGAAGATGCTCCATATGTTAAAGCGAACGCAACGGAGCAAGCGTCAAACACCTACTTTGGAAGCGATATGATCGACGGACTCTCAGCGGTCTGCGAGGTCTGGCCCAGAGGTATTATGGACCCAGATTTCCGCCAAGCCTTCGCCAGCAATAAACCGGTATTAGTACTTTCGGGCGAAACCGACCCGATAACTCCGCCAGCTAACGGCGAGCGCGCAGCGGCTATGTTCAGCAATTCTAAGCACTTAATTGTGCCATCCCATGGTCATGGCGTAATTGGTCGAGGCTGCGTGCCGTTTTTATTGCGTGATTTCATTCAAAATGCCAACCTCGATGAGGTAAAGTCTGACTGCATTGAACGCGAGCGTGCGATGCCCTTTTTCATCGACACTACGGGGCCAACGCCATGATCGAAGTTTCAAATTTGAGAAAATATTTCGGCTCCGTAAAAGCCGTTGATGGTGTGTCTTTTAGCGCCCACGATGGGAAAATTACCGGCTTGCTCGGCCCCAACGGTGCGGGAAAGTCTACCACTCTAAGAATCTTATACACGGCTTTTAGACCTGACGCCGGTACCGCCTTAATCGACAAGCTTGATGTCACTGTCGACAAGCTTGCCGTGAGGTCATCGATCGGTGTATTAACCCATGGAGCCGGTATTTACGAACGCTTAACGGCCCGAGAAAATATCCGTTATTTTGGCGAATTACACGGCATGTCAGGCAAAGAGCTCAGTCTGCGCATTGACGAGTTAGCCGAGTTACTCGATATGAGTGACTTTATTGGGCGGCGAGCAAAAGGTTTCTCTCAAGGGCAAAAAACCAAAGTAGCACTCGCTCGCGCCTTAGTTCACAATCCCAAAAATGTATTGTTGGACGAACCGACCAACGGTCTCGATATCATGGCAACACGCGGTCTTCGAGAGGTCATCCAACGTTTGAAAAGTGCTGGCCATTGCGTCCTATTTTCAAGCCATGTGATGCAAGAAGTCGCGGCTCTTTGCGATGAAATAGTGATTATTGCTAACGGCACAGTCGCCGCCAGCGGTTCGCCAGAAGCGTTACGAAATGATACTGGCGAACAAAATTTAGAAGATGCCTTTGTCAAAGCCATCGGTTCAGAAGAAGGGTTGATATAGATGCATACACGAAAAATAAGCCACCTCTCTAGCCTATGGACGATCCTACGCAAAGAGGTTGTCGACAACGCCAGGGACCGCCGCACACTCACCACCATGGCGGTGTCTATCGTAATATTCCCGCTGCTAATATTTGGTCTTCTATGGTTCTTAGACAAAACCGTCAAAGAAGAAACCGATCTCGTCAATTCTGAGGCATTAAAGCTGCCGGTCGTCGGCTCTGAACACGCGCCCAATTTGATGAATTGGTTAGGCCAAAATAATATAGAGGTTGTTGACGCGCCACTCGACCCAGAGGCTTCTATTGCCAGAGGCGAGCACAGAGTTATTCTGTTAATCAGCCGTGATTACCCTGAAGCCTTTAGCAAAGGGACAACCGCGCCACTGCGCTTAATTCACGATAGCTCGATTACTGGGCTTGAGAAGATTGGCTTCAATACGGTTCAAGGTGCGATACGAAATTACGGTAGTCAGATCGGATCAATGCGCCTACTCTCTAGGGGTATTAGCCCTGAAGTTGCCAGCCCTATTCGGATCAATATTTCAGATATCGCCACACCGCAAGCTCGCAGTGGGCAGTTCCTAACAATGATGCCTTACTTAATGATCATGTTTATCATGGTTGGGGGCATGTACTTGGCGGTAGACACAACGGCGGGAGAGCGCGAAAAAGGCTCTCTCGAACCGTTACTGACCCAACCCGTAAAACGCCACATCGTCTTACTGGCGAAACTTGGCGCGACGGTAGTTTTTTCAGCTCTAACCTTTCTGCTGGTACTCACCGGTCTCGGACTGGGTCTCGAATACATGCCTGTAGATTTGATTTCGATCTCAGTAGGGGCTGGGAAAATAGCGACTATCTTTGTCGCCTGCTTGCCATTCGTATTCGCAGGGTGCGCCCTAATGGTGCTGGTTGCCTCCTTCACTAAAAGCTATAAAGAAGCACAGTCCTACCTAGGCATGGTTATGATGGTGCCGACTCTGCCATTAATGTCGTTGGCTTTTTTATCTCCAGAACCGGCGATGTCTAATATGTGGGTGCCGGCATTGAGCCAAGGCATGATCATTATTGAAACGCTCAAAGGCGAAACAATCTCGTTCGACCTAATTGCTTTATCAATGATATGCAGCACCGTCTTAGCGGCCGCTCTTGCTTGGGTAGCCGTGAAGCTTTACCAACGTGAGAGAATTCTTGGCTGATGACGATATGAACACTCACCACTATTACTTAGCGTCGTATGAACAATGAGTCATCGCTCGGAGCAACCCGGCCGTATCAAAACCTCCGCGCTACTCAATGAGACACTGCAGTCTCTCGAAGGCACGCATGTAGAAGTTGGCCACTTAATGACCCAGTTTCAACGGCGCTCTTATGGAGGAGTGTTGTTGATACTCGCATTGCTAGCGATGGTGCCGGGAATTTCAGTATTCGCTGGAATTGCCATGATAGTGCCGGCATTCCAACTATTTATGGGGCTGCCTGCGCCTGTGTTTCCAGACTTTATTCAACGACGGCAAGTGGGTATTACTGGCTTACAGAAATGGGGTTCGACGATAAGCCGCTGGATCGAGCGATTAGAAACATTGGTTGTGCCAAGATGGCCAGTATTCAGTAATGATTTTGCTCGAAGAGCAATAGGCTTAGTGATTTTATTGCTAGGCCTAGTCGTCGCGATACCCTTCCCGTTCAGTAATTTCCCTCCAGCTCTAGCGACTATTTGCTTTGCACTGGGGCTACTCGAACGGGATGGTTTAATGATCATGATTGCCGGCGTTTTAAGCATTATCGCGTTCACCATCGGCTTTACCGTATTCTATATCGCGCTCAGTTGGGTCAGCCAGTTTTTCGGCATGTGATAAAACAATAATCAAGTGCCGCCAGAGGAGTCAATTGGCTTGGCGCTTTTTAAGCTCAGCGAGTTCACGACTTAGCTTGTTTACTTTCTTGCCTAAGCCCAAGTTGCGAACATATTCTTTAAATGGTCTAGGCGGTGTGCCTGCCCACAAGCCAGGCTCTAAAACATCTTCAGTAACGCCGCATCGATGCACCAGAATGACATCGTCAACGACCGTTTTGTGGTCTAGCATCCCTGTTTGTCCGGATGCAATTACACGTTTGCCAATATTGCATGATCCAGCGATACCAGACTGTGCCACAAATAACGCGTCTTCATCGATACTAACGTTGTGCGCAATATGGCAAAGCGCATCTATTTTAACGCCCCGTGCTATCGTAGTCGCGCCGTAAGTACCTCGATCAATATTACAATTAGAGCCGATTTGCACATCATCGCCAATATCAACATACCCAGTATGCGGCGTTCGATGATAATGGCGCTGCTCATCTTGCGCAAAACCAAAACCTTCATTGCCGATAATTGCGCCAGGACGCACAATCACTCGATCGCCGAGAACGCAGAGATAGCCAATATTAACTAGATTATTAATCACGCAATTTTGGCCAATAATAACGCTATGCTCGATGACACAATTTGAACGTATATGTGTGTTAGTGCCAATTTCAACATCCGGGCCAATCACGGTATTAGGGCCGACTCGTACACCCTCATGCAATTTAGCACTTGGGTGAATAACCGCGCTCGGGTGAATCACGCCCCAATGGCTGTCTGCGGTATCGTAATCGGCATACTGCTGCTTAATAAAAGCTTGCGCTAAACGCACGTTCTTAACCACCAGAACGCTTGATGCATCACCCTCAATTAACGACGCAATCTCAGCACTAGTAACAATAACCGCGGGGCTACTGTCTAGATTAACCAAACTATCGGCATCGCTGATGAAGACTAAACTATCTGATTGAACGCCCTCCACCGAATCTATTCTAGAAAACCAAGAATCGGTACAACTAGCGTCAATAATTAAATCGCTAAAGCGATTACACACATCCTGAACCTGATATGCCATAGGCTAAACCTTTCTCTGTATTAATACTCTAATGCTGAATCCTATTAGAACCGATTGCAAGTGTCGCCATTGCAGATAGAAAAATTAAAAAAACACCACTAAACATCAACGTTTGAAACGTTGATTGGCGAACACTAACGACTCGACCAGAGTCGAGTTGCATAATCGGCACTGAATCTGCAACGGGAACTCGCCATGATTATTTATCAGTAGTTATCGCAGAAGCGGCAATTATAGACGTTTGCCCGTTATCGCTTTAAGTTGCGAACATGACAAGAAGTTTCACATAATATTGTCACTATTAGATCATTATGTGATCGATGTAGTATTTTCTATCTAATGCTAGAAAATACTGATAGATTAATAATAACGGTAAAAAAATAATAACGAGCTAGATAATCAAATAATATAAACCCCAGAGGAGATAGAGAATGAAAAAACCATTTTCATTAGGTCATGCGCCCAGAAACACCCGTAAAACAGTGTTCAAACGAGGCGCCATTGCCATCGCGGTCGCGGCGTTACTGCCAAACATGTCGTACGCTCAAGAAAATTCTGACGAGACGCTTGAAGAAGTTGTAGTCACCGGTTCTTACTTGAGCCGATTTCGTCAAAGCGATCTACCTTCTCCAACATCGGTATTAGACGCTAAATACTTGGAAAATATTGGCGCCGCTAATATTGCTGATGTGGTACAAAATTTAACCATCAATAGCGGCTCACAGAACAACCCTGATGCCTTTACTCAAAATGGTACTGTCGGGTCATCGAACTTCAATTTGAGAGGTTTAGGCGTTGCCTCAACACTAGTGCTCTTGAATGGCCGACGACAAGTCGGCACTGGCGCATTAACTAATGACGGCATTAATTTTGTTGACACTAATGCATTGGTTCCGCAAATCGCACTTAAGCGCATCGAAATTGTAAAGGATGGGGCGGCGGCAATCTATGGTACCGACGCTGTAGCCGGTGTGGTTAACTTTATTACTGACAATGACTTTAAAGGCTCAGCGGTTAATGTTCGCGCAGCGAGTGTAGACGGAGACGGCAGCCAGTCTGACCTAACGGCCGAAGTTAAATTTGGTTGGGGCAATGACAATACAGATGTTGTGGTCGCGGCCAGCTACTTTGATCGCAGCGAACTTACCACCTCTGAACGCCGGCTAAGCCGCCCTCAAGATGATAGCTCTTCATTAGGCAACCCTGGGTCGTTTTTTCTAACCGGCCTGGCTGGCGGCGCACTGCCCGTTATTGACCCAACTGGGTGTGCATCTCAAGGAGGTATCGCAGCACCTCTTAGCGCATTTCAACCACTGCTTGACGGTGCTGGAATACCATTTCAAGCGGGCTTGTGTCAATTTGACTTTGGTGACTTCTTTAGCTTGGTCCCCGAAGAAGAACGAATAAATCTGTTTGGTACGGTAACCCACCGATTCGGCGACAATGAACTTCGCGTTGAAGCAGCGTACACCGATTACGAAGCGATTCGTGGTAATTCACCAAGCTTTCCGTTTCTACAAACAGGGAGTGCCATCGTACCGGCGAACAACCCTGGTAACATTTTCCCTGCATCCCTCGGGACACCGATCTTTTTTGGTCGTGTTATCGGTAACGGCGGCTCGGTTTCTCCCTCCATTGCGGATTCAGAAACACTGCGCCTGAGTGCCGAACTATCAGGTTCTTTTCTAGGGTCTGATAACTGGAACTACGATGTCGCGGCTACTTATGCAAGCAATGAGCATTCATTGCAAACCGATGACACCGTAACAGACCGCTTGCAAGATGCCTTGTTCGGCTTTGGTGGCGCTAACTGTGATGCGGCGGCCGGTGTTCCTGGTCAAAATGGGTGCTTATTTTTTAACCCATTTGCAACAAGCTTTGGCCCAATACCGAATGACCCTGAGCTCCTTGATTTTCTTATAGAAACGCAAACGATTGATTCTGAATCAGATTTATTAGTGTTAGACGCCGTTTTCACCGGCACTATTGGTGCAACCGCCGCGGGTGATATCGGTTTAGCGGTTGGAGCACAGTACCGTCGAGAAGATTTCGGGCGTGATTTTGACGATCTGTCTAATCAAGACGCGTTTGCGTTTATTATCGGCAGTTCTGACTTTGAAGACGATCGTGATATTGTCGCTGTGTTTTCGGAGATAGCCATTCCGTTGTCTCCTACTCTCGATTTTAACGCCGCCTTACGCTACGAGGATTACGGCGGTAATATAGGCGACACGGTAGACCCTAAATTTTCATTTTTATATCGCCCGTTAAATACATTATCCTTCCGGGCCAGTTATTCAACCAGCTTTCGAGCACCTAGCCTATTTCAGGTAAACGGCCAGTCAACCTCGTTACAACAGGTGCAAGACCCGATACTAGGTGCAGCAGCATTTGCGGCAATTCGTAGCTTTGAAGCTCCCGCGGGCGGGCGTGATATTAGCCCAGAGGAGAGCGAAGCGTTTAATTTTGGAGCCTCATTTTCATTGGCGAAAAATTTAGATATTAGCCTTGATTATTGGCGCTTTGACTTTACTGACGCAATTATTCAAACAAATCAACAAGCCATTGTCGATGCTGACCCCTTAGGCCCAAATGTTATTCGAGGTCCCGGCGGAAACATTCTTTTTGTGTTCAATGATTTTGTAAATGCGTCAAATATTGAGACCGACGGTATTGATTTCAAAGTGGATTATAGCTTTGACACTAATGTTGGTAGTTTCTCGCCATTTTTAGATTTAACTCGGGTATTTAGTTACGATATTATCGACCCTCAAGCAGGTTCTATCGACGGCGCGGGTAATCGAAACTTTACTAACTTTGGCAGTCCAACACCTGAAACTCGATTTACCACCGGTGTTAACTATGCGACACAAGGCATATCGGCACGGCTAGCGTATCGTTCAGTCAGCTCATTTGATGATGATCAGAATGATAACCAACGCATCGATTCGTTTGATACCTTAGATGCCCAAGTTAACTTTCTGCTCGGTGCCAATAGTAACTACAATGCCACTGTTGGTGTAACAAATCTGACCGATGAGCAACCACCGGTTGTCTTTACTAACGGCGGTTTCGAGTCACGAACCCATGACCCTCGTGGTCGTTTAATATACGTACAGCTGTCGGCTGAGTTTTAATAGTTAGTTAAAACTCTTCGAATACAAAAGTTGCAGTATTAATAAGGCCGAATCAGTAAAATGACTCGGCCTTTTTACTCAAAGCCACAGTTAGGAAAATAAGGGGGCTGATAGAAAAACCCTCGGCTTCATATTACAAACTAGCCTTCAAAGCGGCCAACGCATCGCGTGGCTCAAGGCGTTTTGTATAATTACGGTCAACGTGAGACAACATGATTTCACCATCAGGCTTTACGACCAATGTAGCAGGGATAGGCAATACCCAACGGGTATCGGCGTTATGCCCAGGCAAGTCGAGACCAAAACCAGCGTAAACCTGCTGTAATTTTTCCGGCAATTCAAAAGCTAACCCCAAGGCTTGAGCGAACGCATTGCCATTATCGGTTAACACTGGAAATTTCAATTCATTTTTCTCAATCGTACTTAACGAGTTATCAGGCTGTTCAGGCGTAACAGCAACCAGCTGCCCACCTAGAGACTGAATCTCACTCAACAGCTCCTGATACGCTTTAAGTTCAAAGTTACAATAAGGGCACCAACCTCCTCGATAAAAATTGATTATGAGTGGCCCTTTTTCGAGCAAAGATGCCATCGAAATTGGCATACCGTTAGCGTCTATCAACGTGGCGTCAGGCAGTGTATCACCAGCAATTAGAGCACTATTACCGATACCTCTAGCGTCTAGCTCGGCTGAGCTCTGAACAATAATATCCATTGCTTCTGGCGGGATTTTATTAATAGACGCCGCCATGGTTTCTTCTAGAATAGCTTTTAAAGACATGAGAATACTCCGACAATTATATTTAGACAGTCTCAGAGCTAGCGTAAATACGGCCACCTCCAAGCGAGATGTGAAAGATTAAAACAAGTTACACATAGACACCGTGTGAAGTGACTCTATCAAACCAAGCTCAAACTGGGCCGCTTAACACATCGACATAGCTTGACTATCAATACAGGCAAGCCTATTCAATTAATGATATATCGTTTCAGCTTAGCAATGAGTCAGGCAGCACATGGTTCGAACACTGGTTTTCTCACATAACAACGACTATTAACGGAGCTTAATATGAGTTAAGCAATAGAGAGATGGCACAGCAGGTCTTCATAGGTAATGAAATTAACCTTAACGATTAACCATGATCATTAAAAAAACTGCACTGGCCTATATTACCTTCATGACCGCCATCGGCTCAGCGGTTTTCGACCTAAGCAACGCGCACGCTGAAGAAACTATCACTCAACCGATCGAAGCCTCACAACTCGATAAGATTGATATGAGCAATCAGTTTTTTGGCTTACTCGTGAGTTTCGACCCAATTCAAGTTGGTAAAATTCTAGGCATAATCGAAGACAATTGGTCACTCGAATATTTACCAATGGCGATCGAAACCTTAGGGTTTGTTCAATCAGATTTTGCGCGTTCGCGCTTAGCGGCTTTGATTGAAAAAGAAACGCCAAAAGATAAATTCGATAACGCAAATGATCGCTACCAATGGCTATGGGGGCAAGACATTCAAGCGCCTGATGGCTATGCTAATTTTAAAGCCGACTTATACCAAAATATTGATGAAAAGTTCGAAACATATTTTAGAGACCGCCAAGATAGCGCACGCATACGCTTAGACGAAATACGTTGGGGGGGTGTCGTTCAAGATGGCATTCCACCATTGCGTAATCCTGAAATGGTATCAGCCGAGCAAGCTGATTACCTGGGAGATGACAATATCGTTTTTGGTATCGAGATCAACGGCGATGCACGCGCCTATCCCAAGCGTATACTCGCTTGGCATGAGATGTTTACCGATACAATTGGTGGGGTTGATATTGCCGGTGTTTATTGCACGCTATGCGGAACGGTCATACCGTACAGAACGGAACATAAGGGCACTCAATATGAACTCGGTACCAGTGGTTTTCTCTACCGTTCAAATAAATTAATGTACGACCAAGCAACTCAATCACTTTGGAGCACATCTCGTGGTGCGCCGGTACTCGGCCCTTTGGTCGACAAAGGCATTGAGCTAGAGTTTGAAAGTGTGGTCACAACAACATGGAAAGAGTGGCGAAAACGCCACCCTAACACCAGTGTCTTATCTCTTAATACTGGGCACTTGCGAAACTACGATGAGGGCAATGCTTACAACGAGTACTTCAGCACCGACCGGCTTATGTTCAATACACCATTTAATGACAAGCGGTTGAAGAATAAACAAGAAATATTAGCACTTCGTTTTCCAGCCGCACCAGAACAACAACTGGCAATTGACACTAAGTATCTAAATAAACATACCGTATATGAAAACCGAATAGGCCAACAAAAATTCGTCGTCCTGACCGACAAGACAGGAGCCAATCGTGTCTATGATCCGAAGGGGGTCAAGTTTAAAGAATACGATGGCGATTCAACCGCAACCGACAAGTCTGGCAAAGCGTGGACCGTTAACGAAAGTTGGCTTGAAGCGAAAAATGGCGATCGCTTAGAAAGGCTTCCCTATTATCGAGCATTTTGGTTTGGTTGGCGTGCGGCTTTCCCTGAAACAAAATTGATCAATTAAGGCCCCATCGAACACGCAAAATTAGATCCATAAAATACCCTGAGAGCCATTAGCCGCTTGTCATAAAAAGGCTTTCGACTTTGCACCAGAATTTATACAGGTTCATCGTCGAAAGCCCTTATTAAGCAGCTCAGCTAATCCAACCGAAAGAACTGGCCGACTTGCTACAGCCCAATTGCAACTGTGCTCTAATAAATTCAAAATGTCTTGAACCATAATAATTTTCATAACATTAACAACAATTTGATCACAATAAATACGACCTATCGCTAAGATTTTGTCGCTATGGCTTATCGATATTCCTTGATGTAGAAGCGCTGCGCTAGCTCGGAAATCTCTGACCAGTACCTTTTACGCAACACCCATTGGCAAATGACCGTGCTACAAAGTCGGTCTAGACATCTGATGCAAACTTGTCGCTGCGTCTGTTAAAACTCAGCCTCCTAGAGACGCTTCAGTCAACATCACTATTTTCTTGACTCGCATTGCCATTTATTTAGCTTACAAGCAGGGCCTCTAATCTGAGAATACACTTATATTATCGATTAAGCTGCCAGGAACAATAATGACGACAAAGAGCTACTTACTTTTAGCCGACTCTGTGCTTTTTTTACATGTAATGGTCGTCGCGTTTGTGGTTCTTGGCCTGGTCCTTATTTTGACTGGCGGCTCAATGAAGTGGCGATGGGTTCGTAACCCATGGTTTAGACTTTGCCACTTATGCTGCATCGGCGTTGTTGTTATGCAAGCATGGGCCGGTGTGGTATGCCCTTTGACCACCTTAGAGATGTGGCTTCGCTCTAAGGCGGGTGGTGACGTGTACAGCGGGTCTTTTATCGCTCATTGGTTAGACCGCATTCTTTATTTTGACTTACCACACTGGGTATTCACGGTCGCCTACTCAAGCTTTGGCTTATTGGTCGCTTATAGCTGGCTTTGGCTTAGGCCTCGCCCGCTGTTCAAGCAAAGCGCTAACACTAGGGCCGTTGTAAGATAAATAAGTATTATTTCAATATTTGCAATAAACCCTGTGCATGCTCAGCCGCCGTTCGGCCTAGGCTAGTTAAGTAGCCACCATCGACCTGCGAGGTTAACCCTTTATCAAAAAGGCGCTGAGCGGCAGAAACTTTAGCTTCGCCGGCGGCACTATGCACTTTTATTCCTTCTAAATCAGTATCAAGATTAAATAAGGAAAGTACATTCAATTCTTCGACAACATCGTTTGAGTACGGCATTCATTGTTCCTATTCAGAGATCTATTTTGATCCATCATAAACAAAAAAGTAACTCTTTGACTACATTCTTCCACTGTAGTTCGATTTAAGATCATTAATGCCTTAATTGATAAGCGGCTTGACTATATCTAAATCGACTTTCTGCAAGTTTCTCAGATATAAACGTGATTTTCCTAATATCTATGAGCCCAACTTAGGCATTAACAATTTGGCGTTTTCATATTCAGGCATAGCACTTGCTCGCTAATTATTTTCCATTGAAAGACTAGGCGCTCCGATCAGGCTTTCGAAGATCAATCACCACCGTCTCAGAAATTTTATCGTGGATTGCCTGTCTGTTTGGATCCCAAATGACTTGTAAAAAGCCCAACAACCCGGTGGCTAATCCAGCGCTATAGCCGCCGTATCGTCCAAAGCTTTCCCATAGACTCATCTCACCTCCATCGATTTTCACAACTCGTATACGAAACAAAATTTTCCCCAATGTTTGGCCATGGAACCATGCCGTAAAGACACTGAAGTAGAGCGCAGCCCAACCAAAACCAATACCCAGATCAGTAAGCGCCGCTCGCAACCATGCAATGATACTAAGTTGCTCCGGCGGCTCAGCCTGCTGCGCTTTAGACTCCTCACTCTGCTCGAGGTTCACAGCCTCTTTATCAGCGAGAACCGAGGCATCAGTAGAACCTGAATCCATATCTAAGTTGATACCATCAAACAACAAGCTCACAGCTAACACGATACCCGATAGCACCGCAGCAATACTCAATACAGTCGGGGCCATAGATTCAGTGGAATCGCGAGTGTCTTTACGCCGCGCCTTAATTGAACCAACGACAGACACGACAAAGACGCAAGCGGCCATGATTGTAGAACTCATTAAGGTCAATGACCCGACAGCAAGGATATCGAAAAATATCGAAGATAGGCGACGCATGGGGCTGGCCAGTGCCTTACCAAGCAATGAATCATTCACGCCAAATGCATAAGCGGTAACATAATTCTTATTTTCTTCTGTATAACTCATTGTTGGCTAGACTCTTTTCTTTTTAGGTGCCGACTAAGCACTCTTTGTTGTTTCACGTTGTTGTTACACGTTGTTGTTTCACGACTATTTCTAAAATAATGGCAGCGTTAACCATGAATCACTACCGTAATTCATTCACACAAAACCGCCTCAAATAGGATACATTGTGTCCATCAGAATTCTACCGTTTATTGTCGCATGACCATCCCATTGAAATCTATCCCTGGTGAAAACGGCCTACCCGTTTTTGGCCATGTTTTTCGCTTTATAAAAAACTGCAACCATCTGTTCGATGAGATGCATGAAAAATATGGATCAGTCTATTACAACAACTTTCTCAGTACCAAGGCAATTCACCTGCTCAGCCCCGACGGTAACGAATTCGTCTTACTTGATCGAGACAAAAACTTCTCTAGCCGAAAAGCTTGGAACAAATCACTTGAGAAACTATTCCCCAATGGTTTAATGCTACGCGATGGCGATGAGCATCGTTATCACCGACGTTTGATGGGTGCGCCCTTTAAAGCACACGCCCTTGAGTCGTATGTTGAAAGCATGAATCCTGATATTACCTCAACCATGGCCGGTTGGGGTTTACAAAAAGACTTTCACTTTTACCCTGCGATTAAAGACCTGACCCTAAGCCTCGCATCGAAGATATTCATTGGAGAAACATTAAGCAACGAGGCGGGCAAAGTGAACACCGCCTTTGTTGATGTTGTTGATGCGTCGATGGTTGTCGTTCGCTACCCGATGTTTGGCAATAAGTACCAAAAAGGCTTAGAAGGCCGGGCTTTCCTAGAACAGTATTTTGGCTCACGTGTCGAAGGCAAACAACAATCGAGTGACACAGATATGTTCGCTGAAATTAGCCGCGCGCAAAGTGACGACGGCCAAGGCTTCAGCAAACAAGATATCATCGATCATATTATCTTTTTGATGATGGCCGCTCATGACACCACCACCAGCTCATTGTCTAGCGTGTGTTTCGCATTGGCTAAAAATCTCGAGTGGCAAGATAAAATTCGCGCCGAGATTAACGCGCACGGCAGCGACACTTTAAATTATTCACAAATGCCTGACTTCGACGCCGCGGGACTGGTACTGAAAGAAGCGCTGCGCTTGTACCCACCCTTGCCGACCATTCCTCGAGCGGCGATTAAAGACTGTGAATTCGAAGGCTACGAAATCAAAAAAGGCGAGCAAGTATTTGTTAGCCCGTACTTTACGCATCGCATGGCCGACATTTGGTCAGAACCAAATAAGTTTGACCCTGAACGCTTTAATAAAGAACGTGCAGAAGATAAGAACCATAAACACGCATGGATCCCCTTTGGTGGTGGCGCGCATAAGTGTCTCGGTATCAAATTCGCAGAATTACAGGTGAAGCTGATACTTTTTCACTTGCTTAAAAATTACCAGATTGACGTGGAACCTGGCTATGAAATGCCATACTCGCCCGCGCCAATCGGCAAACCCTCGGACCTGCTTCCACTCAAGCTAACAGCGATATAGACGTTTTTCGCTCAAACAATCTCATAAGCGCATCTAGTTAATAAGCAAGCGGCTAGATAACGCCATCAAGGTTTCCAACTGCTTAGTACTTAAGGCTGAGGCTAAGGTTTTAGCGCAATGGCCAAAACTGGCACTAGCGTCTTGATAGAGAGTCGCCCCAGAGTGTGATAGCGTCACTAAGCTAACTCTGGCATCTCTTGGGTTAGAGCGTTTCTCTACAATGCGATTTTTCTCCATTGGTGCCAATAAGCGTGTTACGCCTGACGCACTGATACCAACACAATCGGCCAGCTCGATACGCCGCATAGTCTGTTCGTGCGCGTTGGCCAGATGATGCATTATTTGATACTCGGTAAAACTAATTCCGTGCAGACTCAAATGCCCATCGATTTTCCTCTGCAATTTACTTTGTAATAACGATTGGCCAATTAAAAAAGTCGCTGCCAAATTTGATTCACTCATTTTAAAACCTTAAAATATATACTTGATCAGTCAAGTATATATCAAATAACAATTCGAGCAAACTTAGATTTTTTTTGTTAACGCCAAATGCCTTTTTCAGTTCGACCTTGTACTTTGCACTGTTCGCTCGAAAACTCTATCTCGCTGTGTTTTTTGAATTGCTGATAATTTTTCAAGACGGCAAAAACCGTAGGGCTCAGAGCCAATAGAGCAATCACATTTATCAGCGTCATTAGGCCAAACGCCATATCCGCCGTTGCCCACATGGTTTTCAAATCTAATTGGGTACCAAGAAACATCATCCCGAGAAAAATCAACGTGAAAACCGTGCGGCCCACTTTGCTATCTAAACGAAAAAAGTGAAGATTGCTTTCGGCATAAGCGTAATTTGCGACAATCGATGTGAAACCAAATAAAGTAATCGCGATGGCAACAAAATGTCCACCAAACCAGCCCAAGTGAACGCTCATCGCTTCTTGAGTTATTGCGATACCTTCGGTTGTCCCTGTTCCCAGATCGCCGGCTAATAAAATCACTACGGCGGTACAGCTGCAAATCACAAGAGTGTCTATAAAGACACCGAGCATTTGAATATAGCCCTGTACAACAGGGTGTTTAGGGTTGGGTGATGCACTTGCCGCGGCTTGTGGCACGCTGCCCGCGCCCGCTTCATTGGAAAACAAACCACGTTGAATTCCAATTTTCATGGCGGCGGCAAAGGTGCCGGCACCGGCTTCTTGTAAGCCAAACGCCGAACTGACAATCAGGCTTAATAAACGCGGCACTTCACTTATATTAATTAGCGTAATACCTAAGGCTGTAACAACAAACGCCAAACTCATCAGCGGAACAACCACCTCAGAAAATCGAGCAATAGAACGCAAGCCACCAACCACTGTAATGCCGGCAATAACCACAAGAACAATCGCCGTCGTTCCTTCAGAAATAGCGTAACTATGGTTGAGCGCATCGGCAATAGTATTTGCCTGAGTGGAGCTAAATATACATACATAAGCGAATAGCAAGGAAAGCGAAAACAGCACCGCTAACCAAGATTGATTCAAGCCTTGCTTGATATAATAGGCAGGTCCACCACGGAACTCGCCATTACGATCACGCACCTTATAGACTTGTGCTAACGTAGACTCGGCAAAGGCCGTTGCCATGCCCAACAACGCAATTACCCACATCCAAAATATGGCGCCCGGCCCACCCAATGAAATCGCAATCGCCACACCAGCCAGGTTGCCAGTGCCGACACGGGCCGACAAGCTAGTGCAGAGAGCTTGAAAAGAACTAATGCCTGACTTATCTGAGCCTCGGCTGGTTTTAAGTAAACCAAACATATGGCCAAAATCACGAACCTGAAGGAAGCCCAAGCGAAAGGTAAACCAAAACCCAGCAGCCACTAATAGGTAGACCAGTACATGCCCCCAAAGCACATCGTTTACGGCAACAACAAAATTATTTAGCACAGTAATTTAAGCTCTCTTTTTATTAGTTATTCACTTGCAGAAAAACCTCATTGAGCAGAAAACTCGCTTTGGATTTTTGATTCATCTACTGGTTAAAACTCTAACATAGCCTTCAAACAATAGTGACACAAACTGTTCTAGTACATATGCACTATTGTTAAAAACTGTGTCTAGTGATGAAATGCACGTATTCAACATGAACATTATTGTTCGTATTCTAGGTTTATAAATGAACAAAAAGATTGACATATCTGACGTGAAAATCGAATGGCTAAATAAGCGCGCTCTAGTGCTTATTTCAATTTTCGCTCATGCGGCCAACAAGTCGTGCGGCGAAGTAATTGACCTTCGAGACGACGATGTTTTAAGCCAAGTTTTAGCAATAGCAAAATCATCGGGCAATGCCGAACTGGCTGACATTTACCAACGAATCAAACGCGAGATTAAGCTTAGTTTATCCGAGGGCTCTGCATCACAAGAAGCCGATAAGCTAGCAGTATACGACGTAAATGATAAACCAAAAACCAGTATCAGCACCACTGAAAACCTGCAGGCGCTCTAACTAAGCTCTCGAACTCAGCATAAATTCAACGGCTGCTTGAGCATGTATTTGGGTTGTATCGACGAGCCGAACGACCGTGTCGGCTTGCTGAATCAATAAGCCGATTTCGGTGCATCCAAGAATGATCGCTTCTGCGCCTTCACTAACTAAGTCGTCGACTATCTCGAGATAGGCTTGTTTTGACTCCGACCGAACCTCGCCTTGGCAAAGCTCCTGATAAATCACATCATGCACAACACGCCTTTGTTGTTCATTCGGAATAACGACCTCGAGACCATGCTGGGCAAGGCGGCCTTTGTAAAAATCTTGTTCCATTGTAAAAGCCGTTCCGAGTAAACCAACTTTGCGGATACGCTTTCGCTTTAAAACCTCACCGGTTGCATCGGCGATGTGTATAAGAGGTATGGAGACTTGTGCTGCAATCTTGTCAGCGACTTTATGCATGGTGTTAGTACAAATAATAAACCCGTCGGCACCCGAAATCTCTAAACGTCGAGCGGCCTGAATTAAAGCATCGGTAGCAGCTAACCAGTCACCTTTTTTCTGCATCGCCTCGATCTGGGCGAAGTCGAGGCTGATCATCATCAACTTAGCTGAATGTAAGCCACCGAGGCGCTCTTTAACCCCGAGGTTAATGGCTTGATAGTAGGTCACCGTACTTTCCCAACTCATCCCACCAATAAGCCCGATTGTTTTCATAAAAATTCGCCTCGTTAAGCTATGTATATGCCTTTCTATGTTGGGCTATCTAAATAGTTCCAACACACCACCAAATACAGGCGAAGCATCTTAGCATTGCTCTCATCATAGTCACTCAGTTTGATCTTCAAATAGACGGACGTTTCATTTCTTCTTAACAGTGAGGGTATAGGCCGGTTGGTCAATCGACCCGACCTTGACATCAAACGATTTTTCTTGCCCATTACGTAATAG